>JAZGCO010000110.1:0-7584 GCA_036476995.1 Gemmatimonadota bacterium
TGGTGTGGTTCCCGGCCTGACGGTGGCCGGAAGTCTCCTCAACTGGATCGTCTCACACTCGGTTCCGCCACGCTCCTTGCCGAAGCTCAGGATTCGCGACGAAGTGCCCGAGGATTGCGCGACCCTCGTCGCGCTGCCGGTGCTCATCGGGGACGAGCGCGAGCTCGACCAACTCCTCGAGCATCTCGAGGTTCTCTATCAGGCCACCGGGCTGAGGGGACTGCGGTTCGCGCTCCTCACCGACTTTCCGGACGCGGATCTCGAGCAGCTGCCCGAAGAGGACGAGCTCTTGGACAAGGCCCGCCGAGGTGTCCGCTTCTTAAACGGCCGCCACCAGAGCGAAAGTGAGCCTCCGTTTCTCCTCTTCCACCGGGAGCGCCAGTGGAATCAGCACGAAGGGCGCTGGATGGGGTGGGAGCGTAAGAGGGGCAAGCTGCTGGAGCTGAACCGGATTCTCATGGGCTCGAATGACACGGGCTTGGCTCTGATGGAGGGATCTCCGGCCGGCCTCGACGCCATCAGGTTCGTGATCACACTGGACCGAGATACGGGCCTCCCGCGCGGCTCTGCGGAGCGCATGATCGGGGCCATGGCCCACCCGCTCAACGAGCCTTTGATGGATGAGAATGGTCGCCTCGTGGCCGGCTATACGGTTCTCCAGCCGCGGCTGGAAACGATTCTGGATCCGGGACGTCCGACCCTTTTTTCGTGGCTCGGTCGAGTTCCGTCCGGCCTCGACCTTTACACGCATGCGATCTCGGATGTCTACCAGGACCTGTTCGCGGAGGGCATCTACGCAGGGAAGGGGATTTTTCACGTGCGGGCCTTCGAGGAGAGCCTGGCCGGGCGCGTGCCGGACAACCGGCTGCTCAGTCACGACCTGTTTGAGGGTGCCCACGGACGCTGTGGCTTTCTGGGCGATGTCATTTTGCTTGAGGACTTCCCAGACCAACCCATGGCCTACATGCGTCGCCTACACCGCTGGATCCGAGGTGATTGGCAGCTTCTCCCATGGCTGATGCCACGAGTGCCGTCGGCCGCGGGCCCCCGGATTCCGAATCCGCTCCGGTCGATCTCCAGGTGGCAGATTTGGGATAACCTCCGCCGCAGCCTACTGACTCCGTCCCTGGTGGCGATGCTCCTTGCGGGCTGGCTCCTCGGACTCGGAGCCGCCTGGCGCTGGGGTTTAGGAGCCATGATTGTCCTCGGGTTTCCGGCGCTTCTCGGAGCCGCAACAGCCACTCGCCGGTTCATCCATGTGGCCCGATCCGATGAAACCGGCGAGGGAGGAGGCAAGCACACCTCCCACGGCCGAGCCGGACTCGCCGCAAACCTCGGTCGATGGGCTCTGGTCGGGGTCCTTCTGCCGTACGAAGCATGGACTTCACTGGACGCAATTCTTCGAACGCTGACACGCCTGTTCGTCACGCGACGGCACCTGCTGGAGTGGACCCCGGAGGCCGCGTCACGCAGCGCGCTCAGGGTCCGCGGGGGCATGTTGGGACACTGGAAGCTCATGATCGCGGCGCCGCTTGTGGGTGTGGGCGGGGCGCTCGGACTGTGGGTGGCACGCGGGGATCTGCCTGCGGTGTGTCTAGCGTTTTTCGGAGCGTGGACCGCATCGCCGGCCGTGGCGTTCGTCCTCAGCCGCCCGATTCCCAGCCGGCAGCGCAAGCTGACGGCGGACACCGAGTGGCTGTTCCGTGAGGTGGCCCTTCGAACGTGGCTGTTCTTCGACCGATTCGTGACGGCTGAGGACCACTGGCTCCCTCCCGACAATTGGCAGGAGGACCGCGATCCGGCTCTTGCGCGCCGCACGTCGCCGACGAACGTCGGCATGCTGCTGATCTCGCTGGTGGCCGCGTACGACCTCGGCTACCTGGGTCTGCTGTCGCTGGAATCAAGGGTCCGCAACGTGCTCGACAGCGTAGATCGACTCGAATCGTACCGTGGACATCTGCTGAACTGGTATAGCACGGAAGATTTGCGTCCGCTCGAGCCGCGCTACGTCTCGTCCGTGGACAGCGGCAACTACGCCGCGGCTCTGGTGGTTCTCCGTCGGGCATTGCTTGACGCCGCCCGGGGGCCGGTGGTTCGGGCGGTCGATCCCCAGGGGGTGATGGACGTGGCCCGTACGTTCTCGGGTTTCATTGAGGCGGGCCCCACCGCTGGTACGGCCCCGGCCCGAGGGCTGCGCGAGCTGCTGGAAGAGGCGGCCCGCGTGTGCCGGATGGTGGGGTCGAACGCTCTGAGGTGTGTGTCGTCGCGCCGGGAGCTGCGAGAACGGGTGCTGCCGGAGATCGCTGAGAGTGCTGTTTCACTGGCCGAACATTCCCTAATGAGCACGACCGCGATCCGCGAGCTGCGGGATTGGCTCGGTCAGCTCCATCGCCAGGTTGAACTCTGGGACGCGGAACGAAGCGCGCTCGTTCCCTGGATCGAGTCCCTGGCTCAGCCCCCGGGTTTTCTTGGCGGCGGGAAAACCTCACAGACCCACGAAACGTCACTCGCCGAGAGCCGCTGGATGGATCTGCGAGATACGCTGTCCGCCCCGGTTTCTGCGATCGACATCCCCTCGATGGCGTCGCAAGCGCTGGAACATGTGGCCCGTCTCGAAGAGGTCGTCCGGGCAGGCACGTTCGACACAGAAACGGTGGAGCGTATTGCCACGTGGTGCGACTGCCTACGCGAGGAGCTCGCCCGTTCGACCACTGAGTCGAAGCGATTGATCGAAGGTCTGGACGAGCTCACCGATCGGTGCACATCTCAGATCGAGGGGATGAATTTCGGCTTTCTGTACGACCGATCTCGCCGACTGCTTCACATCGGATATGACGTGACTGCGGAGGAGCTGGATCCGCATTATTACGATCTACTGGCGTCAGAGGCGCGCCTGGCAAGCTACGTGGGCATTGCGAAGGGAGACCTGCCCTCGTCTCACTGGCTTCAGCTCGGTCGCGCGTTCGGACTTGTGGGTCGATCACCTGTGCTGCTTTCCTGGAGCGCCACGATGTTCGAGTACCTTCTACCGGAGCTCTTCATGCGGTCCCCGCCGACCTCGCTGCTCGCGCACAGCTCTAGGCAGGCCGTTAATGGACAGATGAATTTCGGACGCCGCCACGGCATCCCCTGGGGCGTCTCGGAGTCTGCCTATGGACGGCGAGGCGGCGGGAACTCTTATCAGTATCGTGCCTTCGGCGTGCCTGGTCTCGGTCTACGGCGTGGTCTCGGCGAGCGCCGGGTTGTCGCTCCGTACGCCAGCTTTCTGGCACTTCCGTACGAGCCCCTGAAAGTAGCCGACAACGTGGAGGAACTCGGCCGTCTGGGCGCCAAGGGGCGCTGGGGGATGTACGAGGCCATCGACTTCGGCTCGGATGAGGACTCAGGCGCGTCTCCGATCGTGGTTCGCGCCTACATGGCGCACCATCAAGGGATGATCTTGGCCGCGCTGGACAACCTGCTCAACCATGACATTCTCGTACGTAGGTTTCACGCCGACGCTCGGATAGCAGCCGTAGAGTATCTCCTTCACGAGGGCCTCCCGTGGCGGGTTCCGGTGCGTCCCAACTGGACTGGCGGGGAGCGCCCGGTTGCAAAGGCCGTGTCTCAGGTGGCGGTGCTCGAGTCGTGGAGTCCCTCATCGAACGGAACGGTTTCCAGTCTCCATACGCTGTCCAACGGACGCTACCGGGTCACGATCTCGGACGGCGGTGGGGGAGGCAGTTCGTGGGGAGACGTGGCCGTTACGCGCTGGCAGCCCGATCCGGTTCGCGAGTACCAGGGACAGTGGCTGTACTTCCGCGACCTGGACTCCGGAGCGGTGTGGTCCGCGGGACGGGCGCCGACCGGTGGCCGCGCGGAGGATGCCAGCGTCGAGTACTGGCCGCACATGGTCGCGCTCAATCGGCGGGACCATCAGATCTCCTCTCACCTGCGCATCACGGTTCCGCCCGACGCGGATATGGAGATCCGCCGCCTCACAATCACGAACGAGAGCGACAGGACGCGGCGACTGGCGGCCGTCAACTATGCCGAGATCGTGCTTGGTCCGGCGGCCGAGGACGCGCGTCATCCGGCGTACGTAAAGCTATTCCTCGAGGGAGATTACCGTGCATACCCGGGATGCATTGTGTACAGGCGGCGCCCGAGATCATCCGAAGAACCGCGTCTTTATCTGGCCCTGGCCCTGGTCGGTGATGAAGGCGTGAGACTCTCCCCGACGTGGGAGCTGAGTCGAGAGATCTTTCTCGGCCGAACGGGAAGCATCTTGCGGCCGGAAGCTCTTGCCCAACGAAGCGCGGCGTTGTCCGGTGAGCGAGGGGCTCCGCTCGATCCCATCGCGGCGGTGAGCGTCGAGTTCAGGCTGGCTCCCTACGCAACTGCTGAACTCGCCTGCCTCACGGCGGTCGGCAGAAACGAGGACGAGGTCCTCGCGCGAATCGAAGAGTACCGATCTCTGACGAAGTGTGCATGGGCTTTCGAGAGCGCGCGGCAGATGGCGGAGGAGGAACTCGCTGCGTTCGGCTTGCATCCCTCGGAGCACCGTGATTTCCAGCGTCTCCTTTCGGCGTTGACCCAGGCGGGCCACCGGCTGCGCGCACCGGCAGCAGTGCGTTCAGTGAGCTCAGGACCGCAAGCGGACCTGTGGCGATTCGGGATTTCCGGCGACCATCCCCTGCTTGTTCTGCGGCTCGGGCATTCAGAAGAGCTTGAGATTGCCCGGAGACTGCTTCGGGCACACGCGTACTGGCGACGGAAAGGGCTGACCGTAGATCTCGTGCTCGAGGATCTAGCCTCCAGCGGGTATGCGCAGCCCGCTCGCGACGAGCTGAGGGCTGCTTTGGAAGAGACCGGGAGCGGAGACTGGCTGGCGCGACCGGGCGGTATCCACATCCTCACTGGCGAACAGATGCGGCCTGATGATCTGGCCTTCATCGAGTCAGTCTCCTCCGTTTTTCTTGACGCCGCGGACGGCACACTGGCCGATCAGCTGGCCCGCCTGGAGGAAACTCCACCCGATTTGCCTGCCTTCGTTCCCGTACCGTCTTCGCCCTTCGTGCCGGAGCCAACGGTGCCCCTGGATCGGGAAGAGCTGCTGGAGTTCGACTGCGGCCTCGGAGGGTTTGGTTCTGACGGGACGGAATACGTGATTCGGCTGAACCCGGGCCAGACCACGCCGGCGCCGTGGGCCCATGTACTCGCGAATCCAGATTTTGGTTGCCTGGTAACCGAGGGTGGAGGCGGCTACACCTGGGCGACCAACAGCTCCGAGAACCGGCTCACGGCTTGGCGGAATGACCCTGTGCTGGACGAGATCTCAGAGGCCGTATACCTGCGGGATGAGGAAACGGGTCAGGTCTGGTCGGCGACGCAGCGACCCGCAGGCCCTGACGTGCGGAGAGAGATTCGGTACGGCGCGGGTTACGCAGTATTCCGCCAAAACAGTCACGGGCTCGAACAGCGACTCAAGATCTCTTGTGCCCTGGCTGACCCGGTCAAGATCACCGAGCTCACCCTTACCAATCAGTGGCGCCGACCCCGACGGATCACGGTCACCTACTTCGCCGAGTGGGTTCTCGGCTCATCGCGTGTGGAGTCCTCTCGGCACCTGCTTCCTGAATTCGACGGCCATACCCAGACCCTGCTCGTCCGGAATCCTTACTCGTTGGCGGGGAGTGAGCGACACGCCTTCCTTTCGTCCAGCGAACCGGCGCACGGAGTTACGACGGACCGCAAGGAATTCCTGGGCCCGGACGGGGATTTCGCGAAGCCAGGCGGCCTGTTCCGGACCGGACTGTCGGGAAGGATCGAGTCGGATGCAGACGTGTGTGCAGCCTACCAGGTGCACGTCGACCTGCCGGGCAATGCGAGCCGGTCCCTACATTTCGTGCTCGGGCAGGCTGAAACACGGTCGGCAGCGATCCAGCTGGCGCGGCGGTTCAGCCGTCCTTCGGTGATCCGGTCGGCCGGGAAGGGCACCGAGCGATTCTGGGATACGCTGCTCGGCTCGGTAACAGTCAGCACACCGGATCGGGCTATGGACCTCATGCTGAACCGCTGGTTGCCGTACCAGGTGATCAGCTCTCGGTTGTGGGGGCGCACCGGCTACTACCAGTCGTCAGGCGCGTTCGGCTTTCGCGATCAACTCCAGGATGTACTGAGCCTGCTAGATCTGGCACCCTCGTACGCCCGCGAGCACATACTGGCTGCGGCTCGCCACCAGTTTGTGCAAGGCGACGTGCTGCACTGGTGGCATCCCGAAACCGAGGTTGGGGTTCGAACCCGTTGCAGTGACGACCTGGTTTGGCTGCCGTACGCCACGGCCACCTACGTGAATCGTACCGGAGACGTCGGGATTCTCGAGGAAGTCGCTGGATTCATCAAGGCAGAGCCGCTGCAGGAAGCCGAAGAGCATCGCTACAGCCGATACACGGCCTCATCCGCGCCCGAGTCGTTGTATGAGCATTGCCTGCGGGCGCTCCGGAGGGCCGATACACAAGGCCCTCAAGGATTACCGCTGATCGGCTCAGGCGATTGGAACGACGGACTGGATCAAGTTGGCGCCGGCGGCGACGGTGAGAGCGTTTGGCTCGGATGGTTTCTGGCCGCGACCCTGCGCGAGTTCGCTCCGCTGTGCGAGGCGCGGGGAGACGTTGAGCAGTCCGCCTTGTTCCAATCCCGCGCCGAGGAACTGATCGGCCGGATCGAAGACACCTCCTGGGACGGAGACTGGTACCGGCGAGCCTACTATAGCGACGGAACACCGCTCGGGTCCTCGTCGAGTCGCGAGGGGAAGATCGACGCGATCAGCCAGGCCTGGGCCGTGCTCGCGGGAGGGGCCGAACCGGAGCGGCAGAACCGGGCGATGGAGTCGGTCGCGAAGTTACTCTTTCGCCCGGAGGACAGGCTCGTTTTGCTGCTCCATCCTCCCTTCGACCGCACTTCTCGGAACCCAGGCTACATCAAGGCTTATCCGCCTGGAGTTCGGGAAAACGGTGGTCAGTATACGCACGCCGCTGTCTGGGTCGGGTGGGCGTTCGCCCTGCTCGGGCAGTCCCACCGAGCGATGGACGTGTTTCGCATGCTCAACCCCGTTCTTCGCGTCACGTCCGAGGCGGCAGCTGGACAATACAGAGTCGAACCGTATGTCGTGCCGGGGGACGTCTACGGAGCACCGCCCTATGTCGGACGAGGCGGCTGGACGTGGTATACGGGAGCTGCCGCGTGGCTGTACCGCTTCGGGATGGAACAGATCCTCGGGCTCCAGCGACAGGGCCAAACGCTGTCGGTCCGACCGTGCGTCCCCGAGGACTGGTCCGGATACGAAATCCGTTTGCGCACGCAAGCCATCACCGCCGAGATTCGAGTGTCCCGCTCGGACGACGGTCAACTCGAGTGGAGTCTCGACGGTAATCCCCAGCCTCCTGATCCGTAGGAAGGCGGTGCTGAGCCGATTTCGCGCAACTTGCGCACGTTTCTGGGCTTTGATAGCGCAGGATGCGCAACGTCAGACCTGCGGATAGTGCAAGTTGCGCTATTGAAACAGGGGGAGAAGTTGGGGGAGTTCGAACAGGACCCGACACC
>JAZGCO010000111.1:0-4083 GCA_036476995.1 Gemmatimonadota bacterium
CTGCTAGTGTCACTGTTGCTCGACCGGAGCTGGCCGACAAGAAAAAGCCCCTCCGCAAACAGCGAACGGGCTTTCACTTACCAAAGGTGAGCGACGGGGATCGAACCCGCGACCTCCAGGGCCACAACCTGGCGCTCTAACCGACTGAGCTACGCCCACCATGATCCGGCCCGGCAAATGTATAGCCCGGGTCAGGCTCGGCAAGAAGCGCTCCCCGCCCTGCGACCGTCGCCTCAAGCATGAGCCATGCGAGGACGCAGGCTCCGACAAGCGAGTGCTGCCCTGGCCACAGTGGTGTATAAATGCTGATCCACAGAAGGAGCCAGGCGGCACAGATCACCACCCCAATTCCCTTCCAGGCCCCTGCTTTGTAGCGAGATCGGCTCATCCACCACACCGCCGCCGGCACAGCGAGCACCAGAGAGTCGTAGAAGTTGGTGTAGATGTTCGCCGAGACGGCCGCCAGAACCGTCACGGCAACTTGCTGAGCCACGCTGTCCCTGCGCAGCCACACGCGGAGGCACGCGACCAGGATGGCTGCCTCGGTAAGCAGCCAGACCCAATGGCCCGCAGTGCTGTCAAGCCCGAGAACGCTCTGGAAGAAAGCGTGCGTGGTGATCAGCTTGTTGAGCGGATAGGCGTCCGTCGTCATCACAACCGCCCGCCAACCCTCGCTGCTCGTAAGGAAGGCGTCCCAGACTCCCCAGCCCATGGGGAAGGTTGAGGCCAACATCAGAGCCCCCACCCCTGCCGTGGTGCCCAGCGTACGCCAGCGCCGCGTCACAGCAAGCCAGAGGACGAAACCGAGTACCCAATTCGGCTTGAATCCGAGGAGTCCGATGAGCAAACCCGCCAGAATCTCTCTGTCTTGTTTCAGGGCCCATAGCGCTCCGGCGACCAGAAGTAGGATCAGCGCACTGTTCTGCGCCATGACGAAGACAGAGATGAACGCCGACGAGGCGAAAACCGCCAACGCGAACGTGTCGAATCGGCCATCCGCGGGGAGTGAGCGCCGGAGAAGAATGAGCGCCGCCGCCGTAGCGCCGATCACTATGGTCATCAAGAGACCGTAGGCGACAGCCGGCGCCAGCAGAGCGACCGGAACCCACGCGTACAGTGTGTACGGCGGGTAGAGCCAGAAGTATCCGGTGGAGAAGTCGGTCGAATACAGGCCCTCAGTGCCGGCATCCAGGAATCCGCGCGCCGCCGACCAGCCTACGTACCAGTCGCGCTGCCAGAAGGCCGGGTCCAGCCTGTGCTGCCATACCGAGGTCAGCCACGCGGCGACGCCGAGCACTGCCAACGACATGAAGAAGACGTTCAGGAGTCCGAGCCGCCGGGCGGCGGCAAACGGGGACGGGCGTGGGCTCGAAGTCATGTTCCTGAAAAGGTATGACGGGCGATGCCGGGCAACCACCCGCATAAGGCCAGGCGCCCACCCGCCCGGTGCGCGGAAGCGACCTCGCCCCTATGTTCGCGCCTTCACTGGAGAACCCCGAATAGATGTCCAAGCTAGCCATAGGTGTGGTCGGCCTGCCCAACGTGGGCAAGTCGACTCTGTTCCGCGCCCTTACCGCCGTGTCCGTCCCGGCTGAGAATTATCCCTTCTGCACGATCGATCCCAACGTCGGCGTGGTCGAGGTCCCGGACCCGCGGCTCAACCGGATCGCCGAGCTCGTGCAGCCCCCGGCCGTAGTCCCGACCGTGGTCGAGTTCGTAGACATTGCCGGGCTTGTGAAGGGCGCCTCGGAGGGCGAGGGTCTCGGCAACAAGTTCCTTCAGAACATCCGCGAGGTGGATGCGATCGCTCACGTGATCCGCTGCTTCGAGGATGACTCCGTGGTTAGGGTCGGCCAGGATCCAGTGCACGACCGGGAAGTCGTCGATCTGGAACTGGCCTTATCAGACCTGGATCAGGTGTCGCGGGCCCTAGACCGGACGGAGCGACGGGCGCGGACCGGCGACAAGGAGGCGAAGACGGAGGCAGCCGTCCTCAGCCGTATCGTCGAGCGGCTGGAAGCCGGTGAGCCGGCGCGTGTTGAGCCTCTGTCGGATGACGACCGCAAAGCGGTTCGCTCTCTTAACCTTCTCACACTCAAGCCAACGCTGTACGTGGCCAACGTGTCAGAAGACATGATAGGGCAAGACGCGGAGACGGTACGCACCCTGGGGGAGGCGCTGCTTGCGGAGGATCCGGAGGCTGTCATACTGGAGGTCTGCGCACAGCTGGAATCGGACGTGCTCGAGCTGGATGAGTCCGAGCGAGCCGAGTACCTGGAAGCGCACGGTGTGGAGGCGGGCGGATTGGACCGCCTGATTCACGCGGGCTACGGGCTGCTTGGACTGCAGACTTTCTTTACCGTGGGCGAGAAGGAGGTTCGGGCCTGGACGGTGCATGTTGGAGCTCGCGCACCGGAAGCCGCGGGAGAAGTACACACGGATTTCGAGAAGGGGTTCATTCGGGCTGAAACCATCGCCTACGATGACTTCGTAGAGGCTGGTTCCTTGAAACGATCACGAGAACTCGGCAAGATGCGTCTCGAGGGTAAGGAATACGTGGTGCAGGACGGAGATGTTATGCTGTTTCGGGCCGCACCATAGGAGCGGCTGGGCCTAAGACGAAACCTGCCCGCCCGAATAGTCGTACTATATACTGTGTATACCCAACGAACATTCGCTCTTGATGGAGCTAGTCAGCATTCGATGATGTCAGAGGCACCGGCTCTTCAGGACCAAGATGGCTACCGCGACGGTCTGGGCTATGCCTTGTGGTGCGCATGGTTCGTCGGCCTAGCCGGCCTTCACCGCATTTACCTCGGGAAGTACGCGTCGGGGATCCTCTGGATGTTTACCTTCGGGCTGTTCGGCATCGGCCAGATCATCGACCTGTTCTCGATGAAGAGGCTGGTCCGCGAAGCCAACATCCGTCAGGGATACCTTCCCCACCCGCGCTGGGTCGGAGAGCTTAACCGCTACGCACAGCCCGTCGCCGGGCTTCAGGGTCCGCCTGTCAAACCCCTCAAGCACCAACTACTCGAGGCCGCCATGGAGCGCGGCGGCGAAGTGTCGGTAACGGAGGGCGTGGCCGCCACGGGCGCCAGCTTCGAGGCGGTCGAGAAGACCCTCGACGAGTTGCTCAGCAGCGGCTACGTGGACATCGACAACCGTCCCGACAGCGGCGTGATCGTCTACCGGTTTACGGAGCTACGGTAGGCCGGCCTCTTACTCCGGGATCGTGACGTCTAGCATTACGATCTCTCCGAACTCATCCAGCGGACGGTCGAGTCTCTCAGGATCGCCCACGGCAAGCACGATCAGCTGATCCGGGTGCAGGTGCCGCTGGGCTGCTGCTTGTACGTCGGCCGTGGTCACAGCGGTGATCCCCGTCCGGATCTGCTGCAGAAAGTCGGCCGGATAGCCGTAATACTCGTACAGCATCTGCCGGCCGACGATCTCTCCCGGTGAATCGAAGTTGAAGATGAACGAGTTGAGGAAGCTGTTCTTGGCGTAGCTCAGTTCCTCTTCCGTCACTTCGCCTTCTTTCATGTGCTGGATTTCGGCCAGCACGGCCTCCAGCGCCTCCGCTGTGGACTCCAGCTTGGTTTGGCCGCCTACCTGGAAAACGCCCGGATAGTCATAGTTCGCGCCCACCGAACCGAAGATTGAGTAAGCGAGACCCTTCTCCGAACGGATCTTGTTGAACAGGCGGGACGCAATGCCCTGGCCGAAGATCTTGTTCATGACCTGGATGGCGAAGTAGTCCGGGCTGTCCACAGTCGTTCCAAGGTGGCCAACGCGGAAGTTCGTCTGCGTAACATCCGTCTTCTCGACGAAGTACACCTTCCCCGCCTCGGCGGGAGAGATCTCGAACTCTTCCGGCAGGTCTACTTCGGCCGGTTGCCAGTCACCAAACTCGCGTTCGATCGCCGCCAGCACCTCGTTCCGATCGAAGTCTCCCGTAACGCCCAGCATGATGTGGTTGGGGTGGTAATAACGGGCGTGAAATTCGATGAGATCCTGCTGCGTAATCGCATCAATGGTGGCGTTTTCCGTATGCCGTCCGTACGGGCTCGCTGCCCCGTA
>JAZGCO010000112.1:0-17647 GCA_036476995.1 Gemmatimonadota bacterium
ATCGCTCCCTGAGTGCCGACACCCCCATGGGTGCCCCCATCGTATATTTTGGTGAACGTAAGGACGTGCAGTTTGCTCGCTTACTACTGTTTCTGTTCCCAAATCGGTTCCCATCGGGCGATGGGAGAATGTGGGAAACGTTGTAAGTTCAGCGGAGGGGGAGGGATTCGAACCCTCAAGCCCGTGAGGGCGCCAGTTTTCGAGACTGGTGCATTGCCGTTCTGCCACCCCTCCGTGACTTGCGCCGCGATCGCTGTCGGCTAGCGCTGCCGGGTCGAGTTGAGCGGACGGGGTGGGATTTGAACCCACGAGACACTTTCGCGCCCACACGCTTTCCAGGCGTGCGCCTTAAGCCACTCGGCCACCCGTCCGAACGCACTCGGCCAGGCCGAATGCTTACTAGAATGTCAATTAGAACGGAGGGGGTGGGATTCGAACCCACGCGGGCGTTTCCACCCAATGCCTTAGCAGGGCATCGCCATAAGCCACTCGGCCACCCCTCCAAGGTCACGCTGAGAATTGGCCCGCCAGGGTTCGAACCTGGACTTTCTTGGTTCAGAGCCAAGCGTGTTGCCAATTACACCACGGGCCAGCGACCACCGCCTGCTGGCGGGGCTGCGATTATAGGCGCTGCCTTGTAGCGCAGCAAGGTTCCATTCGCCCCCCTAACCTGTCCTGAATTGCCTGTATCGAAAAGGGCGCGACAAGCTTCAGCGACAGACACCGGCCCCTGAATCCGGCGCGCTGAGTCAGCGTTTGCTGAACCTCTCCCAGAACTAGCTCGCTGAGAGCGAGAGCTCGTAGAACCGCCTCGTCATCTCTGGGATCGGCCGCGGTGAATCCGAGCGTGGACTCGGTGAGCGTTGAGACGGCTCTGCGCACCAGGTGGCGGACGGCCCTGCTCCGGGAGATCACAGCGACAACCTGACCGTCCCGTAAGCCGCAGAGAGCAACTCGAGCCGTCCGGCTGAGCCCGAGGTGCAGCCGCACGAGTGGCACGCTGGCGAGAAAGTTGAGCTGGCCGGGGTTCGTAGCACCGCCGCACTCATCCGGTGCGTCGGCAACATCGGGCGCCCTAATAGCATCGGGCACGTCGCCGAGCACGACAACCACTGGGAGCCCCAGTTCAGGCTTCGTGCCGGGCTCATCACCGCCCGTGAAGGTTACCCCGGGCAGAGCGGCTGCCAGTTCACCTCGGATGTGTTCCGCGAGTTCGGGCTCCAGACACTTGAGAGCGACCCGCCGCTCCCGAATGACCGCGCACCAGGCTTCCACCGCGCCAACGAGTTCCGGAGTGGATATACCGTCGCGATACGCTTCCACGAGAGCGCCGAACAAACAGTCGGCCGCGGCCGAGCCTCTGGCCTGAGAGTCGTGCTGCGCCGGAGCCGGCGCGCCGACCAGGGCCACACTCCTCGCCCGCACCTCGACCAGCCCCCGGCCGGCCAGGCGGCGATAGGCCAGGCCCACGGTGCGACGATCTACTTGTAGCCTCCGTGCCAGCTCCCGCTGGCCCGGAAGCTTAGTTCCCACCTGGAACTCGCAGTCCAGGATCCGCGCCGCTATCCGGTCGCTGATCTGATCGGCCAGGCCGGGGCCACCCGTCCGTCGCACGAGCGGCTGTACTAGCGGTCGCACGAGCGGCTGTACTAGCGGTCGCACGAGCGGCGGAGCGACCCTAGCGAAACACTCTGTCGGCTATGTTGCACAGCAGTATATTCTGGCCCAACTCAACCCGGCCTCATCAATTCAGTAGACTTCACATATAGGGAGCGACATGAGATTTCTGGTGTTGGGCGGCGGCCTCCAGGGCTCTGCCTGCGCGTACGACCTCCTCAGACAATCGGACGTGGAGCGCGTAACGCTTGCAGACTTCAGAGAAAACGCAGGCGCCTCTTTTCTCCCTGGCGACCCGCGTCTCCGGCAGGCCACGGTGGACTTCAGCGACAGCGCTGCCGTAGCCGATTTGATGTCGGAACACGATGTCGTCCTGTCTGCCGCTCCGTACTACTTCAACGGAACCATGGCGCGTCTGGCTATCGAGAACGGGTGCGATTACAGCGACCTCGGCGGCAATACCGAGATTCTGTTCGAACAGCTTGACCTCGACAGCTCGGCGAAGGAAGCCGGAGTCAGCGTCATCCCGGACGCCGGACTGGCTCCTGGACTCGCGAATGTCCTGGCCGCAGAGGGAATCCGCCGTCTCGATTCGGTGGATAGCGCCAAGATGTACGTGGGCGGACTGCCCCAGAATCCCGTTCCGCCCCTGAACTATCAGGTCGTTTACTCTCTGGAGGGTACGCTCGATTATTACACGACGCCTTCGGCCATTATCCGCGACGGGAAGCGGACCGAGATCGGGGCTCTCTCGGAGATCGAAGCGCTCGAGTTCAATGGCCTCGGCACACTGGAAGCGTTCCATACGGGCGGCGGCGCCTCGATTCTCCCCTGGCGTTACGAGGGCAAGGTGGACCGTCTGGAGTACAAGACACTGCGCTACCCAGGCCACGCCGACCTCATGCGGAACGTCCGAGAGATGGGCCTGCTATCCGATGAGGCCGTGGATGTGAAGGGTCAGTCGATCGTGCCTCGAGACGCCTTCATTGCGGCCGTGAAACCGCTTCTCACACGGCCGGATGAGCCGGATCTGGTAGCGCTGCGCGTAGTTGTGACCGGCCAGAAGAACGGGAGCCGCGTGACCCACACCTGGAATCTCCTGGACAGGGAAGATGAAGAGGCCGGGATCACGGCTATGGGGCGGACCACCGGCTTCACCCTGGCCGTCGTTGGCCTGATGATGGGCCGCGACGTCATCGACGCGACCGGCGTCATGCCGCCCGACACCGGAATCCCGACTGAATTCTATCTCGCAGAAATGGCCAAGAGGGGTATTGCCGCCGAGTACAGGCAGGAAACCGGGTAACATGCGCGCGCGGCGGCGCCGGCGCCGAGCAGTAGAAGGGCTCGCAACCAGGGCCGCCGAAGCGGCCGCTGCCGCGGCGTCGCTTCTCGGGCTGCTCCTGCTGGGAATCGCTCTCGCACCTTCCGACCTTCAGGCGCAGGAAGATGCTACGCCGGAGACCACCCTCCGTATGGGCGATCTGGTCCGTATCCGCCCGCTGGGAGTCACACGGCACGACTTCCGTTCGTATCGGAAGGGGACGGTAACGGAGCTGGCAGGCGGCTGGCTCACGATCTCCCGCGAGAGGTCCGGCGAGCCCTACCGCATTGCCACCGACTCGATCCGAACGCTGGCCGTCGCCGACGGGACAGTAGGACATGGGGTCACCGGTGCGGCACTGGGATTCCTTCTCGGATGCGGAATCGGTGGTGCAATCGCCGAACTCACCGCCGATTCACTCGACGACCCCCTCGCTGGACTCGGCGGCTGTCTTTGCGGATCCTTTACCGGCGCTCTCGTGGGCGGTTTCGCCGGTTCCTACATCAAATCCACTCGTTGGGCGGAGGTGCCGCTCGAGGACCTCCGGCTTGGGATCGGCCCGGTCCCGGCGGAAGCTTAGAACTTGGGTTCCGGTTCTCCCCGTAACATCCACCTGTTTTTCTTTCGTTCCGGCCAACTGGTTTAGTTAATTAGAAATACGCCAGCATGTCCTGCATAGGCCATGCGTTCACTACATCATCGGCGCTCAACCACGCTCGCCGGGCCTGCTCCACTCCGTAGTGCATCAGATCCAGGTCGGAGATCCGGTGCGCGTCCGTGTTGATAACGACCTTCGCGCCGAGCCGCTTGGCCTGCATGAGGTCCGTGTCCTTAAGATCGAGCCGGGCCGGGTTGGCGTTCAGCTCGACGGCCACCTTGTTCTCGGCCGCGCACTCCAGGACAGCGCTAAGATCCACATCGAAGGCATCCCGCCGGTTGATGATTCGGCCGGTCGGATGACCGAGAATATTGGCCAGCGGGTGCTGCACCGCGCGCACCAGCCGCTCCGTCTGTTTCGCCTGAGGGAGTGCGAAGCGTGAGTGAACGCTGATCACCACGAGGTCCAGCAGCTCGAGCGCTTCGTCTTCGAGATCGAGCGACCCGTCGGCCAGAATGTCCACCTCCATGCTTCTTAGGAACTTGATCTCCGAACGGCGCCCCACAATCTCCTCGATCTCTTCCAACTGGAGGCGCAGCTTGGCCGCATCCATGCCGCCGGTCATAGCAAGAGCCTTGCTGTGATCCGCCATCGCGAAGTACTCGTAGCCGCGCTCCGCGCAGGCGTTCAGCATTTCCTCGATCGAATTCTTCCCGTCCGACCACGTAGAGTGCATGTGCAGGTCTCCGCGGATCTCGGATAGCTCAAGTACAGTGGGAAGCCCTCCGCCGTCCGCCAGTGCGAACTCACCGCGTTCTTCGCGCAGCTCCGGCGGAATCCACGGCAGATCGACGGCCTCATACACATCCTCTTCCGTCCGGCCCGCCACGCGCTCGCCCAGCTGACGGCCCGTAGTGCTCACTTCGGAGTCGTCGTCCCCGTCGTCTGCGAGCCGAAACACGCCGTACTCAGAGATGCTCAGCCCACGCTCCAGGGCCCGCTGCCGCAGCGTGATGTTGTGTTCCTTGGAGCCCGTGAAGTATACCATCGCCGCGCCGTAGTCTTCCGCGGTCAGGATCCGGAGATCGACCTGGAGGCCCGAGGCGAGGTGCACCGTACCGCGGGTGCCTCCCGCCTTGTCCACGTCGGCGACCTGCGGATACGAGGCGAATCGTTCCATGACCGGATCCGGATCGTCGGCGATCACGAGCAGGTCGATGTCACCAACCGTCTCCTTGCGGCGCCGGTAGCTCCCGGCCACCTCGACCCTCTGTACCGCAGGCTCGCCCCGCAGGTATTCGAGCAACGGCTCCACGTACTGATCCGCATCACCCAGGCGGAACCGGCCCAGCCGCTTCCGCGAGCGCTCGATCCCTTCGAGAATCCTGTCCTGCGTCTTCTTTCCGAACCCGTCGAGCTCTTCCACCAACCCCTCGGATGCAGCGACTTCCAGCTCGTCCACCGTAGTGACGCCCAGCTCCTCCCAGAGCCGGCGAGTTCGTTTGGGTCCTACGCCCGGTAGCCGTTTGAGCTCGATCAGCGAGCGCGGCACCTGGGCCTCGATCTCCTCGAGCACGGTCAGCTTCCCCGTTTGGACCAGCTCCGTGATGTGGCGCGACATGTCCTTGCCGATGAACGGAAGCTCGGTCAGGTCCTCTCCATCCTCGACGAGCTTTCGAAGCGACAGGCCCTGCTCCTGGACGGTATGGACTGCGTTTCGGTAGGCCCGGATGCGGAACGGGTTGATCTCGCCCTGGATCTCCAGCAGGTCGGCGACGTCCGTGAGGATCCGCGCGATCGCGATGTTTTCCACTACGAATTCCCTTCGGCCGGTTCAGAGTCGCTCTGCCCGCCACCCGAGCCCGCCACCGCGTCGTCCTCCGCGAGCAGCTCGACGAACGCAGGCTCATCCAGAATCTCAATGCCGAGTGCCTTCGCCTTGGCGAGCTTGGATCCGGGATCGGAGCCGGCCACGACCCGATCCGTCTTGCTCGTCACGGAAGAGGACACACGGCCTCCCAATGCTTCTATGGATCGTTTTGCTTCGGCCCGCGAGAACCCGGACAGGCCGCCGGTGAGAACGAACGTCATTCCGCTCAAAGGTCCGGATGAGGGCCGCGCCTCCGTCTGCTGGATCTCCATGTGCCCCAGAAGGCGCTCCAGGTTGTCGCGATTATGCGGCTCGGCGAAGAACGCCGTGATCAGCTCGGCCATGCGCGGACCGACGCCATGAACGGCCACCAGCTCCTCGTCGGTCGCAGCACGCAGCGCCTCGATAGACCCGAAATGCACGGCCAGATCGCGGGCGGCGGCGACTCCCACCTCCGGAACGCCCAGCGCGACCAGAAATCTGTCGAGGGGCACATGCCTGGCCCGCTCGATCGCCGCGACCAGATTCCCGGCCGATATTTCGGCAAAACCGTCGAGTGCCATCAGGCTCTCGACAGACACGTCGAACAGGTCAGGCACCCGGCTCACGAGCTTCTCACCAACAAGAAGTCGCGCCGTCTCTTCGCCCAGGCCTTCGATATCGAGAGCAGAACGCGACCCGAACAGCTGCAGGCGGCCGACGAGCTGGGCCGGACAGCCGAACTGGTTGGGGCAGACAGTGAAGGGTCCGCGCTCTACTAGATCGGTCTCGCATGAAGGGCAGATGTAAGGCATGGAAAACTCAGACGCCCGCTCCCGGCCCGGCTCTTCGACCCAACCAAGCACCTGCGGGATGACGTCCCCGGCGCGCTGCACGCGGATCAGGTCACCGTCCCTCACGTCTTTTCGCTTCGCCTCCTCGCGGTTGTGAAGCGAAGCGCGGCTCACCGTCACACCGCCGATCTCGACCGGCTCGAGCGCCGCGACCGGTGTTACGACACCCGTCCGACCGACGCTGACGAAAATCCGCTCTACCCGCGTCTGTGCCACGCGCGGCGGGAACTTGTAGGCGAAGGCCCACTTCGGATGCCGGGATGTCTCGCCGAGCTCCGCCCTGCCCGCGATATCGTCCAGCTTGACCACGATCCCGTCGATCTCGAAGCCGAGCGAGTCGCGCCGGGCCGAAATGTCCGCGTGGTACGCGAGTATCTCCTCGGCCGTGGAGCACCGGGCAAGCAAGTCGGTCACCGGGAATCCCCAGCCGCGCAGCGTCTCCGCCACGCCCCACTGCGACCGTGGATCAAACCCGTCGGCAGCCAGGACATCGTACACATACAGATCCAGCGGACGAGTGGCGGTGATGCGGGAATCGAGCTGCCGCAGCGAGCCCGCAGCGGCATTACGGGGGTTGGCGAAAGGGGGTTTTTCCTCCCTGACGAGCGAGGCGTTCAGCGCTTCGAACGCGTCCCAGCGAATGATGACCTCGCCGCGAACGGCCAGGAACTTTGGCGCCGGCTCCCCGCCCGCGAGCAGCCGCAGCGGGACCGCCGCGATCGTCCGGGCGTTCTCGGTGATGCCCTCGCCCCGCACTCCATCGCCGCGCGTCGAAGCCCGCGTGAGCGACCCGCGCTCGTACACAAGCTCGATCGAGAGCCCGTCCAGTTTCGGCTCGACCACATACGTCGCTCTCTCGTCGCCGAGTTCGTCCCGGACCCGCTGGTCGAAGCGGCGCAGCGCCTCCTCCTCGACGTCGGAATCGAGGCTCATCATGGGGGCGGCGTGTTCTACGGTGGGAAACGAATCCAGCGGAGCCCCGCCCACCCGCTGCGTGGGAGAGTCCGGTGTGATCAGCTCCGGCTGGGCGTCTTCGAGTCCACGCAGTTCCCGTAGCAGCTTGTCATACGCGGCATCCGAGATCGCGGGAGAATCGAGCCCGTAGTATCGATAGTCATGTCGCCGAATCTCTTCGCAAAGCTCGGCGTGACGGGCTGCTGGACCGGTGTGGTTCATCGACTCCTGGAGTTGACGCTTCTGAGCCTGCTTGCGTCGCGGCAGGCGGTGGCCAGATAAGCGCGCGAAACGGAACATTCTTGTATTTTAAACTACTACCCGGAACCAACGAGGGCGCGTGTCGCCCCGTGAGAGGATAGAAGGAGAAGCCGATGCCGGCCACGCTGGAATATACACCCGAAGTCGCTGCCGCGACTGACCATATCTATGCGAAGGTGGAGCAGAGCATCCCGCGGTTCGAGTGGGAGCTGCATGCGCCTCTGATCGCCGAGATCAATCGAGTCAAGAAGGAACGCGGCGCAGTAATCCTTGGCCACAATTACATGGTGCCGGAGATCTTTCACGGCATATCGGATTTCGTGGGGGACTCCCTGGGCCTGTCACAGATCGCCAAGGAATCCGACGCTGAGATAATCGTTTTCTGCGGCGTCCATTTCATGGCGGAGACGGCCAAGATCCTCAATCCGAGTCGCACCGTCCTGATACCGGACCTGAATGCCGGTTGCTCTCTCTCCGAGAGCATCGAGCCCGAAGACGTCCGGCTCATGAAGGAGCGCTACCCAGGAGTGCCCGTAGTCACCTACGTGAACACACCCGCAGCCATCAAGGCGGAAACGGACATCTGCTGCACCTCGGCCAATGCTGTCGCGGTGGTGGAGTCGCTCGGGACGGACCGGGTGATCTTTCTTCCGGACGAATATCTGGCACGCAACGTGGCGGCAGAGACCGATGTGGACGTGATCACCTGGCATGGCCGCTGCATGGTCCACGAGCAGTTCACGGTGGACGAGATCAAGGCCTATCGGGCCCAGTTCCCAGGCATCGAGGTGATCGCCCACCCGGAGTGCTCGCCTGAGGTGATCGCGGAGGTGGACTTCGTCGGCTCGACGACGGCCATGATCGACTACCTGGATGAGGCCCGCAGTCCCCGCGTGATAATGATCACCGAGTGCAGCATGTCGGATAACGTGCAGGAGGCACACCCGGAACTCGATTTCGTAAAGCCATGCACGATCTGTCCGCACATGAAGCAGATCACGCTCGAGAAGACGCTGGCGTCGCTAAGGGAGCTGAAATACGAGATCGAAGTGCCGGAGGACATCCGGATCCGCGCGCTTTCAGCTCTCGAACGCATGCTAGAGATTGGCAGGAAGGACTGAGAACCGGGATCGGGCTGGTCGGGCTTATGGTGCTGGCTGGCGCCGCCTGCTCCCCTCCGCCGGGCAGCGCTCTGTCCGGAGATGATCTGGCAGCCGTGAGGGCTGCCGACGATGCATACGCGTCCGCTTGGCTGACCAATAGTCCTGAACAGGTGATGGCTACTCTGACCGCGGACGCCGTGATCGTGCCCTCCGGAAATCTGGCTTCCGAAAGCCCGGAGGCCATACGAGAGTTCTGGTGGCCTGCCGGTTCCCCGCCGGCAACAGTGACGCGCTTGGATCAGGTCCAGCACGAGGTGGGAGGATCCGGTGACATGGCCTTCGTCAGGGGATCCTTCGAGCTCGTATTTGACTACGAAGGGGCCGAGTACACGGGATTGGGAGAGTACCTTTCTATCTTCCAGAGGACAGAAGAAGGCACCTGGCTAATATCCCATCGCATGTGGAGCGACGGTCCCCGTGACTAGGCGTTTCGCGACTGCCGCCGTGTACCCGTTTGTTCCCGCCCGCCAGGACCTGGCGGCATGGGACGATGAGACACAAGCCGAGATCCGAGCCAAAATCGCCGTCCTCACGAGGTAATCGGCGTTCTGACGCCGGAATCGCGGTCCTCACCCGCTGGCCGACCGCTACGACATCAGGCTAATCGCTCGTGCCCACACGGCGTCGAACATGGGCTCCGTCAGCGTCCCGGTGAACGTGTTCTGCTGGCTGGGGTGGTATGAACCAATCACTGTTAGGCCTTTCTCGTCGCCAGGGCCGCCAGCCGAGCTGACCTCCGAGTCTGAATAAGCAGCTTCCAGCCTCACCTCCACTCCGTGACCGAACTTCGGCCTCGGTGTCGGTACCCGTAGACCTCGATCCTTCAGGAGCGCCCACACGTTCTGCCACGCGAAGCCGCCCAGCGCGACAATCACGCGCACATTCGTCAGCAGGTCGAGTTCGCGCTCCAGCCACGGGCGACACGCCGCGCGCTCTGAGGCGGTCGGTTTGTTGGCGGGCGGGGCACAGCGCACGGACGCTGTGATGTAGGTACCGGAGAGCGTGAGGCCGTCGCCCTTGCTTTCGGCCTCGGCCTGGCTGGCCAGGCCCGCTCGGTGCAGCGCGCGGTAGAGCCACTCGCCCGACCGGTCTCCGGTGAACATGCGGCCGGTCCGGTTGGCGCCGTGCGCGGCCGGAGCGAGTCCCACGATCAGCAGCCACGCGTACGGGTCCCCAAACCCCGGAACCGGTCGGCCCCAGTACGTCTCATCGCGGAAGGAGGCACGCTTCTTGGCGGCCACCTCCTCGCGCCATGCGACGAGCCGGGGGCAGCGTCGGCAGGCTGCCACCGCGGTACTCAGCTCGGACAACGTGACCGCGCTTGACACTGCCGGCTCCGCCGAACCACCCGCCAGTGCGCTAGATTTCGACGTCGAGCTGCTCCTTCGGGGCGGCCAGAACCAGGGATGTGTTGGTGCCCTCGATGCCCTCCAGCCTGAGCATACTCTTGATCTCCTGGTTCATCTGCGTCTCGTCCGTGAACCTCCCGATGACCATGACATCGAACTCGCCCGTGATCTCATACACGTGCGTGAGGTGTGGATGCGCCGTGAGCGCCTCGACGATTCCGGGGAGCGCATCGCCGCGGGCACGGATCCGCGTGATCGCGATGAGGCCCAAGCCGAGCCGACTGTAGTCCACGTCAGGCCGGTAGCCACGTATGACGCCGCGCTCCTCGAGATCGCGCAGCCGGCTGCCGACCGTGCTCGCCGAAACCCCGAGGTCGACTGCCAGTGCGCGGTTGGAGCGCCTCGCGTCGGCCTGAAGCGCACGAATCAGACGTGCATCTAGGTCCTGGTAGGTCAATACTCCCCCTGCTTGATCTGAAGCTCGGGATCTGCCGCCAGCGGGGCGCTCTCTGACGACACTAAATCGTACAGGCGGGTCTCGCGGCGCCGGTTCGCGCCCAGCGGATAACGCCAGTAGCGCCAGGGCTGTGAGAGTAGGTACCGGGCGGTAAGGTGCGCCACAAGCTCCGGTATGTCTTCAAGTACGTCGATCCCGTGCGTCAGGCGCAGGCGGTCGAGCCGCTTTCGGTACGGCTCCGGGTCGTGGCGCCGAATCGGTGAGAACAGGCTTCGGGCCAGATGGCCGACGCCATGCACCGGTATACCCTCCCCATCCGGCAGAAACGAGAGCACGCGGAAGAAAGGCGTGTGCACCACAGGATCGGCATCCGCCTCGAGCAGCCAGAACCCGGGTACGTGTTCATCCCGGCATTTTCGGGCGTCTTGACGCAGCCGGGACAGGGAGGCCGGACTTCCCAGTTCGCCCGTCGGATGCCACAGCTCGCGGTAATGACCATCGGTCACGACCCATTCCAGCATCCCGGCATCCTCGCCGTCGGCCCTAATCCACAGCTCGACCCGCTCCCAGTCCCGCTCCCAGAACTTGTTCAGCTCCGCCGGCGTGAGCATGAGATAGCGCCACACCCAGTAGGCCTCGCCCTCCAGCCAGTACGGCGCATCGCCTTCCCGCTCGTATGTCCGTCCCGGCCCGCTCTTCGTGTACAGCATGAGCACGGGCGGCACCGGGCGCGGCAGAAAGAACCAGTCGATGATCAAGAATACCGCCAGCAAACCAGCGAGTGCGAGTGCGATTTGCAGCCAGTCCCGGGTGGGATCCATGCGCACGATGCCAACCAGGTAGACGACCAGCACCGCCGGCAGCGATCCGAGGATGCTCGTACTCCAGTCCCGAAAGATCAGGTAGAGAACGAGCACCAGGATCGGAGCGGCAAGAGTAAGCTCGTCGGCCAGCGGGTGCAGCACCGCGATCATGTTCACAGCGACGACAAGCAGAGCGGTGAGTAGTGCCGCGATCAGGGCCGCGAAAGGGAGCTTATAGGCCGCGTAGAACAGGCTGGAGAAGCCGGAAATCAGGTACGGGTCGATTACATCGCACGCTAGATTTTCGCCGCTGTGATCTTGCTTGCCGCCTGCGAACACATCGACGCGGCCCGTCTCCGCGGCTGAGCCGGAACTCTGTGACACGATCCTCAGCCGATAGGCCTTCAGCGCCTCCCAGACATCGTCCCAGACCTCACTGCGGAAGCGAATGCGGTACTTGCCCATACGGCGAAACGTGCGGAGAGGAAACACGAACGGGCCGATCAGAAACAGCAGGAGATAGTAGCGAATTCGGGGCAGCTCCAGATCGGGCCGGTCCAGACCGAGGCGGAACAGACCCCGGTCGATCAGACCTGTCTGCTCCATCTCTTCCGCGCGGCTCTGGGAAAACCGGAGCACGCTGGCCCAATAGTCCGTGAACACGAACGGACCTCGGAGCAGGTCCTGTCCGAGCAGCCACTCTACGAGCGACCCCCTGGGGCGAGCCCGCGATCTGGCTCGCCTGCTCACCGGCGCAGCCGGCGGCTCAGATACCTGACCATCGCAATCGAACGCCAATACGGTTGCTCAATTGTTACATCTCCTTGCGTTGTGGCCGGTTCCTACACTCCCCACATTCTACGCTTCGCACAAGTAAGCTCGGAAAGGAGCGCCATGCGCAGCTCGACAGGATGGGGGATGGCGGTGGTGGTCGTGATGGCGAGCGGAACAGCGAGTGGCGTGTTTGCCAGACCAGCCTGGGCTCAGGAGCGGGCAGTGTGGTTTCCGGAGGCGTTCGCCTTCGGTCCGGTCATCGCGCGGCCGGAGGAGGTGGACCTCGGCGGCGCTCTGATCTGGGCCAACCGAGACAACACGGGAGAGTTCGAGGGCACCAACCTAGAGGGCATCGTGGTGGTGGGACACCGGCTTCCGGTGGTCCGCTTCCCCAGAGCCGACGGAGCCAGCCCCGAGGTAGTCCTGGGCTTTGAGTTGGCCGCATTCTCGCGCTTTGCGCTCGAGGTGGGTCAGCGCGACCTGATCAACTCGGACTTCCGCGTCGGAGCCCCCCTCACGATTCGCCACAAGCAGTGGGACGTGCTGATCGAGCTCCTCCACGTGAGCTCGCATGTCGGCGACGACTTCCTCGCCCGCTTCCCAAGAGCCAACGTGCAGGTCGGGCGAAATAGCTTCGAACTGCTTGTCGGCAGGCGGTTTGCGGATGTGCTTCGGCTGTACGCCGGCACCGATCTCAACATGTGGTCCAGCGATGCCGTCGAGGGGATCGCGTACCGTTGGGGCGCCGAATGGGATGAGGGTCTCGGAGCCGAGAGCCGGCCGATCTGGCCATACGCCGCCGTTCACTTCGAGACTTCCAACCTGACCGACCGCGTGGCCGGGACCGGCGTGCTTGGATCTGCCTTCCGGGTGACGCGCATGCTGTTCCGGTTGGAACTGCAGGGGCACTTCGGTCCCTCTCCAATGGGACAATTCCGCACCATCGACGAAGACTATCTGGGTCTCAATCTGACGGGCTACTTCTGATCTCGGCCTGGTTGCGCTGCCGGTTCGCCCGCTGGCCGTCGAAAGCCAGCTCGCGGCGGGTGGCGGTCTGTGCGTTGATAGCCGCAGCCGCGGCGCCCGCGGCGTGCGAGCCGCCGCCCGCGCCGAGGGCGCATCCGGTGCGTCTCGTTGTGCTCGTTTCCGTCGACCAACTGCTCCCGGACCAGTTAGAGAAGTACGACAGCCTGTTCACCGGTGGGCTTCGCCGGCTCCGGGACGAGGGGTTCCGCTACACACAAGCTGAGCACCGGTTCGCCTGGACCAAGACCGCCCCTGGACACGCCACGCTCGCCACAGGTACCTACCCCTGCGGCCACGGGATCGTATCCAACGACTGGTGGCAGGAGGGTGCGGAGGGCTGGTTCGAGATGTACGCGGTCGGCGATTCCGAGTCTCCGCTAGTGGGAGTCAGTGCGCCACGACAAATGGGACGTTCGCCTGCGAATCTGGCGCGAAGCGGACTTGCCGACTGGATTGAGGCAGCCGATCGCCACGCACGTGTCGTGTCGATCTCACGGAAGGATCGGGCGGCGATCCCCATGGCCGGAAGGACGACGGGCCATGTGTATTGGACAGCTCCTGGCGAGACGAAGTTCGTCACCTCTCGTTACTACCGCCGGTCTCTGCCGGACTGGGTACGGCGCTTCAACGACAACTCGATGCCTTCTTTCGTTAGGTCGAAGTGGGACCTGGAGCTGTCATCCGAGCAGCAGGCATTCGCGCGCCCTGACTCCTTTCCGGGAGAAGGGGACCGCGGCATCGCCACCTTCCCACACGTAATGGCGGACGAGGTCGACGACAACACCACCCCGGAGCTCCACGAATGGTGGGTGGACTCTCCGTTCCCAGATGAAGCCGTGCTGGCGTTGGCGCGAGAGGCGATCGCGGAACTCGAGCTCGGACGACGCGGGACGCTCGACTATCTGGCACTCGGTTTGTCGTCGACGGACGAGATCGGGCACGATTTCGGCCCGCATAGTCTGGAGGTGCTCGACAACCTCATGCGCCTCGACCGGCTGCTCGGAGAGCTGCTGGACGTGCTGGACACCGCTGCGGGACCGGGCGGCTGGGTACTGGCCCTCTCGGCTGACCACGGAGTGTTGCCGCTTCCCGAGCGTCGCTGGGACAATGGGCTCGAAGCACACCGGGTCGAACGGGCGCAGATACGATCGGCTCGGGCACTGCGGGACGAGATTCTTGCTGACGGTGAAGCCGATGCTATCGATCGCCTCGCCGAGGGGCTGGAACGGTTCGAATGGATCGAGCGGGTGGTATCAGCGGAGCGACTTCTTGCAGACGCGGCGGGCGACCAGACGGACCTCGACGCCGACCTTCGTGAGTTGAGCGAGAATCTACCGGGCCTGAATGGAGACCTTGGAGTGCTGATCAGGAACAGTAGTTTCTCGGGCCGGTTCGCCAACGATCTCGGCCCCATGAAGCTGGCCCTGATCTTCCGGCCCGGCACCCTGCTCGGCTACTATGAAAAGGGAACGGACCACGGGTCGCCCTATTGGTACGACCGGCACGTGCCCGTGATTTTCATGGGCGGCGGAGTGGAGCCGGGGCTGAGCGACGACAGAGTCTCGACGGCAGACGTGGCGCCAACGCTTGCGGACCTGGCGGGGGTACCCTTCCCGCCTGACCTCGATGGCCGGCCGCTCCGGACGCGTCCATAGGCACCTAGCCGCCGCGGGCCATCTCCACAGATCCGTCGGGCGCGCTTCGCACGGCAGCTTCCATCTCCTGGACGGTCTGTCCGACCACCGGCGCCGCCGTAAGAGCCAACACGCTCGGGATGAGCCCCGAGAGCCATCTGTACCTGCGATTGCTTGTCATTGTTTGTCCCCTCCGAGCAATGACCCGAGACTCTGGAGCGCTACTGCGTCAAAATCTCGAGCAGGATGTCTTCCGCGCGCGGGTCCCCCGTTAGGAGGACTGCGTTTACCGCCTGTCACTGCGTGGGACACGATCTTCTGGAAAACGGTTGCGTGGCGGCGGATCGGAACGGGTCCGAAACGGCCTGGGCAGAGCACCCTTAATTATGAGCATAGGGCAGGACTATTAGTCTGGGGAGGGTGTGATGATAGAGACGATGTATGCGGCTCGTCGCGGCTCGTCCCCCTCCGTATTAGTTTCTCCGCGCGTCTTCTGTGCATGCCAATTACTGATCGAGCGGGTGCATGAGTCTGATCCACGAACTCGAAGAACTGCAGGCAGAGCGCGGACATCTGAGCCGCGAGTCGCTTCGCGAACTGTCCGCCGGGCTGCAGACCCCCCTGTATAGACTCCAGGAAATAGTTTCTTTCTATCCACATTTTCGGACGGCGCCTCCCCCCAAGCTCGAGGTTCTGGTGTGCCGGGACATGGCCTGCCATCTCGGTGGCTCCGATGGACTCGCTGAGCGGCTCCGCGGTGCTCTCGGCGAGGACTGCGAGATCGCGGTCGAGGAAGCTTCGTGCCTCGGGTGCTGCGAGCTGGCTCCTGCCGTCCGGGTGAATGGCACTCCGGCTCAGGCAGCAGACCTGTCGGACCTCGTGGGCGCGCTGACCAACGGTGGGGTCACGGCGCGCCCCGCGGCGGTTCGCGAATGGCGCTGCGACCCCTACGCTGGTGGAGGCGAGCGTTACTCGACCTTCGGACAGCTGCTCGCGGCCGACCACGACCCGGACCCTGTCGCCGAGCTGATCGCCGCGCTGAAGGATAGTGGACTGCGCGGAATGGGCGGCGCGGGTTTTCCTACCGGGCTCAAATGGGAACTGGTCCGAAAAGAGACAGCCGACCCGAAGTACGTCGTCTGCAACGCGGACGAGAGCGAGCCGGGCACCTTCAAGGACCGTGTGATCCTCGAACAGCTCCCGCATCTCGTGCTCGAAGGCATGATGATGGCCGGGGCGGCGATCGGAGCGGGAAAAGGAATCGTCTACCTGCGGCATGAGTACGAGTTGGCTCGCGAGGCCCTCGAGGCTGAGCTGGCCGCCGCGTACAAGGGCGGCTGGCTTGGAAAGAATATTCAGGGCTCCGAATTCAGCTTCGATATCGAGATCTTCATCTCCCCTGGCGGCTATATCCTGGGAGAGGAGACCGCGCTGCTCGAAGCGCTCGAAGACAAGCGGGGAGAGCCGCGAAATAAGCCTCCTTTCCCGGGTCAGAAAGGCCTTTGGGACCTTCCCACGCTGATGAACAACGTCGAAACTCTCGCCTACGTCCCGGCGATCGCGTCACATGGCGCCGCGTGGTGGAAGGAGCAAGGAGAGGGCGAGTTCGGCGGCCTCAAGTTCATCGCAGTCTCGGGCCATGTCGAGAAGCCCGGCGTGTACGAGATTCCCATGGGGATTACCGTGGCCGAGCTCATTGAGCTAGCTGGCGGAGTGTCGGGTGGACGAGCGCTGAAGGCCTTCGCCCCCGGCGGAGCCTCTTCCAACTTCCTACCGGCAGATCGAGCCGATGTCGCGATCGACTTCGGCGCGCTCGGGGAGGCTGGCAGCATGATGGGATCGGGAGCCCTGGTGGTCGTAGCCGATGGCACGCCGATGCTTCCGGTGGCCGCGAACGTCGTCCGCTTCTTCCGCAACGAGTCGTGTGGAAAGTGCGTGCCGTGCCGCGACGGAACCGAAAAGGCCGTGCAGCTGCTCGATAGCGCTCTCGCCGATGGAACACGTATCGACTGGCAGGCGATCGAGAAGCTCAACTTCCTGCTGGCCGAGACATCTATCTGCGGACTGGGGTACGTGGCCTTGAATCCGCTCACATCGGTAGCGGAGCACTGGCCGGAGGAGGTACCGCGTGGATAGGAGGCGAATGCCTGACGCGAACAGAGCGACGGCGGTGGGAGAGGCGCCGGCTACCGAGATGATCACTCTGACGATCGACGGCTTGGAGATAGAGGTCCCGCGCGGTACCACGATCTGGGACGCCGCTCGCCAGTCCGGCATTGAGATCCCGGTTCTCTGCCACGACGAGCGGCTTACGCCAGTCGGTGTGTGCCGGGTGTGCCTGGTGGATGTGGGCGAGACTAGGCTGACGGCAGCGTGCATCCGAGAAGCCTCTGACGGCATGATTGTCGCGACCGCAACCGACACGATCGAGCGAGCGCGGAAGGGACTCATCGAGTTGTTGCTCTCGGACTACCCGGACGACGCTCCCGCGGAGGCCAAGACCAGCAGCGACGAGTTGGAGGCTCTGGCTGCGAAGTATGGTATCGAGAGGCCCAAGCCGGGGGCGAATGGGGACAGAACCGCCGCTGTGGCGGGCATACCGGCAGGAAACGGGCGGCCGAACGACAACTCCTCACCGGTCATCCGGGTCGATCACCAGTCGTGCATCCTGTGCGACCGTTGCATCCGGGCCTGCGACGACGTGCAGGTCAATAATGTGATCGGGCGCACCGGCAAGGGATACGAAACACGCATCGGCTTCGACCTGGACGATCCCATGGGCGCCAGCACCTGCGTGGCCTGCGGGGAGTGCGAGAAAGTTTGCCCGACGGGGGCGCTGTCTCTCGTCGATCTCACCCAGCTTGTGAAGGCGAACGGGAACGCCGCGCCAGCAGCACCCGCAAAACCGCTGCGCGAAGTGGACTCCGTGTGTCCGTACTGCGGCGTGGGCTGTGCGATCACGTATCACGTAGACGACGAGGCCG
>JAZGCO010000113.1:0-30061 GCA_036476995.1 Gemmatimonadota bacterium
CTACCGCAGCCGCCGGCTACCGTTTCCCTGGTAGGCGTACTCGATCGTCAGGCATCCTGGTTCCGGACCAGGGCAGTAGTAGCTCAGAATGCGCAGTTTCACGTAGTGGCCCTCGGCGGTCCGGAGCACGTACGTGGCGTCCCGTGGCTCCAGCAGATGTGAGAAGAACCCGTACTCGTACCAGTCGTCGAATCCGGCGTTGAGCGAATCTCCTCCGGGGGTCACCCGGCTGACCTCGTACTCCCCGGTAGGGGCTCCGGCCAGCTCTGCGAAGCGCTCTTCTGTCGCCAGGACTCCTCCGTTTCCGTCGAAACCCGGGCCGCCGTTTACGAGAAGCTGGAACCGCCGGACGCCGAGGTCCCACTCCATGGGCCCTGGGACTTTCGGGGAAGCGGCCCGTGAGAAGTCGTACCAGGTCCACTCGTCGGCGCTTCTGGCGTCCAGGCTGACCACCGTCGGCCCGACCAGGGACTGCTCGGTGCCAAAGCCGGTCTCGCTCAGTTCAGACAGCTGGAAAGTCCGGGGCTCGGCGCGTCTCAACGAGCCGACCACGATGGCCAGTATCAGGAGAATGAAGGCGGCGCTCAGCAGCGGGAGCCATGCGGGGACTGATCTGCGCCCCACCATCTACTCCGATTTCCGCCGCAGGATTCTCTTCAGATTGATGAGGTAGACGACCAGGCCGATCGAGAGAAACAGAAACACCATGGCGATGATCAATGCTGAGGTCCCGCCGCCGTTCTCATAACGCCCTACCTGCCAGCCCGCAAACAGCAGGCAGAAGACGATAGCGGTGGAAATCAAGACTTTGTGGAAACCGATGAGAGACACTGTTTCCTCGGGCTTTCAGCTGACGAACGGCGGCGCTCCGGCCCAACGTAACCGGCTCCCAGTCGGTTGCCAAACCTTCTAAGCGGCCTAGCTTCACGTCCCATGAGCATACGTCATCGAACCTACGCCGACCTGTCATCGAAAGACGTATCGGGTCTCGGGGAACAGATGTCGGCGCAGACCCGGCGACTGGCCGAGCGCCTTTCCGGTGTCCGGTCGTGCGTAGCCATCATGAGCGGGAAGGGTGGCGTCGGGAAGAGCCTGGTGAGCGCTGCGCTAGCCGCCGCGATGTCACGGCTCGGCCTGCGCGTCGGCCTGTTGGACGCCGACCTCGTAAGTCCGACAGCCGCGCGCCTCTCCGGCCTATCAGAGCCCACGCTTGCCGTGAGTGAGTTCGGTATCGAGCCGCCCGTCAGCGAGGCTGGCGTTCGGGTCATGTCCATGGACCTCCTTCTCGAAAGCGGATCGCCCCTGGCATGGCGCGAACCGGATGCGGACAGCTTCGTCTGGCGCGGGGCGCAGGAGCGCGGGGCGCTGCGTGAGTTTCTGTCGGACGTGCAGTGGGGCGAGCTGGATCTATTGCTCCTGGATCTTCCGCCGGGCACCCAGAGGCTGGTAGACCTCTTCGAGCTGGTCCCGAATCTGTCGGGCGCCGTGGTTGTCACCATTCCTACCTCAGCCTCGGCTGCTGCGGTGCAGCGTTCAATCGTGCTGGCTCAGGCTCGTGGGATACCCCTGCTGGGCATCGTGGAGAACATGGCGGGCTACGCGTGCGATGGTTGCGGCGAGGTTGGAGACCTGTTCCCGGGCGACGCCGCAGAGCGCCTCTCGGCGAGATATTCTGTTCCGGTACTGGCGCGTATTCCGTTTGACGTAGCGGCAGGCGGAGCCGCTGAATCCGGATCCATGGGGAGCCTCGTGTCCGAAACCGAAGCCGGTAGAGCAATCTTCGACCTGGCCCGATCTCTGGCCTACTCACTTGATCTCGAATCCCCGTCGGCCGGTGAGCAGCCATGAAGTTCCTGTGCGTGGAGTGCGACGAACAGATGATGTTCGAACAGCGGCAGCTTCCCGGTGACGGCACCCTGGCCGCAGCGTTTCGATGCCCTGCCTGCAACCGGTTGATGGCACTGCTGACCAACCCGATGGAGACGCAGCTCGTTTCCTCACTGGGCATCAAGATTGGCGGCCGGGAGGTGCCCGAGCAGCCTCTCGAAACCGTGCGCTCCGGTGTCGTCGGGGGGCGGGAGGACGCCTTTGAAGACTCCGTCGTCTCAACCGGTCCGGTGATCTGGAGCCAGGAGGCCACTGCTCGCCTCGGGGTTGTACCCAAATTCGTGCGTGGCATGGTGAAGCGGATCTATACGGACTACGCGAAAGAGAACGGGATCCCGGAGATGACGCCCGCCGTTATGGACCGGGCCCGGTCGGACCTCGGCCTGGAGGGAATGTGAGCCAGGCCGATCACTCCTGCGCTGATGGCGCGCCGCAGACCTGTCACACATTCGGCGATCTCAGGGTGGAAATCGACCGCACGTTGTGCGTCGGTTTCGGCGACTGCGTGCAGGCGGCGCCGGAAACCTTCGAGCTGGATGAAGAGGACGTCGCGGTGTTCAAACCGGGCGCCGCACCGGATCGCGAGCGGCTGATCAGGGCGTGCGCCGAGTGTCCGGTAGATGCCATCACGGTCATAGATGGCGAGGGCGTCACGCTTGTCCCTTAGTCCGCCCGTTGTCGCATCCGGGCTGACGTTCTCATACGGCGACGGCCCGCCGGTGCTGGCCGGAGTCGGCTTCAGGCTGCACGAAGCAGAAGTCCTGGGCATCGTCGGCGCCAACGGGTCGGGCAAGACCACCCTCCTCCGAATGATCGCGGGACTCCTGCGGCCGCAAGCGGGCACCCTCGGAGTCACGATCCCAAGCCCGGCGGTGGTCTTTGACCGCCTCCCTTTTCAGGAAGCTCTGACAGGCGCCGAGAACATGCGCACCATCCTCGCGCTTCGCGGCCGAAAGAGAGCCGCTGATAGGCAGGTGGGAGCCGGATGCCTGTCTGATTTCGGTCTCGCCAAGGCCTCAGACCAGCCGGTATCAGCCTATTCTTTCGGGATGCGCCGCCGGCTGGCGCTCGCAGAGGCTTTCGCCGGCGAGCCGTCTCTGCTTCTCCTCGACGAGCCGACCGTCGGTCTGGATCCGCTCGGCCGCGACGCCCTGGCCGATGCTCTAGAGCAGGTCTCGGATCGGGGAGGGGCGGTGCTGGCAGCCACCAATGATGCGGACTTCGCCGAACGCTGCTGCTCTCGAGTGCTGCTTTTGCATCAGGGCAAGGTGGTCGCCGAGGGTTCGCCGAAGAGCCTCATCGCTGAGCTCGCAGCGCCAACCATCATCGCCGTTGAGTTCACCGGGCCGGTTTCGATCGGCAGTCCGCCGGGCGGGCTTGCCACTCTCGACGTGCCGTCCGCCCGTGCTGCCGCCGACTACGATCCGCCGGCCGCGGCCGATACCGTAACTCCGCGTGCTCTCGAGTTCTCCAGCCGCACAGGTACCGCAGCCCTGGCCGACCTTTGCGCCTGGTTTGCCGCTGCGGGGGCCGATATCAGCTCGGTGCAAGTACGTGAGCCGGGCCTGGCCGACGTGCTCCGATCCGTCGCCGGGGTCGGGCTTGAAGCCGGACACCAGGCCGCGATCGACGTACTTGGGGTGCCCGGCTCATGACGGGTGCCGTGTGGCGGCTCCAGTGGGCCGTGGCTCTCCGGCGGAGACGACTTCTCTTGTGGAACCTGCTTGTCCCAGCGCTCCTGCTCGTGCCCGTGGCGCTGAGCGGGGCGGCAGCGGTGCACAAGGCAGTCGTGTTCACCCTGTTCTTCGCGTTCTTCGGCGCGTACGGAAGCTGCATTCCCCTCATCCGGGATGGGGGCTCCGGCTGGGCGGAAAAAGTCCTGCTCACCGGCTACGGCGCACGGCCGTGGCTGGTCGAACGCCTCCTGGCAAGCGCCGCTCTCGACTGGGCTCAGCTCGTGCCCGTCACGCTCGTGCTTGTTTGGCTTGCGAGCGGATCACCCACGGACACGGCGGCGATTCTGACGGCCCAGGCGGTGGCGCTGCTGTTTGCGAACCTACTCGGCATAGCTGTCGCTGCTGTGGTCAAGTCACTGGCCGAGGCTGCCCTCGGCTGCGCGATCGTGTGCCTCGTCGCGCTGCATCTAGCCGGCGTGTTCCGTGCGCCGACGGTGGGTACCTGGGCCGAGACTGCGTCCCAACTGAGCCCCTTCCGTCCGCTGCTCGAAGTCTGGCGAAGCACGCTACGGGACGGAATTACCGGCTTGTCTGTGAGCTGGCTTCCGCCCCTCGCCCTGGCCGCCGCTCTCGCCCTGTTCGTGCTGGCGGCTGGCGTTATCGGCCGCCGAACGGCAGAAAACCGGGCTGTTTGACTTGCGGAGCGCGCCGCCTCTATACTCTCCGCCGGTCCGCCCCGAGGCGGCACGATGCGACTTTGTACGAGCCGGTCAGCTCGTTCTACCATAGATCTACCTGCAGTCCTCTCGCAGGTTTTCTGAAGCTGCTTCGAGGCTCCGAACGCAGGGGTGCCGATGTACCGTGAGCTGCTCGTACCGGTAGACAACTCACCGCATTCCGGGTGGGCCGTCGATCGCGCGCTTGAGATCTGTGCCCGTAGCGGTGGACAGGTGACCGCGAACCACGTGTATGCGGCTCGCCTGCACGACATTCGCTTCCGTCAGCTGGAAATCGGCCTTCCCGCGCAATTCCAAGAACCGGACGAGATCCGGCGCCAGCGCAAGATTCACGACAAGCTCATCGAGAAGGGCCTCCAGCTCATCTCCGATAGTTTTCTCGATGAGGTGGACACCAAGGCCAAGTCTGCAGGCGTACCCCTGCACCGTCAGCTGCTGGAAGGCATCAATTTCGAGGAGATCGCCAACGAGGCGAACGGAGGCACCGGCCAGCTCCCGAGCCTGATCGGGTTCGATCCCAACATCGCCAGCAAATACGACGGGGGGGATCGGGTCCGGAGTGATATCCGGCTGACCGAGGACGGCCGGATCGAAGCTGAAGACGAAGATCCGGCCAAGAAATTGGCGGGCCAATCCGACCGAGACTACGACCTTGTCGTGCTCGGCGCCCATGGAATCGGACGCCAGGCGTTCAGCCAGCTGGGCGGTGTTGTGGGTAGGGCGCTGCGGCTTATCGACAAGGATGTTCTGGTCGTTCGCGACGACCGGTCGCTGGCCGGCGGCTCAATCATGGTGTGTGTCGATGGCTCGTCCTACTCGTACAAGGGCATGCGAATCGCGCTGGAGTTGGCGCGGGAGTACGGCGCCAAGGTGCTCATCGGCAGCGCGTTCGACGTCGAATACCACCACGCCGTGTTCAACAACATCAAGGACGTGCTGTCGGTCCAGGCCTCCAAGGTGTTCAAGTTCGAGGAACAGGAAGCGCTCCATAACAACATCATCGACAAGGGCCTGTTGAGACTGTGCAAGGCCAATATCAAGCGTGCCGAGGTGATGGCGACCGAGTATCCCGATGTCGAGGTGGAAACTCAGATCCTGGTCGGGAAGCCGTTCCAGGTCGTCCTGCAGTGGGCCGAAGAAGAAAAGCCGGCCCTCCTTCTTCTGGCCCGGCACGGCTCACATCGAATCGAAGGGACCGAGATCGGTTCGCAGGCTGAGAACATCGTGCGACTGGCGGGCGTCAACACGCTCCTGGTGGGAACCGCCGATGTGCGACCGGAGGAGATCCCGTGGATCGAGGAGGACGGCGAGCAGGGCCTGGAATGGACGCCTGAGGCCGAGGTGAGAATTCTGCGCGTCCCGCCGTTTGCACTCGGCATCGCGCGGAAGGCGGTCGAGGAATTCGTGCTCGAGCACCATGGCCCGGGAAGCCGGTATGCCGCGGCTTTCGTGGACGGCAGAGGGAAGATGGAGCAGGGTGGGGCTGCGTCAGACGGGAACGGGGCCAGCGGCAACGGAGCCGCCGCGAGCAAGGGAGCCAACGCCAACGGAGCCGCCGCGAGCAACGGTGCCGCCGCCGTCGAAGTCGCGGCCGAGTCGCTTCCGGTGGTCACCAACGAACGTCTCGACGAGGCGATCAAGAAGCTCCTGCCGACTCACATGCAGCTCATCATGGGGATCGGGACGGCGGAAGAGCTGGCCCTGGCTGAACTGAAGGCGGAGCAGGCCATGCAGCGCACTGTCGTCCAGGGCAGCGACGCCGACGAGATGCCGGCAGTGCCGGTGATCGAGAAGAAGTGCCCGGTCACGGGAGACGTCCAGGTTCGCGAACGAAATGCATCAGATCCCATCGTGTGGACGGCGGAAGCGTTCCAGCGCCTCCGGGCCGTGCCGCTGATCGCGCGGCCTTTGGCCCGAAATACGGTTGAACGATTCGCCCGCGAAGCTGAATTCTGGCGCGTGACGACGTCGGTCATGGACGAGAATAAACAGGCCATGATCGAGGCCGACACCTTTGATATCGACACCATGCTCGTGATGTTCAAAGAGCTGCAGACAAAACAGATTCAGGCTGCAGCGGAGGGCGTGGACGGGCTGACGCCTGAGATGCGCAAGTTCATCGAGGAAGCCAAGGCGAGTGGCGTAACCCGGTGTCCAATCCGGGACATCGAAGAGCAGTCCGACAAGTGTCCGGTCGATTTCAAGACTGTATCGCCGGAAGATGCGCGAAAGGCGATGGAGCAGTTCATGGAGAGCGCGGACTAGGGTGCTCGAGGCTGGCGGAATCGAACTACCTGGGATAACGCCGCGCCTGGCGCCTGACTTGCCGACTTCCCGAGGTGCCCATATTCCGCACGTAATAGCATGGAACCTGACTCGCCGCTGTAACCTGGCCTGCGCACACTGCTACATCTCGGCGGGGTCCTGGCACGAGTCGGACGAAGAGTTCTCCACCGAAGAATGCGCTCGCATCGTGGATCAAATCCTCGCGGTAAACCCGTCTCCCATGCTGATCCTGAGCGGCGGTGAACCGCTTGTCCGGAGCGATCTTGAGGATATCGCGAGCCACGCTTCGCGGTCCGGTGCGACGGTGGTGGTCGGCACCAATGGCATTGGCCTGACCGCCGAGCGAATCCTGTCGCTCAAGGCAGCGGGGGTTCAGGGCGTCGCGATCAGCATTGACTCGTTGGACCCTGTGTATCACGACCGCTTCCGGCATGGCGTCGGTGCCCTGGCTCAGACTTTGGCCGCGGTCGATCGGCTGCGGGAGCACAGGCTCGATTTCGTCGTGCAGACGACGGTGACCCGCGGAAACAAGAGCGAGCTGTCGGTCCTGGCGGACTGGGCCGCGGAGGCGGGGGCGGTGTCCTTGAACGTCTACTTCCTCGTCGAGACGGGTAGGGCAGAGGGAATGTCCGGACTCTCGCCCGCCGAGAACGATACCGTGCTGGCTGAGCTGCTTGAGCTTGGTGATCGCTTCCAGGGCCGAATGATGGTGCGGTCAAAGTGCCAGCCGCAGATCATGCGCCACGTCTACCAGGCGGACACCGATTCTTCGCTTGCCAACTACGGGACGCGGTGTCCGTGCGGCGTGCAGTACTGCCGCATCACGCCCGACGGAAAGGTGACGCCCTGTCCATATCTTCCGGAGATTGCCGGTGACCTGAGAGAATCCACCTTTTCGGACATCTGGTACGGGTCGGATCTGTTCGAACGGATGCGTACAGGGAGCCTTGGCGGGAAGTGCGGCCGGTGCGAGTATCGCGAGCTGTGCGGCGGGTGCCGGGCGAGAGCCTTCGCAGACTCCGGCGACGTCCTCGGCGCCGATGAGTCGTGCGCCTATGAGCCCACCGGCTGGCAGGAAGCGATTCGGCCGCCTGTTGATGTGACCTACGGCGCGCCAGCCGCGCCGACGTCACTGAGGTGGACGCCCGAGGCGGAGGCCCGGATGGAGAAGATCCCGTCCTTCGTTCGCACGGTCGTGATGAAGAGAATGGAGGCTTTCGCGCGCGAACGAGGCCACGCTCAGATAACGGTAGACATGTTGGATGAGATCAGGGCCCAAATGCCTGTGGACTTCTCGAGGCGGCGCCCGTTTTTCCTTGGGGAGCGATCATAAAGCGACGCGCGTCCCGCCCGATGCTCGCCTTGCTCGCTGCGATGGTCGCGGCGATGGGTGCGGCTCTGCTCCTGATCGCCCCCGGGGAGCTGGCCGCCCAAGACATGGCCCGCATGCGCGAGTACGGAGACTTTCCGCTCGTCGGGGCCCGGGGCGCAATCTGGATCGCGGCACAGGTGCATCTCATGTTCGCCGCGTTCGTCCTCGGTGTGCCGATGTTCGCGATCGTGGTAGAGGCGATCGGCATTTTCGGTGGAGATAAACGCTACGACAAGCTGGCCAAGGAATTCACGCGGCTTCTTCTCATTGCCTACAGTGCGACGGCGATTTGGGGTGCTATCCTCACATTCCTGCTCTCCTCTCTGTATCCCGTTTTCTGGGTGTACCTGACGCAGATCTTCGGTCCATCGATGTGGCTGTACGCCGGTCTGTTTCTGGTCGAGTCGTTCACCCTGTATCTGTACTACTACGGATGGGATCGGTGGAGTGACGGCCGGGCCAAGATCGGGCACTGGGGCCTGGGGATCCTCCTGAACGTGTGGGGGACCATCGTCATGTTCATCGCCAACGGCTGGCTCACTTATATGATGACCCCTCCGGCAAGCGTGACTCCCGACACGGCCCCGGATCAGGTGCAGCTATGGAGTGCGATCGCCAACGCTACCTGGATGCCGATCAACATTCACCGGATGATCGCGAACGTCGTGTTCGGTGGGGCGATCGTCGGGATGTACGCCGCGTATCGTTTCCTGGCCGCCAAAACCGATGAGGAGCGCGAGCACTATGACTGGATGGGGTACATAGGAAACTTCATCGCGATCGGGGCTCTCATCGTGCTACCGTTCGCCGGCTACTATCTCGGCCGGGAGATCTACGAGTACAACCAGCAACTGGGGATCACTATGATGGGTGGCTTCATGAGCTGGTTATGGATCATCCAGGCCTTCCTGATCGGGGTGCTGTTTCTGGCCGGCAATTACTACCTGTGGACCGGAATGGGACGAATCCCGGGTGCCGAACGATTCACCAAGCACGTGAAGTGGATGCTCCTGGTGCTGGTGCTGGGGGTGATCGTGTGGGCGACGCCGCACACCATGATCGCCAGCCGGGCTGAGATCGCTGCGATGGGCGGCACGCACCACCCGTTCCTGGGTGCGCTGGGCGTGATGAGCGCCAAGAACACGGCCGTGAATCTGATGATCCTCACGACCTTCCTGTCGTTCATGCTGTATCGGCGGGCGAACAAGATACCGGTCGTGAACTGGGCGAAGTCCGGCACGATCGCCCAGGGCGCAGCTCTGTCAGTCGCCGCCGTGGTCGTAGTGTTCTATGGCGTGTACGGGTACTTCGTCACCGCCATCGTGCGAATAGGTTTCAGTGTATACCAGGTGCTGGCCGTGCTTGCGGCCATGCTCTTCGTAGTGGCCCTCGATATCGCCATGATGCGCGGGGCGCAGTCCCGCGGCGAAATCCGCTGGGGGCAGATGCCGGCCCGTTCCCAATATGCCCTGTTCATACTGGCGGTGACGTTTACCTGGCTCATGGGTCTGATGGGCTTCGCGCGGAGCGGGATTCGACAGCATTGGCACGTGTACGAAGTCATCCGCGACACGAGTTCACAGGCGGCCACTCCGGCACTGGGACCGGCGGCCACGATGATCAGCATTTGCGTGCTCATTTTCCTGGGGCTAGTAGCGCTCATCTTCTGGCTCGGAGGCCTGGCGGAGAAGCCCGCACACCGGGACCCCAGCAAGCTCGTGAGCGCAGCGCCCAAACCGGCGCCAGCGGTGGCTGGAGGGGATGGCTGATATGTGGCGAACAAACCTGGCTGTCGGCGTGATCGTGCTCGGCACCCTGGCGTTGTATACGGGCGTCGCGAACATGATCCCGCAGGTCGAGTCTGACGTGCCGGAGGAGCTGGTCATGTCGCTCGATGCCACTCCCGAGGAAATGGTAGCGGCGGGCGAGGAGCTATTCCTGGGAGCCGGAGGCTGCACGGTATGCCATGGCCTCGGTACCCGAGCACCAGACATAGTCGGTGTGGCAGGAGCCGAGTGCGCGAACCGGCAACCCGGCGTTTCGTGCAAACAGTACCTGCACGAGTCCCTCGTGGCGCCCGCCGCATACGTCGTCGATGGCTTCCAGCCGATCATGCCCGACATGAGCCGAACTCTGTCCGACGCGCAAATCTGGTCGTTAGTGGCGTACCTGGAGAGTCAGGGCGGGGAAGTCACCGTGACCGCGGCCGACCTGGCGCCTGCTGGAGACGGTCAGGCGTCGGGGGGCGCCGAGGAGGCTGGGGGAGCGGGGACGGTGGCTGGTGCCGGCCCCACGGTCGCGGCGGGAGCGGGGCCCGAAGAGATAATTCAGTCGCTCGGCTGCCTGGCCTGCCACTCTCTGGGCGGCGAAGGCGGCGCCCTGGGTCCGCCGTTCGACGGTATGGAGAGCCTGTCGGCGGAGTATCTGAGGCGCGGGATCCTCGATCCGGCCGCCGATACCGCGCCGGGGTTCGAGACCTTCGCCGGCACGATGCCGCCCAACTTCGGCGACCAACTGACGGCCGCGCAGTTCGAATCTCTGGTGGAGTACCTGTCACAACTGAAGGCGCCCGGACAGTGAACGCTCCCGGCTCGCCCCGCCCCGATCCACGCGGACTGAAGCATCCATTCTGGCAGTCTGTGGCCCTCCTTCTGGGGGCTTATCTGCTATTCTCGGTTGGGATCGCGCGTATCCCGCCGCTAATCGGTGTTGCGAGCGCGCCGGTTCCAGCATCCGTGGTGGTCGAGTTCATGGCCATCGCGCTGGTAGGCGTGCTGCTGTATGTGAGCGCGGACGAGCAGCGCTGGACGCTGTTCAAGGCTCCGATTCATAGCGTAATGGTGGAACCCTCCAAGCGAGCGATACGGATCGGGCTCCTGATCGCTCTCCCGCTCCTGACCGGGTTTCTGACCTACCGACAGGTGAGCGCCAGCGTCGCGGCTCCGCCCGCTTTCCGGTCCATCCATCCGGCTCCTCCGAACGAGATCCGGTTTCGCGGGCAGACGATACGGCTGGCCGGCCTCGAGAATCCGCTGCGCGCCGAAGGCTCCATGCACGGCCACCTGGACACGGGGCGCCGCCTCTATGTACGCAACTGTATGCCGTGCCACGGGGATCGCCTGGACGGCGATGGGCATTTCTCTCACGCCTTCAATCCGGTGCCGGCGGATTTCACCAGCAACGGCACGATCGCTCAGCTCACGGAGAGCTACGTGTTCTGGCGCGTGGCCAAGGGAGGTCCGGGTCTTCCGAAGGAGGGCACGCCCTGGAACTCGGCCATGCCGGCTTGGGAGACGGTGCTGACCCAGAACGAAATCTGGGCCGTCATTCTCTACCTGTACGATCAGACCGGCTGGACGCCTCGGACGTGGGAGCATGAGGAAGAGGGCGGCGACGGAGGTGGGCATTGAGCGCCGGGCCGAGGGCCGTCGGAGCGGGCCTACTGGGACTCCTGGCGTTTGTTGGGCCGTCCAGGGCTCACGCGCAGGATGCCGAGAGCGGCGGCCAAACCTACGACCGCTGGTGCGCCGAGTGTCACGGAGCGGAGGGCCGCGGCGACGGGCCTGCGGCAGCGTACATGCTGCCCCGTCCGAGAGACTTCACGCAGGCCCGGTATCAGATTCGGACGACAGCCAACGGCGAGCTTCCGACCGACGCGGACATCCTTGCTGTTCTCGAGAACGGCATGCCGGGCACGGCGATGCCCGCCTGGCCCAACCTGAGCGAGGAAGAGAAGTCGGATGTCATCGCCTATCTCAAGAGCTTCTCCCGGTTCTTTGACGGCACCGAACCTCAAATGGCGGCGCTGGGCCGGGATCCAGGCGGCGGTGCCGAGGCGATCGAATCCGGCCGCTCCGCCTACGAAGCGCTCGAGTGCTGGAAATGCCACGGCCGCTCCGGCCGCGGGAGCGGCCAGTCCACTCCCACTCTCGAGGATTGGCGCGAGTCTCCGATTCCGGCCGCCGATCTGACGGAGCCCTGGACGTTCAACGGAGGCGGCGGGGCCGAGGCGATCCACACCCGTATGCTCACCGGCCTGGACGGCACTCCGATGCCGGCGTACAGCGACGCCGTGGACGCTGGTGTGGTCAGCGAGGATGAGGTGTGGAATCTGGCCCACTACGTGGCCAGCCTGGCGCCCACCCTGGAGCCGCGTATCGCCGACCTGATACTGGCATCGAGGATCGAAGGCGAGCTGCCGGCGACCGCCGACGACGCGGGCTGGGAGGCCGCACAGTCGTATTTCGTTCCTCTGGTCGGCCAGATCATCGAGACGCCTCGAAACTTCGCCCCAACCGTCGACGGAGCCTGGGTTCAGGCTCTGCACAATGGTCAGGACATCGCGGTCCGGGTTTCGTGGGGCGATCCTTCCGACAGCCCGGACCCAGCGTGGGCGGAATGGCGCGACAAGTTGATCGGGCTATTGTATGCGGACGACACAGATCTGAGCCCCGACTCGCTCCTCACGGACGGACTTGCGCTCCAGTTTCCCGCCGAAATACCGGACGGCGCCGAGCGGCCCTACTTTCTCATGGGCGAAGGATCGGATCCGGTCGCCCTGTGGACGTGGGACAGCAGGTCCGGCATCGCGGAGGCTCGCGGGCGCGGACTCGGAAACATGGAGCCCATAGCGGGAGCCGACCTCTCGGGTACACAGACGTTCGAGGGTGGCGAGTGGCGTGTCGTGTTCCGGCGGACCATCGCGAGCGACACCGATGGCACGATCTCGCTGGCCGAAGGGGTCGCCATCCCCATGGCCATGTTCGCCTGGGACGGCTCCAGTGCCGAAACGCCGGCCCGTGGATCGGTGAGTAGTTGGTCCTACCTGTACCTGGAGGAACCCGCGTCCTCAACCGTATTCGTGGCTCCGCTCATAGCGGTCCTGCTTACAGCGATGCTAGGATGGGCGGCCGTCTCCAGCGCCCAGCGTCGGACCAGGGCTCAGGGCGGCGTCCGAGCGGCCGCCTCGGGCGTGTAAGCGTCGGGGCGTCAAGTGACGTAGGAAACGGATAGACACACACGAGACGGCGGAGGCCGGATCTCCGCCAAGTCGAACCTGGATAGGAGGAACCAATGTTGAGACACACAACGCAGGGCTGGGTCGCGCTCGTCGCCGCGATGGCGATGGGATGCGGAGGTGGGGATGGCGGCGACGCGGCAAACGGCGACGACGGAGGCCAGGCCGAGGTAGCCACGCCGGCTGTCGACCCGGCCATCGCCGCTACGATTCTGGGTACGGTCAGCTTCGAAGGCACTCCGCCTGCCCCATCAGCCATCGACATGTCGGAGGAGCCTGTATGCGCGGACAAGTACACGGCCGGCCCGCCGATGATTCAGCAGGTGTCGGTTACCGACGGAAAGCTGGCTCACGTATTTGTCTACGTGAAAGAGGGACTGGGCGACCTGCAGTTTTCGGCTCCTGCCGCACCGGTGTTCCTCGACCAGAACGGATGCCGGTATCATCCGCATGTGCTCGGAGTCCAGGCGGGCCAGGATCTGACGATCCAAAACAGCGACGCGCTTCTGCACAACATCAACACGCAGCCCTCCGTCAACCGCGGCTTCAACGTGAGTCAGCCGCAGGCCGGAATGGAATCCACGAGGCGCTTTCGCTCCGCCGAGGTCATGATTCCGGTCAAGTGTGACGTGCACGGCTGGATGAACGCGTACATCGGAGTGCTCGATCACCCCTACTTCTCAGTGTCCGCCGCCGACGGCACCTTCAGCCTGGACGGCCTGCCGCCAGGCGACTACGTGATCGAAGCGTGGCATGAGCTGTACGGCACTCTGACCCAGAGCGTAACGGTTGGAGAGAAAGAGTCGGCCGGCATCACGTTCCTGTTCACGGAATCGATGGCCGGAAGTGACGTACCTCTGGGTCAGCCGCTCGTCCTCGGCGTCCACGATGCAGAAGCTGATGGACACGTTGGCGGCACCGATCGGTCGTAGCCTGGCCACGCTTCCCGTAGAGAGGGGACTACATGGATTGGTCGTTTCCGATCAACGCGTCCACGCAGGGCATCGTGATCGACAATCTGTTCTGGATCATATTCTGGATGACGGCCGTGGCGTTCGTGATCGTCGAAGGTGGCGTCATTTGGTTCATGTGGCGCTACCGAAGCCGAGAGGGCCACAAGGCCACGTACACCCACGGGAATACAACGGCCGAGATCATATGGACGGCCATTCCGGCCCTCGCGATGATCTTTCTCGGGATCTACAGCGGTGCTGCCTGGGCAGATATCCGCGGCCTGGATTCGTTTCCGGACGATGCGCTGACGATTTCGGTGGTGGCCAAGCAGTTCGAGTGGAACATCACCTACCCGGGAGCTGATCTAGTCTTGGGTAATGGCGACGATTTCACGATCCGAAACCGGTTCGAGTTTCCGATGGGCGAGCCGGTTATCGTGCGGCTCGAATCGGAGGACGTCATCCACTCGTTCTTCATACCCGAGCTGCGAGTAAAGCAGGATGCCGTCCCGGGAATGACAATCCCTATCTGGTTCGAGGCCACTCAGGCCGGTGAATTCCAGATCGCCTGCGCCGAGCTGTGCGGGCTGGGACACTACCGCATGCGCGCCCGAGTCGTCGTGCACGATCGGGCATCTTTCGATAGCTGGTACCGCGACAGGAGCGGCGCGGTCCAGACCGCCGCCAACTAACCGGAGGAATCTCTAGCATGGCGACGATCACGGCCGAGCCCACTGGTGTTGCAGTGGTAGAGGAGGAGCATCCGCTCCCCTTTATTCGTAAGTACATTTTCTCCACCGATCACAAAACGATCGCCATCCAGTTTCTATTTACCTGCCTGTTCTTTCTACTTGTCGGAGGCCTCCTGGCGGTTATGCTCCGCTACCAGCTCGGGTACCCGGGAAAGCCGATGCCAGGAGGAGACCTCCTGCCTGAAACCATGGCCCCGGGCGGGATCATCCTGCCGGAGTTCTACATCTCCCTGGTTACCATGCACGGGACTTTCATGGTGTTTTTCGCCATCATGCCGCTTCTGGTCGGTGTGTATGCGAACTACCTGATCCCCCTCCAGATCGGCACGCATGACATGGCGTTCCCGCGCCTCAACATGTGGTCGTACTGGCTGTTCTTCGTGTCAGGCCTGGTGATGTTGTCGAGCTTTGCGGTCGAAGGCGGCGCGTCGGTAGCCGGCTGGACCCAGTATGCGCCGCTCAGTGCCATGCCGGAGGCGAGCGGGGTCTATGCGGGCCAGCAGCTGTGGATGATCAGCATCGCGATCTTCGGGTTCAGCTCTCTGCTGGGCTCCATCAATTACGTCACGACGGTAATCAACCTGCGGGCCCCTGGCATGACCTGGTTCCGCCTGCCGCTCGCCACCTGGTCGCTGTTCATTACGGCGATCCTGGGTCTCTTGGCCATACCGGTCCTGACCGCCGCCGTCATAATGCTTCTGTTCGACCAAACGATCGGGACGACGTTCTTCCTGCCTGAGACGGGAGGGCAGCCGCTGCTGTGGCAGCACCTGTTCTGGTTCTTCGGCCATCCCGAAGTCTACATCCTGATCCTTCCGGCGATGGGCTTCGTGTCCGACATCATCGCTAACGGTTCACGGAAGCCGATTTTCGGATACCACAGCATGGTGTTCGCGCTCATCTCGATTGCGTTTCTCGGGTTCATCGTCTGGGGACACCACATGTTCCAGAGCGGGATGAACCCCGCGCTGGCCATGAGTTTCATGATCTCGACGCTGGTCATCGCGGTCCCATCGGCCATCAAAGTGTTCAACTGGATGGGAACGATGTGGCGCGGAAGTATCCAGTTCACCCCGCACATGCTGTTCGCGGTCGGGTTCGTCATGTTGTTCGCGATAGGCGGTTTAAGCGGGATCTTTATGGCCTCCACCCCCGTCGACATCTATATCCACGACACCTACTTCATCGTGGCGCACCTTCACTATGTGCTGTTCGGCGGTAGCCTGTTCGCGATCTTCGCGGCAATCTACTACTGGTTCCCCAAGATGTTCGGCCGGATGATCAACGATACCATGGGCAGGATCCACTTCGCCCTCACGTTCATCTTCTTCAATCTGGTGTTCTTCCCGATGCACGGTCTGGGCATGGGGGGCATGATGCGCCGGATTTACGACCCGTCGCAGTACGAGCACCTGGCGGGAATGCAGGACACGAACACTCTCGTATCCCTAAGCGCGTTTGCCCTCTACGCTTCGGGCCTCCTCTTCTTCGTGATGTTCTTCTGGAGCCTGTTCCGCGGAAAGAAAGCCCCGGTCAATCCGTGGAACGCGACCACGCTGGAGTGGCAGGTCCCGTCTCCACCCTTGCACGGGAACTGGACGGAAATCCCGGTCGTGTATCACGGTCCCTACGAGTACAGTCATCCCGACATGGACAAGGACTGGCTCTCGCAGAACGAGCGACCCGACGTGGTGTCGCCGGCCCGCCACTAGGAGGTCCGAATGACGAGCCACGCCGCCACGATGGAGAGGGGACGGAGTCCGGAGAGGGGACTGGGAGTACCCACCAACAAGCTCGGAATGTGGATATTCCTGACATCCGAGGTGATGTTCTTCACCGGAATCATCGGGTCCTACATCATCCTCCGATTCGGAGCGTCCGACTCGTGGGCCGCGCCGGGCGAAGTGCTGAACGTCACGGTCACGGCCGTGAACACGTTCATCCTGATCTGCAGCAGCGTCACGATGGTCAAGGCGTTCGCCGCCATCGAGAATGGCGACGAGAAGATGCTCAGGATCTGGCTTCTCGCCACGGCGATCATCGGAGCCAGTTTCGTCGGCATCCAGCTCTTCGAGTATAGCGAACTGATCCACCACGGCTTCCTGCCGAGCTCCGGTCTGTATGGATCCACGTTCTACAGCATGACGGGCTTCCACGGATTCCACGTAACTGTAGGTGTCCTCTGCATTCTGTGGGTGACGCTCAAGGCGTTCCGAGGCGGCTATACGCAGGAGAACCACCAGGGTGTCGAGGTGATTGGGCTATATTGGCACTTCGTGGACCTGGTGTGGATCATCCTGTTCACGATCGTCTACCTGATCTGAGGCCTGATATGAGTGAAGCCGGCAAACAGCATCCGCGGTACATGCTAGTGTTCGGGGGCCTGGCCGTTCTGACGGCCATCGAGGTCACCGCGGCTTTCATGGGATTTCCGCGGTCTGTCACGATCATTGTTTTGCTCGGCCTCGCCGGTTGGAAGGCTCTCCTGGTGGCGCTCTACTTCATGCACCTCAAGTGGGAGCCGCGCGCGCTGAAAGTTCTCGCCGCGGCGCCACTCCTCCCCGCCGCGATCATGGTCGTCGTGATTCTCATGGAGTACGTATGAGGCGCTTCGTTCTGTCCGTACTGGCTGTCACCGCCCAGCTGGCCTGGCCAGACGCGGCGTTGGCCTGGCCAGGCGCGGCGTTGGCCTGCCCCGGCTGCATCGAGGCTTCGGACCCGGGCCTGTACACTGGATTCCTGTGGGGTATGGGCCTCATGATGGTGGCCCCGATGCTCCTCGTCGTGGGTATCGGAGGAGGGATCCTGCACGCCCGCCGCCGGGCACTGCGGGACGCGGTCGATAGTTTCCTGAAGGAGGAGACGGGCCGCACATAGACCGAGACTGACTTCTCGAGGGTGGAGGGCGTCGTGAAGATCGAAACAAAGAGCCTCGGATCCGGAGTAGTGGCGGGCCTGCTCGCCGCGACTGCCTTGATCGTATTGTTCTTCTTCATAGACCTGGCCAAAGGGCAGCCCCTCGCCACGCCGACTTTCCTGTCCGGCGCGCTTCTCGGCCAGGAGATGCCGGAAGCGACTCCGCTACGGATCGGGGCCTACACGCTGGCGCACTATCTGGCGTTCGTCGTGCTCGGGACCCTCGCGGCGATCATGTTCGACACATTCAAGATTCCTCGGAACCTAACCATCGGGGCCGCGTTCGGGCTGTTCGCCTGCTCCCTCGTCTTCTATCCGGCTCTGATAATTACCGGCACTGATATCCTCTCCGCACCCGCCTGGCAGGCCGTGTTCTTCGGAAATGTTCTGGCTGGCCTGGTCATGGTGGCCTACCTGCACTACGCGAGTGACGAGGAGGGCGTGACCGGACTGGCCGAGCTCCTCCGTGCTCATCCCGTCATCCGTCAGGGCATCGTGGCCGGCCTCATCGGAGCCGGGTTGGTGGCGGTGTGGTTTCTGCTCGTGGACATGATCAGTGGCCGGCCGTTGTTCACCCCCGGAGCCCTGGGTTCGGCCATTCTCAACGGCGCGGGCGGCATGACGGGCGTCGAGATTTCCACCGCCACGGTGCTTGGATACACCCTGATCCATCTGGCCGCCTTTCTGCTGTTCGGCGTGATCGTGTCGGGGCTCGTGACACAGGCCGAGAAGTTTCCGCCTCTCGTATTTGGCCTTCTCATCCTGTTCGTCGTCTTCGAGACGTTCTTCATCGTCATGGTGGCCATGCTGGGCACGTGGCTCATGGAAGAACTGGCCTGGTGGTCGGTCTTGGCCGGCAACTTCCTCGCGGCGGCCAGCATGGGCTGGTACATGTGGAAAGTGCATCCGGTGCTTCGGGAGGAGCTCAACAACGAGAGCCTGTGGGCCGAGCCGTAGGCCGTAGCTCGCCGGGTCAGGCGTTGAGGCAGACCGCCCCCGGAGCTCCGCGGCACTTGCAGGAGCGGTAGGGAAGGCCGGCTTTTCCCAGGCTTCCCTCGTCTTCAGCGCCGGCGCCGCCGTCAGATCCCAGGAGCGGCTCTACGAGATCCGCCAGGATAGATGCCAGCCGGCCGTCGGTAGGCGGAGCCGGCACTCGCACCATTTCCATGCCGAGCTCTTCGACCAATTCACGCAGATCCACATCGAGCTCGATCAGCGTCTCCGATTGCTCATGCAGGAAGCTGATCGGGACCACGACGAGGCGTTTGGCCCGTACCCGTCTCACTAAATCCTCGTTGTCGGGCTGCGTCCACGGGATACCTCGATTGGAGTGATTCTGAAACCCGACCGCGCAGTGCTCCTCGCCCAACTCGCGAGCCACCGCCCCGCATAGTTCCGCGACGTACGTGTCGTATCGGCTTCCCTCCTCCAGATACCGAATCGGAGTGCCGTGGGCAGAGAAATAGAGAAGCGTGTCTGGATCGGTGAGATCGGCTCCGGCCGCCTCGGCGGCCTTCCGTACACCATCGGCCACGAGTGTCACGAAAGGGGGATAGGAGTGCCACCCGGTGATCTCGACGATTTCAGCCTCGGCAGCTGCCTGCCGGAGTGCCTCAAGAGCAGCAATGGTCGTGGATATTCCACAGAGTGGGTACAGGGGAAGAGCGACGATCCGCCTGGTCCCACCCGCCTGAGACGCGCGAAACACGTCATCGATGAATGGTTCAGTGAACTGCATGCCGACACGGACACGGCACGAGTGGCCCCGGCTTCGGAGCTCGGTCTCGATAAGATCGGCCCGTTCACGGCATTGCCCGAGCAGGGGGGAGCCTCCGATTCTCTCATAATCCGCCAGGAGGCCCGGTGCCCTCCGCTTCGCCAGCGCCCGGCTGCGGGCCAGCGCCTCTTCCTCGCTCTGGTCCCCGTCGAGCCGCGCGTTGCTCGCGAAGATCCGCTGCAAAAACGCGACGGTCGTCTCGAGGTCCGGAGTTTCCGGCTCACCAAACCCCAGCAGCATGACTTCGGTCACGGTGCTCACCGGGCGGTGCGCTCGTGCACCGCATCGACCATAAACGCCACGGAATCAGGGTCCGTGGCCTTGTCGATTCCGTGGCCCAGATTGAAAATGTGCCGACCGGGCCGCTTCCCTCCCGCGTCTCCGAGCACAGCATCTATTCGCTCAGACAGCTGCGCACGCGGCGCAAACAGCGCGGCGGGATCCAGATTTCCCTGCAGAGTGCAATCAGGGCCGAGCTTTCGGCGCGCCTCAGGCAGAGGCGTCCGCCAGTCTATCCCGATCACGTCAGGATCCAGGGTTTTTACGCGCTCCAACAGATGCCCGCCCTGATGTGGAAAATAGATGAGGGGGACGGGAAGATCCCGGAGTCGATCGAACACCCGGGCGACCGCCGGTGCGGCCAGGGTCTCGAACTCCGACTCGGCGAGCAGACCGACCCAGCTGTCGAACAACATCAGCGCCTGGGCTCCGGCCTCGGCCTGCGCCTCGAGGTATGCGGCCATTGTGTCGGCCAACTTGGTCATGAGCAGGCGGGCTGCATCCGGTTCGGAGTACAGGAACGCCCGGGCAGCGCTGAACGTGCGGGTGCCATGCCCTTCGACGAGATAGCAAAGCAGCGTGAACGGCGCGCCGGCGAATCCAATCAGTGGAATGGAGCCGGTCAGTTCGGCCCGGACGCTTCGTATCGTCTCCAGTACGAACGGCACTGACTCCCGCGGATCAGGAATCCGCAGCCGGGCTACCGACTCCGCGTCGCGGATCGGGTTCCGGATTACGGGACCACCCTCAAACTCGAGCTCCACCCCCATACCCTCCACCGGAGTCATGATGTCGCTGAACAGGATCGCGGCATCCAACTCGAAGCGACGGATCGGCTGTAGCGTGACTTCCGCAGCCAGGTCCGGCGTCCTGGTGAACGTCAGGAAATCGTTTCCTTCCCGGAGTTTTCGGTACTCCGGCAGGTACCGGCCCGCCTGCCGCATGATCCACACAGGCGTATGGGAGGCCTCTTGGCCTCGGCAGGCCGCCAGGAAGGCGGACTCGCTCACGCTCCGGTCGCTCCGCCGAGCGCCTCGTCCAGCGCTTCGCCGGCCGCTTCGAGCGTGCGGTCGATGTCGTCGTCCGTATGCGCGTCCGACACGAACCATGTCTCAAACGCACTAGGCGCGAGATAAATACCGCGGCTGAGCATCCCGTGGAAGAACCGGGCGAAGAGGCTTCGGTCACAGGCAGCAGCCGAGTCCCAATCTGTGACGGAACCGCATCCTATGAACAACGAGCCCAGGGATCCGGCCCGATTCCAGGTCAGGGGAACCGGGCTCTGCTTCGCGAGCTTGTCCATGCCGTCCGCGAGCCGTGCGCCGCGCGCCTCGAGGCGGGCGTACACTTCCGGATCTTCGTCCAGCAGCGTGAGCACGGCGCATCCGGCGGCGGTGGCAAGCGGGTTCCCGGACAGCGTACCAGCCTGGTATACCGGTCCATCAGGGGCCATCTGATCCATGAGGTCCCGTCTTCCGCCGTAGGCGCCGACAGGAAGCCCTCCGCCGATCACTTTGCCCAGCGTTGTGAGGTCCGGAGTGATTCCGTACAGTCCCTGCGCTCCGCCGGCGCCAAGCCGAAATCCGGTGATTACCTCGTCGAATACGAGCAGCGCGGAATTCTGATCGCATAGTTTCCGAAGTCCGGCCAGGAAGCCGGGCTGTGGCGGAATGCAGCCCATGTTGCCGGCCACGGGCTCCACGATCACGCATGCGACATCGACGGGCCGCTCCCCGAACAGAGCCTCAACCGAGGCGAGGTCGTTATACTCGGCGTTCAGCGTGTCGGCCGCGGCGCCTGCGGTCACCCCCGGACTGGACGGTATACCGAGCGTCGCGGCTCCTGAGCCCGCCTCGACGAGGAAATGATCCGCGTGTCCGTGGTAGCCGCCACGAAACTTGATCACGCCTGCCGCTCCGGTGGCAGCCCGCGCCAGGCGCACCGCGCTCATCGTTGCCTCAGTCCCTGAGTTCACCAGGCGGACCTTGTCGACCGATGGCACCATGTCTGTGATCATCTCGGCGAGGCGAACCTCGGCCGCGGTCGGGGCGCCGAACGAAGTGCCCGACCGGAGCGCCTTTTCGACGGCGTCCCGGACGACGGGATGGTTGTGTCCCAGCAACATCACGCCCCACGACCCCACGTAGTCGAGATAGTCGTTTCCCTCCACGTCCCAGACTCTCGCGCCATCGGCTCGGGCAATGAAAGGCGGTGTGCCGCCGACGCTCCCGAAGGCGCGGACCGGGCTGTTGACGCCCCCCGGTATGACGGCTCGCGCAGCCGCTAGCAGACTCTCGCTACCTCCGCCCCTGGTGGAGCCCTCATCTGCGGCACTCATTTGGCGGGCTCCGGCCGAGCCACGCCGACGGAACTTGCGGCGACCACGGTAGCCTCAACCAGCCCGGCCAGCGTGCTGGGTTGAGCCACTGCTGCGGGTGGGTATCCGTACTTCCGGAGAGCCGAAGCCGTGGTGTCGCCGATCGCGGCGGAGGGTATTCGGCCGAGGACGCCGTCGGTTTCGTCGAGCGTCAGTCTGTGGCAGAGGCCGTCGACGGCCGACGGACTGGCGAACGTCACGACTTGAATGCCGCCGGCCGCGACATCCGCCATGACCTCTGCCGGGTCCGGGCTCCCCCGGAGGGTCCGGTACGCGACCACGCGTTCAACTGTGGCGCCGAGACGGGTGAGCCCGTCCGCTGTCGCCGGGAGAGCTCGGTCGCTGCACGGGAAGAAGATCCGCGCTCCGCGCGCCTCCCCGGTCGCTGCCAGGTCATCTACGAGCGGGCCGCCGCCAGGGGGCTCGGGAACCAGGTGTACGGCCCAGCCAGCCTCCCTGAGCCGCCCCGCCGTAGACGGCCCGGCCGCTGCGACCCGGGCCCGAGCCGGGGGCCTGCCGGCGTCTCGGACCAGGACGTTCGCGGCGCGCGGGCTGGTGACTACGATCCAGTCGAACGCATCCAGGTCGGCCAGGGCTACTTTGAGCGGCCCCGGGTCCTCGGGTGGGCCGAACGAGACGCAGGGCCAGCGGACTACGCGTGCGCGCTCCCGCTCCAGCAGTAGCGTCAGCGAACCTGTTTCGTCTTCGGCTCGCGTCACTGCCACGCCGATGCCCGCCAGCCGCGGCGCCCTACGGTCACCCACGCTGCACGCCAGGCGTACTGGCCTGAAATCCGCCCCCGGCTGAGCGAATCTCGTCCAGAATCTCGCGGCCTCCGGCGGCGGCGACCCGCTCTGCAGCCGCCTCACCTACCTGAGCCGCGTCCTCCGCAGGCCCTTCGGCCCAGCCGTCGGCAGTCCGGGTCCCGTCGGCCGAACAGACCCGCGCGTCCACGCGAACGCTGCCCCCCTGGACCCTGGCCAGCGCCCCGGCTGGCGCCAGGCACCCGCCTTCGATGCGTCTCAAGAAGCTCCGCTCGGCTGTAACAGCCTGCTGGGTCTCAAGGTGGTTCAGCCTGCTGACGATCTCGTGAGCGGGCACGTCGCGGGCTCGCGTTTGAACCGCGATGACCCCTTGTCCTGGGGCTGGCAGGAAGTCGCTGTCGGACAGTCGGCGGGTGATGTGATCGTCAAGTCCCAGGCGTTCGAGCCCGGCCACCGCCAGTATGATCGCGTCGTACTGCCCGGCGTGGAGCTTCTCGATCCGGGTTGGGACGTTGCCTCTCAGAGGTTTCACCGACAGATCCGGTCTCAAGCGCAAGAGAAAGGCGCGTCTGCGAAGGCTGCTCGTCCCGACCGTGGCGCCCTCCGCCAGCTCGCCGAAATCGCTGGCGCCGGCCCGGTCGCCTGCGCCAGCCCGGTCGTCTGTGCCGGCCCGGTCGGCGTGTCGATCAGCCTGTGTGTCAGCCTGGCCGGCCACGAGAAGAGCATCCCTCGGATCGGCGCGCTCGAGCACAGCCGAGATTCGGAGGTCGGCGGACGGCTCCGTCGCGAGGTCCTTGAGACTGTGCACGGCCAGGTCCACTCTGCCATCCAGGACAGCACTCTCAAGCTCCTTCGTGAAGAAGCCGGATCCTTCCATCTCGGAAAAGGACAGGTCACCGGAGCGATCGCCGGTGGTGCGAAGCCCAATGAGTTCAGACTCGACGCCGAGCGTGTGGCGTAGAAGGTCGGCGACTTGCTGCGCCTGTACGAGTGCCAGCTGCGACTTGCGCGTTCCGATGCGGAGAATCGATCCCATTGTCGTCACCGGGTGGTGACCGACGCCCTAATCGAGCTGCCGGTGTAGATCCGCATGCTCATGTGAATCCGCAGTTGCCGCAGGCGCCCCAGGCGCCTCTTCCGGCAGTTCAAACAGTTCACGCAGCGCTTCCACCAGGGCGGCGCCCTCTCCGGGTCCCCGATCCAATTCCTTGAGGCGAGTCGTGGGGCCATGCAGGAGCTTGGCCAGCAAAGATCGAGTATACCTCTCAATTTCGCCGCGGCGTTCGGGACCCACTCGTTTCACCTGGGCCTCCACCTCGCGCGCTCCCGTCTCGAAGAACTGGTCTCGCAGCGCCGTAAGCACCGGTACCATTTCCCGCTCCCTCCGCCACGCGGAGAAGCGCTCCAGTTCCTCATCCACGATCTGCTCGACTACGGGAATCTCACCGGCCTGACGTTCCCGGTTTAGTTCGACTTGCTCCGCGAGTCCGTCCAGGTCATGCAGGGTCAGGTTCGCGATCGGACTGGTGAGACGCTCGACATTGGGCGGGCGCCCGAGATCGACACAGACCAGGCGCCGGTCGGGCCTGCGGTCCATGATCACCGCCAGGTCGCGGGCGCTAAGCATCGGCTTGGGCGCCGATGTAGCGCTGATGATCACCGTGGCCTCCACGGCCAGATCCAGCAGTGAGTCCAGCGGGTGCGCCTCGCCGCCCAGCTCGCTGGCGAGGGCCTGCGCGCTCTCTGGCGAGCGGTTCACGATGAGCAGGCGAGCGGGACCTAGCTTGGCGATATGTCTCGCCGTGAGCGAGGCCGTTTCTCCGGCGCCAATGACGAGAACGGTCTGCTCCGGAAAACTCCCGGATGCCGACAGGGCCAGTCGCACGCCGGCTGACGCCATAGATGTCGGGCCAGTTCCGAGTTTCGTTTCCGACCGGGCCCTCTTGCCGGCGCGAATCGCTCCCCTGAACAGGTTCGACAGAATCGGGCCTGTCGCTCCGACACTATTCGCAACCGCGACGGCCTCTTTGACCTGGCCCAGGATCTGAGCCTCACCGAGAATGATGGAGTCCAGTCCTGCAGCCACACGGAGCAGGTGCCGCCCGGCTTCGCGTCCGCTGAGCCCGTACGAGTGCTCCCGGATTTCAGCGGTCCGCGCCTCCAGATTCGTGGCGCCCGGCCCACCGGCCAGCCGCCGGACCAGCTCTTCTTCAGCTGCTTCTGTATCCCGAACCACCGCATAGGTCTCGGATCGGGTGCACGTGTGCAGCAGCACAGCCTCTTCGAACAGATCGTTTGACATGAGGTCCGAGAGAAACCCCTTGACGGCGACCTCGTCCATATACATGCCGTCGCGGAATCGAGCCGGAGCCACGGCGTGGCTGGTACCGAGCGCTAGGATCCGGCCCATACGGTCTCCCCTCGGCCACGCGGGTAGAACAGGCCAGTATGTACCGGTGTGTCATTCTTCGTGTACCGCCGAGCCTCCGTGTCTCGCAGGTCCTTCACAAGCTGAGAGAACAGACCGAGGTCCTCTGTTTCATACACGACCACAAACTCCTGATCCTGAAGGCCGGCTGAATAGAGCAGCAGCTGCGATATCTCCGTGTACTGTTTCCCGATCTTGATGTGCTCATTCATCATTCCCTGCCGAGTATCGGGCCCTAGCAGGTACCAATCGGTCGTCTTGGTGAACGGATAGACGACGAGATAGGGAGACCGTTCCGCCGGGAAGGGATCCATCTCCTGGGCGGACTTGGCTCGGCTGTACTGAGATGGGCGGGTAAAGCCCCACAGCGAGTGTCTGGCCTCCAGATATCTCCGAAACGGGCTCATGGCCCGGGCCAGATCTTCGAAGAATCGCTTCGGATGGCCAACGCCATCCACATTCACTGCCGTCCAAACCATCAAGTCCGCGGCGCTCTCCATCGGAAATAACTGGTAGGGGTGTACCGCCTGGGCAGCTCCCTCAAGTGCCTCCATCAGCCGGTCGTGCGTCGCCCCGCGTTCGTCAGCCGAGAGTCTCCAGAATTCATCGGTGAAGCCGTATACACCGAAGTGATTCAGCGACCGGGTCTCCCGCTCAGCCGCGGCGGGCGCCTCCCTCGCCTCCACGTTCTCTGCCAAAGCTATCTGGCCATCCAGCGCGCGGCGTCTACAGCATGATACGTGATAACGAGATCAGCCCCCGCTCGTTTCATTCCCGTCAATATCTCCATTACCACGCGTTCCTCTTCCAGCCAGCCTCGCTCGGCCGCCGCCTTCACCATCGCGTATTCGCCGCTGACGTTGTAGGCGGCCAACGGCACTTCCGGAAACTGCTCACGCGTCTGGCGTACCACGTCGAGGTAGGCAAGCGCTGGCTTTACCATCAACATGTCCGCCCCCTCCAGAACATCCAGCTCGTTTTCCCGAAGCGCTTCCCGTGTGTTGGCGGGATCCATCTGGTGCGATCGCCGGTCTCCGAACCGGGGAGCGCCTTCCGCCGCATCCCGGAACGGACCGTAAAACGCGCTCGCGTACTTCGCTGAATAGGACAAGATCGCGGTGTCCTGGAATCCCGACTCGTCCAGGCCTGCCCTGATCGCTCCTACCATGCCGTCCAGCATGGCCGATGGCGCCACGACATCGGCGCCCGCTCGAGCGTGCGAGACCGCGGAGCTCACGAGCCGCGGCAGCGTGGCGTCGTTTAGGACGACCGGGTCGGTCTCGGGTCCACCAAGAAGTCCGCAGTGCCCATGGTCCGTGTATTCACATAAACAAACGTCCGATACGACCACGAGTTCCGGTGTCCGTTCCCGGATGGCGCGGATGGCCTGCTGCACGACCCCGTTCTCCGCATCTGCTCCAGTGCCTACAGGATCCTTCGCGGAGGGGATTCCAAACAACAGTACCGCCCGGATGCCGAGTTCTGCGGCCGCGGCCGCATGATCGGCCACCTGACTGACAGGCCACTGCATCACGCCCGGCATGGACTCTATCGCCACCGGCTCCGAGGCTACTTCACTTACGAACAGCGGGTAGATCAGGTCGCTGGCAGTGAGCGTGGTTTCGCGAACCAGGTCGCGCATCGCGGCCGTCCCGCGTAGACGCCGGGGCCTGTGTACGAGCGCGTCACGCTCGTCAGAGGCGGGAGGCTGCGGCGCGTTATCTATGGAGGGTCTGGCGGCCCGGGTTTCTTTTGTTCGCATAGACTGCCGAAGATGCCGCGTAGGGCTCATTTTCTCAAGCTCTTGCAAGGGGGCTGACCAGCGTTCTATCGGCGTCTCACCTGCCTTCTGGTCGCCGGTCTGTGCGGCTGCGTTACAGATGACCGCTCAGCCGGCCGCGGTGACCTTCAGAGGCGCGAATCCGGGGAGAACGGCGAAGTCCTGGGCCCGCGGCTCGGGATCCTCCGCCAGCTGAAGAATGCGCTCTCGGCGCAGGTTCCCGAGGAAAGCTGACGCTGTCTGAAGGTAACTCACCTCCCACGGCTCGATCCGCATCAGCCTCGCGCAGGTGGAATCGACGGCGACGGGGTCCTGACCCATCACGAGCACGCCGACATTGCGGGCATCGCCTTGAATCGGACCGTTGCCTTCCATTCCGACGATGCCGTCCACAATGTTGAACCGGGGCACGTCCAGCGTCGCATTGATGTCGAGGATGCAGTTCTCGATCCCGGCCCAGTGAAGCACGTTCTTGGGCCAGCCGTAGATCGAACTGGGCATAATTCCGAACATGTTCTTCATAGACAGCGTGACGCCCGCCCAGTGATGAGTCTTGAGCTTCGGCATGGAGATGAAGAGCTCTGCCTCGAGAACCGTGTCCGGCAGATACAGGGTGCCGAGGCCACTAAAGCGGGCCGGAACCCGGCGCGGACTCACGGAGTCACTGTTCAGGTCCACGTATGTCGTACCGGTGTCGCGCAGGACATCGAAGAGGCCTGACTGGACGAGAACGTACTCATTGTCGCGCCGGTGACCGGGGCCCTCTGCCACGACCACGCCGCGCGCGTCCATGCTGCGCAGCACCTCAATGGTTGCCGCGATGAGCGCGGGGTGTGTGTTGATGACGCCATTGGGGTCGAATTCGACCAGATTTGGCTTGAGAACGATGCGCTTGCCGCGGATGGCCAGTTCAAATAGCTGGATCCCCCGCCGCACCGTATCCACTAGTGTGCCGTCGTACGCCGCGGCGTCGAGCACCGCGACCCGGGATTCGTCCGGCTTCCGGATGGCCTCGAGATCCCAGCGCGGTCCCGCCTCGTCGGCCTCGCTGCGGCAGCCGGCGGCGACCGCAGCACTCCCGGCTGCGGCCACGGCGGCCGACGCGCCTGCGGTCCGGCGCAGAAACTCGCGGCGGCCGAGGCTCACGCCACACTCCCTCGGAGTAGAGTCTCACCGCCCATCAGCGCCAGAGCCGCGGTGGCCACGACGCGCACCTCATCCATAAAGCGAGTCCGCTGGTACGACTCGGCCAGCCAGCCTTCGAGTCGGGTCGAATCCCGGTCATACAGCCGGTAGCACAGGATCGACCAGGCCAGAGCTACTCCCGACCGGTTCCTTTTGAGCATTTGACCGAGCGCATCCAGGCTCAGCCGCTGCACCTCGGCTAGCCGCTGACTCTGCTCCGCGCCCGGCGACTCATCCGCCGGCGACCCGGCCAGGGCGACAAGCGCCAGCGCCGTAGTGTCAGCGTACGGCCAGAGTTCCTCACCGAGAACCTCCTTGTTTCCGTAGTTCCAGCCTCCGTCGTAGCACATTCGGTCAGCCAGCATCTGCCGCGCCATGTCGAGGCGCCGCCCGGATCCTCGCGGGCGCCGGTCCTCGGGCAGTCGCTGGAGGGCGAGCATCGCATAGGAGGTGGGCTCGACCCAGCTGAACGTGGCGGTAGCCCAGGGCCAGCCCACCAGAGACGGATCCAGGACGTTGACGGATCGGTCGGCCGGGAAAAACCGGAAGTACAGCCGAGACAGCCAGGGGAGACCGCGTCCCTTCTCTTGAACGAGCCAGCGAGCGCCCCGACTTGCTGGCTCCGCCCGGCTGGATTCCCCAGCGAGCGCCATAACAGCGAAGCTGGTGCTCCAGCCGGCGCTCTGGGTCTGGACGGATACGGGCCAGCTGCCGTCCTCCCGCTGCGAAGCGATTAGCCAGTTTGCGGCACGCAAGCGGGCCTCGCCCACGCGCTGGCGGGCCGAGACTCCCGCGGAATAAAGCGTTTCCACGGCGCCCGGCGCCTGGAGGCACATGAGGGCGAGCGCCGTGGGTTCCGTAGCGCTGGGTAGCTCCGGGTACGCGCCCCAGCCGCCATCACCCGCCTGGAGTTCGAGGAGTCGCTCCAGAAGCGACGTCGCAAGAGTGAGATCGGAGTCCGCCAGGGCCTGGCCTTGCATGGGGTCAATAACGGGTCAGCGGGAAGTATACCGCAAGCCTGAGGCCGAGCGCGGTCCGGATATTGCCCCGCCGAATCCAGAGCCGTGGCCTGATCGAATCTTGGGCTGCGGCCAGGCATCAGCGAAGGAGACAACATGAGACGGGGAAGTCACATTCTCACTACCCTGGCGCTCGTACTCGTCGCGTGTGCGGGCGACTCGGTTGGCCCCGACGCAGGCTCCGATCCGACCGGCGGATCAGGCGGCGCGCCCCCCGGTTCCAGCGATCCCCAGGTGACCTCCTTCAGTCAGATGATGAACGCCCACCGCGAGTCGGTCGGCTGCGGCACTCTGACCTGGCATGACGGGACTGGCGAGGTCGCACAGGCGCACAGCGAAGACATGCTTCAGCGTGACTTCTTTTCACATACGAATCCCGATGGAGACGATCCCTTCGACCGCCTGGACAACGCCGGAGTCACCTGGATCGGCGGAGCCAGCGAAAACATCGCACTCACGCCGGGCGGCGCTGAGTCGGCCCTGGACCTATGGCTCAACAGCTCCGGCCACCGCGCCAACATCGAGAACTGTGCGTACTCGCACCACGGCGTCGGACTCGACGGGGGCTACTGGACGCACGTGTTCATCACGAATCCTGCGCCGTAGCCGGCCGGCTGCTCCGCCGGCGGGAAGCCCACAGGGGTCCCAAAAGAGCGGCTGCGACCCCGGGTTGCCAACGGCGCCCCGCCGGGCGAGGCTTCTCGTTCATCCGCGCCTTAGGGCACGACTCAGAGGTGACTCGCACAAAACAACCGGAGCGGTGACATGGGCAGTGTGCGTTCTTTGACGATCCCGTCGGTGTCGGTGGCAATGGTCCTCACCGCCGGACCCCAGCTCCTGCAGGCGCAGGAAACGT
>JAZGCO010000114.1:0-4239 GCA_036476995.1 Gemmatimonadota bacterium
GAAGAGGAGAATCCAGCATCGATGTGCCGCATATACCCGGTGAACCTGACAGGGCCGCGCCCCGTGGAGAGTTCGAAGCGGTAGGCCTGGGGCGGCTCGGTCGACGGTGGCAAGACTTTCTGGGCGAAGGACAGACCCCCATCGGTGGAGATGTACTGTGCGACGGCCTCGTTCTCACTCTGGCTGAATTCCGCGGTAATCCTGGTGTGCTCACCGGCGCGGATTGTGAAATCTCCGCCCTGCAGCGTGTATTGGCCGGACAGCCGCTCCTCTTCGACGTAGGTGGCGCCGAGCGTGAGATGCTCTCCGATCGCGTGCTGGAGGCGTGCACCGTAGGTGTTGTCGTCCAGCGAAGTGGGCGTCAATGGGCTGTACTCGTAGTCCACCAGGATGAAGACCGGGTTGCCGTTGAGAAGCCCGTCGCTGATGAGGGTCGAGCTATCGGCCACAGATGAAACAGGCTTGCGGAACAGGATGCGGCCCTCGGCGTAATCTACTTCGTAGTCAACGTAGTTTCTCTGGGTTACGTTGGCAACCGGGATGCCGGTAATCTTGTCCCGCACCTCCAGGCGGATCTTCTCCGAGCCTGGCACGACCCTCTGATTTCGCAGGAAGTAGAGAGAGCCTCCTGTGCCAATGAATTCGTCATGAGCGGCTCGGGTCTCGGGCAGAGCCGCGAACACGATGGCCTGCCCTACTGATTCTCCAGTCTCGAGCTTGCTCAGGCTCTTCCAGGCCGCCTTTGCCCCGTAGAGGGAGCGGTTGAACGAGGAGAATTCGTTGCCGGTGATGCCGGAGTTGTAGTTGCCCCACTGGAAGCTCGATGCCGGCGCCTCGAAGAGCACGTAGAAGCGGCCCTGGCTGTTGGTGTCCTTGACCGTCTGACTGCCATCCCCGTAGACGGGGTAGAACGCATCCGGATCGAGGTTCCTGTAGAAGCTGCGGTTGTCACGCTCGTCCAGGCGCGAGCCGATGTCAGACAGGCGTCCGTCTCCGGTGTCGAGACCAGCGCTCAGGAGGTACTTGCCCTGGATGCGGCCCTTGACATAGAGCGCCAGGCGGCCGTCCACGTACAGATCGTCCTCGAACTGCTCGGGCACCAGGCCCTCCGTGGTAATCTTGTTCACGGTCGCATCTCCGAGGGCTACCACGAAGAGGTAGTTGCTCTTGACCGTGACCGGAACGCCCGTGCTGACCTTGGTGCCGTCCGCGAGCGTGACGGTGGCCTGCAGGAACGAGGGTCCTTCGGGGAGCTTGACAGTACCTCCGAACAGGCCATCTGGCCGGACTCCCATCACCACGTTGTTGATCACAACTTTGCTCTTGCGCGGTACCTTGCCGCGAACGTAGACGTTCGGGTTCGAGAGAACAGCCCCACGTGGCGGCAGCTCGAGCGAGAACTTGGGAACCGGCTCCTTCAGCGTGATGACGCCGTAATTCTCATCCACTCCCGTGAGGTTGACCGACAGGTTCATCAGGCTGGTGTAACCGTTGGGCGCGATGGCCACGATACCGAACGTGTTCTGGCCGATCGCTAGCGGAAGCTTGACCTTGAAGCGGCCCTTCGAATCCACGGCCACTTCGTCGCCGTCAATGAAGAGCTGGTTGCCGGGGTTGGTGAGCCCGCGTACCGGGGTGCGGACGGCTGGATACCGGGGCCCATCGGGGCTCGGCCGTGGCTGCATCAGCCTGATCACATCGTCGCGCTTGCCGATCTCAATCTTCTGGTCGGTCTTGGGCTCGAGGATCCTGATCGTTGGCAGAGTCACCGTGGTAGCCGCGAGGCTGCCGTCAGCCGCCTTGATGCCGACGTAGACACGGCCGCGCTTCTTGGTGGGATCGACGACCGCACGGAAGGAGCCGTCTTGTCCGACCGGAACTGGCTCGTCATTCACGATGACTTCCCGCTGCCCCGATCCAGATGTTGAGGCGTAGGTCCTGGCGCGCTGGGTGTCCTCGAGTTGAGCCTTGATCTGGACACGGCGGTTGCGGGCCCGCCCTGCTGGCGTGTCGTTGGATTCAACCGGCTCCGACGATCCCAACGCCTCCACAGTCATGCGGGAGGGGTGGATTCCGGCCGCCACCAGGTAGGATTGCACCGCCCTGGCGCGCTCCAGTGACAAGCGTGCGTTCCACTCCGCCGTGCCGGTGCTATCCGTGTGGCCACGGATCACAACCTTCTCGTCGACATGCTTCCGGAATGTCGCGGCTACCTCTGAGAGAACAATCATGGCGCTGTTATTCACAACAGCGGTGTTGGTCTCGAAGGAGGCGCCGGTCAGCTCGAAGGCGATGGCATTGGTGCGGTTCACGCCGAACATCTTTAGCGGGCTCTTCGAGAGCGATCCGTCCGCGAACTCGATGGTGAGCTGGTACTGGTAGATGGAGCCGCCTTTGACGAGGCTGCCTCTGAAATCCTTGCCGTTCCAGTGGATCTGTTTCGTTGTTCGGCTCTTGCCACGGAAGCCGCGGATGCGCCGCATCTCGGCATCAAAGACCTCGAACACCCACTCACGGATGCGGCGGTCCCTGGGAAAGGAGAGCGTGAAGAGCGCCGGTTTCTCGAGCTTGCCATTGACGATGCGGAGGTTCCGCTCCAGGCTCATCACGTCCATCTTCACCCGGGTCTTGGGCAGGCGCGCCATGACGCCGTTGATGACCGCCGTCATGTCATCCAGGTTGCCGATGACCTCCGCCTCCGACTGGATGTTCTCGTTGGCCACGGAGACGCCGTAGACGCCAGGCCTCCCGGGCCAGGTGGTCGTTGTATCCGCCTTCTTGACACCGAAGTTGACTTTGGCCAGCAGACCCGGCGTCATGGTCACGGTCTGCGCCTCGGGCAGCGTCAGGACATGGCCCGAAGGCAGCGTGTGGCGGTTGATCTTGACCAGGCGGTTCCCGGGCCGCACGGCCGTGATGTGGTACATGCCGTTGACGTCCGTGACTGTGTAGACGCCGTCCTCCATGGCCACCATGGCGCCGCCGATGCCAATTTCTCCGACGTCCTGGACTCCGTCACCGTCACGGTCATCGAAGACCTTGCCGATGATGGTTCCGAGGTCGAACTCGGGGTCCTCGAGCAGGGTGATTGTATGGCTGGCAGGCAACGAGACGCTCTGCGAGGAGCCGTCCACTGCCACCGCACGGTTCTCGAGCTCCCCGAGCAGCGATCCCGCGTTCACAACGGCCCGGTAAACCAAGGTCCGCGTCTGGGCCGGCAGCAGCGTTCCGATGGGATGGGCGACCGGCACCGCGCCGGCGGGATCGGGCTGGGCGACACCGTCCAGCGTGACGGTGCCACGAACGATGTTCGCACCCACGGATAACGTGTTCTCCAGGGTCACATTCAGGATGGTGAGGACCGTGGGGTTCTCGATGGTCACCGTGTAGAGCACGAAATCGCCCCTGCGGACGACGCTCTTGTCCGCCAGGATTGAGACCTGCAGCACGTCGCCGAGCGTCACCTGAGCCGTCAGGGTCGGGTCGTCGTCGGCCGTATCCGCCGGATCGTTACCAGTCTCCATGCCGTCATCGACAGACGGGTCGTCGGAAATGGCGCTCATCGGGCCTGTCGCCGTGAGGCTGGCCTGGTTCGAGATCACCGTGCCACCTGGCGTGGTGACATCAACGGTCACGTCGTAGGTGATGACGACGTCATTGTCGCCGAACCCAGGAATATCCAGCGTACCCACGTCGATCAGGACAGAGGCTCCCTCGGTCAGGGTGTCCGTGGGGTCGTCCGAAGTCAGCGAGCCAGCCACGAGTGTCGTACTCGCCGGGACAGGGTCGGTCACGTTGATCGACGTGGCGGCGGCCGTGCCGCTGTTGGTGACAACGATGGTGTAGCGCAGCGTGTCGCCCGGGTTCAGGCTGCCGCCGTTGAGGTCTGTCACAGTTTGAGTCATCGCCAACAGCGGAGCGGAGACGGGCGCCGTGCCCTGCTCGGCGTAGTCATCCTCGGTGGTGATGCCGTTGCCCGGTGTGGAGTCGGAGTCGGACTCGTTGGCTGCTGTGACCTCCGCCGTGTTGTTATAGACACCGGCAGCGTTCACAGAGGCCGTGATGTTCAGCGTGGCCGAGGCGCCCGAAGCCAGAGCACCCACGGTCCACACGCCGGTGCCGCTGACGTAGGCACCGAGTCCGTCATCACTGACATAGGTGTAGCCGCTGGGCAAGAGGTCAGTGACCGCCACACCGGTCACACCGCTGGGACCTGAGTTCGTCACCGTCAGGGTGAAG
>JAZGCO010000115.1:0-6618 GCA_036476995.1 Gemmatimonadota bacterium
CACAGCACTTTGCCGGTCGTTGCGTCCTCTAGTCGGATGGACGTTGCGTAGTCATGGACGTGGCCGCCGATACCGAGGATTCTGCCCCCGACAATAGGCTTTGCCTCCCACGACATTGAAGACTTGCCTGGAGGAACAGGAAAATCTTTCACGCCCAGCGGCCCCATTACATCCAGGTAGAACGGATAGACGTTCCAGGGCTGAAGGAATCCGTCGCCCTCCGCGCTGTAGAACAGCCTCACGTGCAGGTATGCATCGGGATAATCGTTCACGCCGTCGTCGGCCAGCATTGCAACGACGAGGATACGCTGCCCCTTCTGAATCGGGAAACCGATAAGCCGCGGTATCGTCTGGCGACCAGTCTCACGGCCTGCGGCGAGTACCCGCCGGGCCGTCGGCGAAAACAGCTCGCGCTGGTCCGGATCGATCAGGTTCACGTGGTGCAGCAACTCGTCGGGAAGACGGTTGCCCTCTCCGTCCCGGATCTCAGTCTCGAACCCGTGCATCCAGCCGTCCACCGGCATCTCCGCGATCTGGATGGGGGCTCTGTAGTGCCCAATCCCCGCCGGAAGATTGATCGGTCCGATAACGAAGTCGATCACGCGCTCCGCTTCGTTCGTCCGCACTTCTATCAGGTCGCTAGGCAGCGCCGCGGGATCGGGCGCCGCCAAGATCGCGGCCTGTGCTGCGGCGCCGTCCGGTTGACCCACTATCAAGAGGCCCATCCAGACAGCGGCCGTTAGGCTCCGCCGTCTCATAAATACCTCCGAACTAATGTTGTTTAGCGGTTAAGCAAAGCTCCGGGCGGGACTCCCGTCAGGGGGCCGGAACGTTGAAATATTCGTAATTCTTCGCCACGAACTCCTGCCACTGCTCAGGTACCTCGTCGTCCGGAAAGATCGCCTCCACGGGGCACTCCGGCACGCAGGCCCCGCAATCGATGCATTCCTCGGGATGAATATAGAACTGGTCCTCACCCTCATAGATGCAATCGACCGGGCATACGTCAACGCACGAGGCGTCCTTGGTGCCAATGCAGGGCTGTATGATGATGTATGTCATGGTTCCTCAGATTCCGATGTCCGGATTACGCGCCAGAGAATAGTAAAGCCCCCGCGGCACGGCAATGTGTACAAGACTGTTTTAGCTGTATGCTTGTGGTGGACTCATCCAGGCCTATCAGGTATTTTTTTCGGCTAGCTCCTAACTCTTTGAACTTCGATCCTGGAAATACTGCGGCATGCGACAACTGCAGGTCATACAACCATCCGAGACGCCGTCCGTCTCCGCGTGGCCCGAACGGAAGCCTCGCTGGCTCAAGGCGACGGCGCCTGGAGGCCCGAACTACCGGCATCTGAAGAGCATGATGCGTGAGCTGGGGCTGAACTCCGTATGTGAGGAGGCTCACTGCCCGAACATCGGCGAGTGCTGGGAGGCGGGGACGGCTACGTTTCTCATCATGGGCGACCAATGCACGCGAAACTGTCCCTACTGTGCTATCGCGCACGGGCGTCCCGAAGAGCTGGACGAAGACGAGCCGCGCCGCGTGGCGGAGATGATCGAGCAGCTTGAGCTTCGCCACGTAGTGATCACGTCGGTCGACCGGGACGACCTACCGGATGGGGGGGCGCGAATATTCGCGAGCCTGATCGAGGAGATTCGGATCCGGCTGCCGGAGTGTTCGGTTGAGGTGCTTACGCCGGACTTCCGCGGCGACGAATACGCCATCGCCACAGTCATCGAAGCACGGCCGGAGATCTTCAATCACAACATGGAGACCGTTCGGAGCATGCACCGCGTAGTGCGGCCGGGGGGACGGTACGACCGGTCACTGGGCGTGCTCCGCCACGCCCGCAGTCTCGACGGGAGTGTCCTCATCAAGACAGGCATCATGCTGGGTCTCGGCGAGAATGAGGCGGACCTGCACGGCTTGCTGGCAGACGCACTCGACGCCGGCGTGCAGATCATCACGCTCGGCCAGTATCTGCGCCCGTCGCCGCAGCACATGGCCATCGACCGCTACGTGACTCCCGAGGAATTCGCCAGCTGGAAGACGATCGGAGAGTCGATGGGCTTTCTGCACGTTGAAAGCGGCCCGCTTGTCCGGAGTAGCTATCACGCCCGCGAGCAGGTCGAGGAGCTGCGCGCGCGAGCCAGGATTCCGGCCTGATGGAGCGGGAGGCGATGGGGATTGGGGCAGAGACCTCAGCGGGTCGGCGGGAGTCTCTGGGCCTTCCGGCCGAGGCCCTTCGGAACATGCTGCGCAGCATGCTCTTGTCGCGCCGCTTTGAGGAGAAGGTCGCCGAGTCCTATCAGATGGGTAAAATCGGCGGATTCTGCCACCTGTACATCGGACAGGAAGCAGTAGCCACCGGGGCCCTCCTGGCGCTGCGCGAGGATGACTACGTGCTCACCGCGTACCGCGACCACGCCCAGGCGCTGGTCCGGGGAGTGAAGCCCAGGGCCGTCATGTCAGAGTTGATGGGTCGCGTGGATGGGTGCTCCGGAGGCGCCGGTGGCTCCATGCACCTGTTCGACCGTAACGTGAACTTCATGGGCGGACACGGCATCGTGGGCCAACATGTCCCTCTGGCCGCGGGAGTCGGCTATTCGATTCGGTATCGGAAGTCGGACCAGGTATGCCTGTGTTTCTTCGGCGATTCCGTGGTCAACGGCGGCCCGTTCCACGAGGCCCTCAACATGGTCGCGAAGTGGAACCTACCGGTGATCTACGTCCTGGAGAACAACTCATATGGGATGGGCACGGATATCGATCGTGTGACCTCCGTAGATGACCTGGTGACCCGGGCCTGTGCGTATGAAGGGATGGAGTCCGAGCAGGTAGATGGGATGGACGTGCTTGCAATGAATGAAGCAACGACCCGGGCTGTCGAACGCGCGCGACGAGACGGCACGCCCACGTTCATCGAAGCGCTTTGCTATCGCTTCCAGGGGCACTCCATGTCCGATCCCGCGCACGGCACGTACCGAACGCTGGACGAGGTCAAGGGGGAGAGAAAGCGCGATCCCATCGTGACATTCCAAGATCGCCTGATCGAGGCCGGAGTGTTGTCCGAGGGCGACGCCAACGAGCTCGACCAGGAAGTCGTCAGTGAAGTCGAAGAGGCCGCAGAGTTCGCCGAGCGCAGTCCGGTACCGGGTCCCGAAGCCATCCGCGCGCATGTCTACTCGGACGAGTTCCGGGGCGGCATCGACCGGGGGAACGTATGGCGGTAGTTACCTACCGGGACGCACTCAACCGGGCTCTCCGCGAGGAGATGGAGCGCGACGAGGACGTGTTTCTCATCGGGGAAGAGGTGGGTGAGTACGACGGCGCGTACAAGGTGTCGAAAGGCCTGCTCGAGCAATTCGGGGAGTGGCGGGTCCGCGACATGCCGATCGCCGAGAACGGGTTCGCCGGGCTGGGCGTAGGCGCGGCCATGACCGGGCTTCGGCCCATCGTCGAGTTCATGACCTGGAATTTTGCACTCCTGGCCCACGACACGATTGTGAATTCGGCCGCCAAGCTCCATCACATGTCGGGCGGCCAGTACAACATCCCGATCGTATTTCGCGGCCCCGGCGGAGCAGCGCTACAGCTCTCGTCGCAGCACTCTCAAGTGCCCGATCCGTGGTACGCCAACATTCCCGGTCTCAAGGTGTGCACGCCCGCTACCCCCGCGGACGCACTGGGCCTTCTCAAGAGCGCCATCCGTGACGACGATCCCGTCGTGTTCGTCGAGGGCGAGCTTCTGTACAACGTGAAGGGCGACGTCCCGGACACGGAACATCTCGTGCCCATCGGGCTGGCCGACGTGAAGCGAGAAGGCGCGGATGTCACCGTCGTGACCAACGGAATGATGGTGCACGTGGCTCTTCAGGCGGCAGACATTCTGGCCAAAGACGACGGGATCGATGCCGAAGTAGTGGACCTGCGAAGCGTCCGACCTCTCGACGCCGACACCGTAGTCGCCTCCGTGAAGAAGACCGGCCGGGCGGTCGTACTAGAAGAAGGGTGGCCGATATCCGGTATCGGCGCTCAGGTAGTGGACGACATTCAGCGCGAAGCCTTCGACTACCTGGACGCTCCCATTGCGCGGGTCTCGGGCCTGGATGTCCCGATGCATTACGCGCGGGCTCTCGAGAAGCTGATCGTACCCGCGCCCGACACCGTCGTAAACGCCGTCAAGCACGTGTGCTACCACGATGCGTGAGGCCGCCAGTCCGATGATGAGCGAAGCCCATGGCGACTAAAATCGTGATGGCCCAACTCAGCCCGACCATGGAAGAGGGCAAGCTTCTCGAATGGAAGCTCCAGGAGGGCGACGCCGTCGAGGCAGGAGACATCCTGGCCGAGATTGAGACTGACAAGGCCAACATGGACGTCGAGTCGCTCGGATCCGGCGTCCTCCGAAAGATCATCGTGCAGGCCGGAGCCACAGTTCCAGTGGGTGCGCTTATCGGGGTCGTAGCCGAGCCGGAGGAGGACATTTCCTCGATCCTAGCCGCCGCCGAGTCTCCGCCGGCCACGCCAGCAGCACCGGCCGCGCCAGCAGTACCGGCTGCCCCAGCGTCGCCGGTTCCTGAGCGCGTACCTGTGCCTGCGCCACCGGCCCCCGCTGCGCCGGCAGCGATGCCTGCGCCTCCGCCTCTTGCCGGAGGCCGGGTGAAGGCTTCTCCGCTGGCCCGACGATTGGCAGAGGCCGCAGGGCTGCGTATCGAGGACATTGCCGGGTCTGGACCGGGTGGACGGATCGTGAAGAGGGACGTGGAGGCTGCCGGCGTGTCGCCATCCATGCTGCAGGCTTCAGGTTCAGCCGCACCGCCCGTGCCTGTGGGCCCGGCCCGGCTTATTGCAGAGACGGTCGAGGTCAGCCAGATGCGGAAGGCGATAGCGCGGACTCTCGCCGCGTCGATCGGGCCTGTTCCGCATTTCTTCTTGACGACCGAGATTGACATGGAGCATGCGCTCGACCTCCGAGCCCAGCTCAACGCGCGTCTCTCCACCGGAAAGATCGGCGTCAACGATCTTCTCATTAAGATCGTCGCGGAGGCCCTGGCGCGTCATCCAGATATCAACGCCTCCTGGCACGGCGACACGATCGTCCGCCACGGCAGCGCGGATGTCGGCGTTGCCGTAGCGCTCGATGGCGGGGGCCTGATCACGCCGATCGTTCGATCAGCCGACCGAAAAGGGCTTCTCCAGATTTCAGAGGAGGCGCGCGAGCTGATCGGCCGCGCCCGCGACAAGCGTCTTCTGCCGGAGGAATACCAGGGCGCCACGTTCTCGATCAGCAACCTGGGCATGTTTGAGATCACCGAGTTTACCGCGATCATCAATCCGCCAGAGGCTGGAATCCTTGCCATCGGCAGGACGCAGACGAAGCCGGTAGTCGTGGACGGAGAGATCGTCGTTCGCCGCCGAATGCAGGTCACCATGTCGTGCGATCACCGCGTGATTGATGGAGCGATGGGAGCCGCGTTTCTCGGGACCTTTAAGGCGATGATGGAGAATCCGCTCGAGATGATCCTCTAGGATGTCATCGGCCGCACAAACGATCTCGCACTAGACTAAATGATACTAGTTAAGTTAAGTATAATGAGGATATAGAGATATGGCAGATTTGTACGATGTTGCCGTTATAGGAGCTGGTCCGGCAGGATACGTCTGCGCGATTCGCGCGGCGCAGCTAGGGCTCAAGACGGCCTGCGTGGAGAGCTCTTCGTACGAGGGCGGCTTTGGCGGCACCTGTCTCAACTGGGGATGCATACCCGCCAAGGCTCTGCTCGAAAGCGCCTCCCTGGCCCAAAATCTCAAGCAGCATGGCGAGGAACTGGGCGTGAAGGCCGGCGACGTCTACTACGATATGGAAGCGGCGGTAGATCGCAGCCGGGCGATCAGCGACAAACTGACCGGCGGGATCAGGTATTTGTTCAAGAAGAACAAAGTGGAATCGATCGAAGGAATGGGTAGCCTGGCCGGGGCCGGCAAGGTGCGCGTAACCCCGAGCGAAGGAGATCCGACCGAGATCTCAGCCAAGAACATCGTCGTCGCGACCGGTGCTGTCATGAAATCATTCCCCGGTTTCGAGATCGACGGGGAAAAGGTGATCGGAAGCAGAGAGGCGCTGGCTCTGCGGAGCCTACCCAAGTCCATGGTAGTCGTCGGTGCGGGCTTCGTGGGAGTCGAATTCGCCGATGTATTCAGCGCCTTTAACGTGGAAGTGACGATAGTGGAAGCCCTCGACAACCTCGTCCCACTGGAAGATCCGGAAATCGGCAAGACGCTGGCGCGCTTGTTCAAGAAACGCGGCATGAAAATCATGACCGGCACGCGCGTGAAGTCGCTGGACAGGGAAGCGAGTCCGATGCGGCTCACCGTTGAGACGAAAAAAGGCGAGGAGACGATCGAGACAGATCTCGTGCTCATGGCCGTAGGCCGGGCGCCTGTGGTCCAGGGTCTGGGTCTCGAGAAGGCCGGCGTCGCCGTGGAGGACGGCTGGATCAAAATCAACGAGTGGTGCGAGACCAGCGTCGCGGGCGTGTACGCGATAGGCGACGTAGCCGGACAGCCGATGCTCGCGCACAAGGGCTCACATGAGGGGATCCTAGCGGCGG
>JAZGCO010000116.1:0-12794 GCA_036476995.1 Gemmatimonadota bacterium
TCTAGTGCATCTAGTCATGTATGTCGCTTCGTGCCGGTGTGAGTGTTTCTGTGTGTGTTTCTATCCCCGAACCTCAGGAATAGGCGGTTTGGAGCAACCGTAGAATCGGGTAGATGAGCATACGTGGTGCGGGATTCACCGGAAAGTGGCGCTGGCTGCGGCCTGCTTTTGAGTCCGGCGCGTCTACCATTCCGCCACTCCGGCGTGGCCGTGCGTCGAAATGTACACGCAGCGCTAAGTTACCGCAGCGCTCCGCCGAACAACCAGATACCGGTAGGCCACCGGTATGGCCACCAGCACGAACATGGTGCTCGAGATGAGCCCGCCGATGGTGGCCAGGGCCAGCGAGTTCCAGATGTTGGCATCCTGCGATTCGGCGAACAGGACCAGGGGCAGAAGGCCGAACACGGTCGTGAGAGTCGTCATGAGGATTGGACGCACACGCTCCAAAGTGCCCTGAATGATGGCTTCCCTGGTCGGAAGAGACTCCCGGAGTTCTCCGATGTGATACACGATCAGAATCGCGTTGTTGACGACGATCCCACCCATCATGATCGTGCCGATGTAGGCCGTGCGCGTGAACGATGCATCGGTGTAGAAGAAGATCAGGAACACACCGATGAGAGCCAGCGGAATCGTGAGCAATACCACAAACGGGGCCATTAGGGATTCAAACAACGCCGCCGTAACCATGTAGATCAGTAGCACGGCGAACGCGATGGCCAGATACACCTGCGTCTCCTCCTCGACGGACCAGCGCCAGCGTACGTCTTCTTCGATCTTGTAGCCGGGGGGAAGCTCGGTGGCGTCGATCACGACATCTCTCACCAGATCTCCGAGCTTACGCGGACCGCGGAACTCCCAAGCCACCGTCCTCTCGTACTGCTGGTCCTCCCGCCGGATCGACGTCATGACGGTACGCTCCTCAACCTGAGCCACGTCGGCCAGGCGGACCTCCGTACCGTTTTGGGCCGGAACGCGCAGCTGCTCCATGTCCAGCTGATCGAAATCACGGAACCCCGCCAGCTTGACGGTATACGGCAGCTCTTCACCGCCAATTCGTAGCCGCTGACCCGAAATACCGGTCTGCAGGTTCGCGTTCACGAAGCGTAGCAGCTCTTCGACGCTCAGCTCGTGCTGGCCCAACGCGTCCCGGTCCACGGTGAGGAAGAATTCCGACTCCTTGTCGCGGTCGAAGAATGAACCCGAGGCATTCGTGTCCACGTCCCGGATGCGGCTGAAGCGCTCCAACCGCGCCCCGATATCGTCGGCTATATCTTTGGTATCCAGATAGTTATACCCGAGAATCTTAAGCGAATAGTTAGGTGGACTACCCCCGCCTCCATAAAAGCTCGGACCGAACCCGTACACGCGGACCTCTGGCCCGGAGAATTGGTGACTATACGCCACCATCTGCTCCTTGATGGCCACCGGAATCTGCGTCTGCTCGAGATCCTTGGGGAACGTGATCTGGATACGGGCGCCGGCCGGCCGAACCCGAGTCTCGTACCGCTTCACTTCGGGCAGCGTGGCAATCTTCTCCTCGAAGAACCGCGTCAACTCGTCGGTGCGGTCGAGCCCTGCCCCGCGTGGGAATCGTACGATCACGTCGATGTACGTTCGTTGCGCAAACAAACCCCTCCACAGGGTGCCCGTATTGACGTGTTCCTTGAACAGCCAGAAGCTGCCGCCTAGAGCCGCCAGACACAGCGTGGTGACGACCATGGGGTGATCCAGGGCGGAGCTGAGAAGCGCCCGGTAAGACCGCAGGTAGATGGGGGTCCGGCGGGCTGGGGCGACTTCGGCCGAACTAGCGCTTCGTTCTGCCAGGCGCGCGGCCATCGTCGGAACGAAGGTGAACGCGACGAATAAGCTGGCCAGAATGGAGAAACCCACGGCAAACGCTAGCGGCACGTAGTACAGCCTCAGTTCGCCCCGCAGGAACAGGAACGGTACCAGGACGATCGCCGTTGTGGCGGTTGCCGCCAGTACCGGAAGCGCCACCTGCCGGGTCCCTTCGAGCGCTGCGCGGGCACGGGATTTGCCGAGCGCCCGGTGCCTTTCGACGTTCTCGAGCACCACGATGCTGTTGTCGACGATGAGGCCGAATCCCCATGCCAGACCTGCCAGGGTCAGCACGTTGAGGGAGAACCCACCGAGATACAGCAGATTGATCGCGGCCAGGACGCTGAAGCCGATGGTCGCGAACACGACCAACACGGAGCTCAGGGAACGCAGGAACAACATCAGGACGAGAAAGATGACGATGGATGCGGCGATGGCCCGAAGACGAAGCCCTGTCAGCTGCCGCCGAATCTCGTCGCTCTGATCCAGATCCAGCTCCGTCTGCACCCCGGGAGGGAGCCGGGCGCCGATCGTGGTCACCTGTTCCCGAACCGCAGCCGCCACGTCGATGGCGTTGGTTCCGCCCTTACGATCGATGTACATTGAGATGGCCGGCTGGCCGTTGATCCGGAAGTACTGGTTAGTGTCTGCCGTCTGCTCCCGGACCGTTCCAAGGTCGCTGAGCCGGACCGGTCCACCGCTCCGCTCCGCGATCACCAGGCTCTCGAGTTCCCGAACATGCGCGACGCGGGTCCGGACTGAGAGAACCACCTGTCGGCCATCCAGCAGAAGAGAACCGGGAGCCCTGAGGACGGAGAGGTCCTCGATCCGCTGCCGGACGTCCTCGGGTCGGAGATCGTAGGACTCGAGCCTGGCTCGATCGAGTTCGATGGAGACTTCCCGGGCCTGGCCTCCGTAGATGTTCGCCGCGGCTACGCCATCGACACCGAGCACGGAAGGCTTGATCTCCTCCTCAGCGATCTCTGCCAGGCGGCTGAAGGTGTACGGACCAGTGATCCGAAAGCTCATGAAGAACTGCTCGTCCTGCGAAAATTCCTGTGGGACGTAGGCTTCTATTGAGGGGCGCACCCCAGGTGGAAGCTCATCCTTGAGAGCGGCGAAGCGCTCGGACAGGTCCAGCTCAGCGAACTCCATACGGGTGTCGCGCGTGAATTCGATTTCGATTTCGGCGGAAGACCCCGTGCCGTTGCGGTCCACCCGCGACGTGGACGTGACCTTTCGGACACCCTGGATTCGCTGCGACGCCGCTTCGAGAGGCGACGTGACGAACGCTTCCATTGACTCGGGAGAGGCCCCATTCCAGGAGGCGTTCACGGTGAGCCGCGGGTAGTCCACGTCCGGCAGCAACTCCACGGGAATGAGCCGGGCGCTGTAGGCGCCAAGCGCAAAAAGGCCCAGGTAAATGGCTCCGGTGGCCACCGGTCTCTTAATGGCCAGATCGATCATGGAGTCCCTGCCAATCCCGAGTTATCGCCCCCTGCCGGGGCGACCACGCGGGCGCTCGCCGAAGCCGCCGACACCGCCTCGCCCGGCGAAACGAGAAGCGAATAGACGACGGGCACCACGATCAGCGTCAGGAATGTAGCGGAAATCAGGCCACCGATTACGGCCACTGCCAGCGGCGCTCTGAGGTCCGCTCCGGCGCCCCAGCCCAGCGCCATGGGGGTGAGACCGAAGACCGTGGTCACGGTCGTCATGAGAATGGGACGCAGGCGAAGCCGGCCGGCCTCGAGAATAGCCAGCCGCTTGGAATCGCCGGCAGCACGGCGCTGATTGATGAAATCCACCTTGATAATCGCGTCGTTTACAACGATGCCAATCAGGATGACCAGCCCGATCCCGCTCATCGCGTTGAGACCATCCCGGGCCAGCCACAGGGCGACGAACGCTCCGATGGCCGCCAGCGGCACCGAGACTAGTACGATTAGAGGCTGGACCAGGGACTCGAACTTGGCCGCCATGATCAGGAAGACGAGAAACAGGGCGAGGCCGAACGCGAACGTGAGGCTCCGGAAGCTGCTTCTCATTTCCTCGTTTTCGCCGCCCACGCGAACAGAGGTCAGCGGCGGAATGGACAGGCCCACGAGTGCCTCTTCCACGCCTCGCACGGCTTCGGCCAGGCCGCCATCGACGACATCGGCCAGAACCTGCACCGTCCGGTTCTGATCCGTTCGCCGGATCTCGACCGGCCCATACCCCTCGCGGATATCAACCACCTCGCGAAGGGGAATGTCGCGGTATGTCAGCTGCATGACGTCTGAAAGCACACTGCGCCGCTCGGGCGGCAGCGTTACTCGAATTGCTATTTTCTCGGAAAACTCGGTATACGGCCTGCTGGTTTCGGCGCCCCGCAGAAATCCTTCGATGGCGTCGGCGACCTCGGTCACCGTGAACCCGTAGCGGGCGGCCGCGGCCCGGTCCACCTCAATCTCCAGCTCCGGCTGGGTTAATTGAATATCGAGCCGAACGTCGCCGATGCCGGACACCCCCTCCATCCGCCGAGCGGCTTCTTCCGCGACGGCGATCAGGCTGTCCAGCTCCGGTCCCTGCACCCGGACGGCAAGGTCCGCCTCACCCAGGCCCAGGGTCCTTCCGAGAGCCGTGGCCTGCCCTGTCTCGATGGCCACGGTCGACGGGTCCAGTCCGGAGCGCGATATCAGCTCGCGCACTTCCGCGACCACGTCCCGTACCGGCCTGCTGCCCGGCTCGAGCCGGACCTCCAGCGCGGCGCTGTTGAGTCCGGTCAGGTCGCGAGTGGCCAGTTCGGCGTCGCGCGCCCTACCGACACGGGTGAACACGGCCCGTACGGCCTCCGTATCGAGGATGGCTGCCTCCAGGCGCTGGGCCGCGGCCGACGTAACCTCCAGCGGCGTTCCTTCGGGCAGTGTGACATCCACCCGGAACGCACCTTCATCGACGGTTGGCATCAGGCTCTTCGGCAGCACCAAGCCGATTGCGAGGGCCAGAATGAGACCTCCGCCGGCGACCGCGAGCACGGTAGGACGGTGCTCCAGGGCCCACTCCAGCGTTCGCTCGTAGCGTGCCGCGAATCGCGCAAACATCCGGTCGAACGCCGCCAGCAGCGGCTGCGTGGCAGAGGCGATGAGTCGGCCGCCGCCCCGAAACAGGTCCGCAAAGGTGAGCTGAATGGAGGTGCCTACGAACCGCCCGAGGCGCCTAAGTCCGCGTCCGGCAGCGCGGAAGGGTCGAAGAACCCGCCACCCCGGCGCTTCGTCCGCGGCAGGCCTTCCCGAGATCGCCTCGCCGCTGCCGGTGGCACCATCGCCGCCCCCGCCGAAGCGGGCCGCAAGGACCGGCAACAGAGTCAGGGCGACCGCTAGCGAGGCGAGCAGGGAAAACGTGACTGCCAGACTCAGATCGGCGAACAGGGCCCCTGCCACACCGCCGACATAGAGCACAGGACCGAACACGGCTATCGTCGTGAACGTGGACGCGGCTATCGCACCCGCCACTTCCGTCGCACCCACCGAAGCGGACGTGGCCGCGTCCAGCCCTGCACGTCGGTGCCTGAACGTGTTCTCGAGCACCACGATGGAGTTGTCCACAAGCATGCCGACACCCAGGGCCAGCCCGCCGAGAGACATCACGTTCAGGCTCACGTCGAACAGATACGCCAGGGTGAACGCCGCCATGACCGAAATCGGAATCGCCAGACCGATGGCCACCGGGTATCGGGGATCCCTCAGGAACAAGAACAGGACCAGGAACGCCAGAACGCCTCCCACGAGTAGCGCCTGAACGACGTTCCAGATCGCATTGGCAATGAACGACGCCTGGCTGGCCGCTACTTCCAGGGTGATTTCCGGAAACTCAGCCCGGATCTGGTCGAGGACATCGTTCACCCGGTTCGCCACGCGGACCGTATTCGAACCGGACTCCTTGTACACCTGCAGTCCGATGGCCGGCTCGCCGTTGAAGCGGGCGAGAGTCTCGCGGTCGGCGATACCTTCCGAGACCACCGCTACATCGCGTAGCCGAACCACACCCCCGGTCAGCGGCCGGGCGACGACAACGTCCTCGAGCTCCTCCACCGACTGGAACTCTCCCAGCGTGCGCAAGCTGTAGCGGAACCGGCCCCGCCGGATCGAACCGCCCGGAGCGCTGTAGTTGGCCCGGTCTAGAGCCTGGGTGACATCCGAAATCTTGACCCCGTGCACGCTGAGCAAGTCCGGCGATGCGACTACCTGAATCTCGCGCTCAGGTCCACCCGTGATCGCCGCCAGCGCAACGCCTTCCAGCTGCTCGAGGCGGCGCTTGAACACGGCCTCTGACAGGTCCCGCAGGTCTGAGAGATCCGCGCCCGTGACCGCCAGGGTCATGACGGGTTCGTTCGTCGGATCCGAGTTCAAGATGACGGGCCGGTCTGCGCTCTCCGGGAGTCCATCGGCGAGGTTGTCGAGCCGCTCTCGGGTGTGGAGCATGGCGAACTCCATGTCCGTACCCCAGAAGAACTGAAGCCGGACCAGAGACTGGCCTTCGCGTGACCGTGAATCTACGCCGCGCACGCCGTTCACCCGGCTCACGACTTGTTCGATTCGCTCCGTGACAAAACGCTCGACCTCAGCCGGTCCTGCATCCGGATAGGACGTCCATACGGACAGGGTCGGGAACGCGACATCCGGGAGCAGATCGATCGGAAGACGGGTGAAGGAGACCGCTCCCAAGACTCCGATCGCCAGGTACAGCATGGCGGTAGCAACCGGCCGCCGAATAGCTCGATCTGCGAGTGCCATCTTCCTACCCGCCTACCGCGTCACACGGCCGAGCCGCTCTTCCAGATCGGCCCAGGCTTTCAGGTATTCGTAACGATCCTGAAAAAGTGATTGCTCAGCCGAATTAAGCCGGTCGATCGCCTGCTGGAGATTGAAGTACGGGATGCTTCCCAGCCTGTACTGTTCCCGCGCCAGCTCCAGGCGCTCGTCGGCCAGTTCTTGGTTCCTGGTAAGCACCGCCAACCGGCGGTGGCGCCGCTGAAGATCAGACACGAGGTCCCGAATGTCGCGCTCTAGATTGAGCCTCTCCCGGGTGAGATCAGCCCTGGCCTGCCGCAGCGACCGATTGGCCTGCGCGTTCGACGCCTTGCGGCTGAAGTTGTCAAACAGAGTCCATGAACCGGTGATGCTGAAGGTGGTTCGGGTGTTGGCTGGTTCGAAGCTGAATAAGCTCTGGGACTCGGCCAGGCTGCGGCTGCGGCCGAAAGACAGACTTACATCGACGCTCGGGAGCCACGCTGCCTTGGCCGACCATAGAGCGGCCGACGCCGCCCGCTCGTCCTGCTCGAGGGCCAGCAGCGTGGGGTTCGCTTGCATAGCTGACGCGGCCAATGCGGCCGGGTCCAGCTCACTCGCGTCCGGAGCGTCCTCGATGTCCACAAGCGACACACTCCCGGATTCGAAATCCTCCGATGGCTGGGCGAGCTGCACCCGTAGATCGCGCCGCGCTGAGGCCAGCGCGGTTTCCGCGTCCAGGTACCGGAGCTCCGCATCGCTGAGATCGATCTGAGCGCCCAGTAGATCACTCCGCGACGCAGCCGCGATGCGGTAGCGCCTTTCGGTCACTTCGAGATCCTGACCCCTGGCCACTCGCTGACGATCGGCCACCTCTAACAGGCGCTGCTGCTTGAGGGCCTCCAGATAGGCCCGCCGCACGTCCCGCACCACCGCCGCCTCAGCCGCGCTGAGCCGCAAGCGAGCCGCGACCAGCTGCGAGGCCCCAGCTTTCGCATCGGTGATTCGTTCTGGCGAAAACACCGGAAGACGGAGCGTGAGGGAGCCGCTGTTGCTCTTCGATACGTCCTCCAGGGGCGGATCAATGACCTGGGGCGACCCCTCAGGAGACAGAAAGCTGGAGGTGGTGAAGCTGGTTCGGGACGCGGACCCGCTCACCGACACGCTGGGGAGGAACGCTCCATAGTCGGCCCAGCGAGCTGCCTTCGCGGACGCGTAGGATGCGTCCGCGCTTTCGATCGTCGGGTTGTTTGCCAGGGCGATACGGAGCGCGTCCTGCAGGGTCATCGCTGACCTGGCCGCCCGACCGCTCGGGGCCACATCCTGCGCCGGCAAGCCGGGCGCTATCAGCAAAGCCACGGCCACCCCGGCGACCGCGACTACCAGACGGGCTCCCACCATGCGGGAGGTCGCCGCGCGCGGGGCCGCAGCGGGCGACTTCACTCCTGCTCGCTCGGCAACGAGACATCCACGCGTGCGTCGTGTGTGAGCGTGGAATGACCAGCCACGAGCACTATCTCGCCCTCGCTCACCATATCCGTATCCTCAGCCGCTACGATCTCCACCGAGGCATCGTTCTCAAGACCGGTGGTCACGTACCGCCATTTCGCCCGGCCCTTGGTGGACCCTTCCTCCTCCGGCTCGAACACGAACACCACGTCACGGCGGCTTCGCTCGACGATCGCTTCCTTGGGAACAAATGTCCGGCCCTCGTACAGGTCTCCCGCGATGCTGACACTGGCATGCATGCCCGGAAGAATCCTCGATTCTGGGTTGTCGAGCCTGACGGTCACCCGGCTAGCCCGGCTCTCCGAATCGACCATGGGATTGATGGTCACGACCCTGGCCGGCAACTGCTCGCCGCGGTAGGCGGAGAATCGCACGGTGGCCTCACGCCCAACCGCGAGAGCGCCGATCTGGCCTTCGAGGACGAAAACGTCCACGTCGATCTGCGACAGGTCGATAACGGTGGCTACAGAGTCTCCTACACCCAGTCTGGATCCTTTGGCCACAACGAGATTGGCCACTCGCCCCGCGTACGGAGCGCGAATCTCTGTCCTTCCAAGGTCGTAGCGTGAGCGTTGGAGCCTGGCTTCCGCGCCCGCCATTCCGCTCCGCACCCTGGCCTGCCCTTCTCGCTCGGCCCGGACCTCCGGATCGGCGATTCGGTCATCGCCGAGAGTCAGATCTCGAAACTCAGCCTCTGCCTGATCGAGCGCTCCCTGCGCCTCAGCCAGATCCAGCTCGTACAACGCCGGATCGATCCGGGCGATTAGTTGGCCGGCCCGTACGTAGCTGCCTTCGGTCACCGGAACGGATACGACCGGGCCGCCGACCTCTGCCTGTAGCGGTGCGCTTCGCCGCGGGGCCGCTTCCCCTTCCGCCTTCACCCACACTACGAAGGTGCCCTGGCCTACCTTGGCCCCTTCGACGGGTATCGCGATGCTAGTGGAGAAAGCCGCGGTGGCAGCCGTGCTTCGCACGGCGGCGCGAGCCGAATCAACGGCCGCACTGTCGGAGGCTTCGCCCGGTTCTGCATCGTTGGCACGGAGCTTAAGAAAGACGCTGGTGAGAAGTGCGGCGGCGATGCCGAACACGACCAGCGTTACGAGGTGTCTGGACTTCATACGCCCGGCCCCGGTTAGTGGTTGGCGGGACCCTCCATGTCGAGTCCTCAGTATGTGCGGTCCGAATCAACGCTGGCTTAACGCCGCCCGCTCACGACTTAACGCCGCCCGCAGACGACGTCCACGACCGATTAGACTGCCAGGCGTGGGGACGGGGTTGCCCGGCACGATTCCATTGATACGCGCGGACCGCGTTTAGTCCCGCGCTCATATGATTGCACGCGTGTCTACGCGGCCTGCATACGTGCCTAGGCCCCGGGGCGCCCCACCGGCCGAGTGACTGAAATGTCAGACCGGGAGGAAGAAAAAGGCGACTGCCAACATAAGATAGACGGCGAGTAGCTGCACACCTTCCATCCAGTGAGATTCACCGTCTTGCGAGATGACGGCCATGATTCCGACGGACATGGCGACTGCTACAACTTCCAGGTTGGTGAACCGGAGATCCATCGGCGAGGGCCCAATGGCGTAACTCAGCAAGACGAGAACGGGAGCCACGAACAGGGCGATCTGTGTGGAAGATCCGACCGCTATGTGGAGAGAGAGATCCATCTTGTTCTTGATCGCCATGAGAACGGCTGTCGAGTGCTCCGCCGCATTCCCCACCACCGCCACCAGAATCACGCCCACGAAAACGCGCGTCATTCCGAGTTCGTGCGCTGCTTCCTCGAGAGCGCCCACCATTATCTCGCTCATGACTCCCGTCACAACCGCAGCACCCAGGAGGGTCAGCAGGGGCCGGGACACACCAGTGCCCGGTAAACCATCGACTTCCACGATCCGGCGCGAGCTGCCGGCACTCGCGTCCTCTTCCGTGTGCGACAGATACAGGTCCGAGTGGGTGCGGAGAGTGAACAGCAGGCTCAGTCCATACACGACGATCAGAATAATCGAAATGTCGAGGCTGAGGTTGCGCTCGATCGCCGCGTGGCCGCCGCCCGACGCCGAATGAAAGATGCTCGGCAGGACGAGTCCGATCACGCTAAGAACGAGCAGCGTGGTCCCAAGACTGGCTGCGGTTCGGTTGAAATGCTGCGTCCGGTACCGCAGGCCTCCGAGCAAAGCGGACAGACCGAACACCAGCAGGATGTTGCCGATAATCGACCCGGTGATGGACGCCTTCACGACATCGTGCAGACCTGCCCGGAGCGCCACGATGGCAATGATCAGCTCCGCCGCATTTCCGAACGTGGCGTTGAGCAGCCCTCCGAGGGCGGGACCGACCCGCTCTGCCAGGTGTTCCGTGGCCCGGCCCATGAGGCCGGCAAGGGGGATGATCGCGATGGCCGACACCGCAAACAGTGCTGTCCCACCCACGTCGGACGCGAACCTCAGGAACAGGGCGATCGGCACGAAGATCAGGAGCGCGTACAACGCCCGATCGAGCCGCGCCCTACTCACGAGCAGATTCCCGCGAGGGGTTCGCGGCGGACACGCTACGGCTTCACCAGATCTGCCGGACCGATCCGCACATAACCATGTTCCACCTCGCCGTTGGGGTCGCCCGGCTGAGAAGGCGCCGTCCGGATTCGAACCGGAGTAGGGGGCTTTGCAGGCCCCTGCCTAGCCACTCGGCCACGGCGCCGCACGCTGGCTGGATGGCCCGGGTCGAGACTGCCGGCCCGGTACTCGTTTCCAGCGCCCGCACAGGGTAACTCGCGCCCACAGGGGCGTAAAGCCTGCCAGTCTAGGCTCGTCCGGCGGCGGATTCCAACATCTCTTCGGCGTGTTGCCGAGACGTGTCGCTCTCCGCGTCCCCACCCAGCATGCGGGCCACCTCAGCGACACGTGCCTCGGGAGCAAGGGCTACGACCGTGGCCACGGCCAGTCCATCTCTCTCGGCTTTCTCGACCTGCAAGTGGTGGCCGGCTCGCGACGCGATCTGCGCCAGATGGGTGACGGCAAACACCTGGCGCTTGGCCGCGACCGCCGCGAGCTGCGCGCCGACCTCGTGTGCCACTTGTCCGCCAATACCCGCGTCTATTTCGTCGAACACGACAGTGGGAACGGGATCCACCTCGGACAGAGCCGTACGCAAAGCAAGCATCAGCCGGCTAAATTCGCCGCCTGATGCGATTCTTCCCGGCGGTCCAAGATCGAAACCCGGATTCAGCGACACCAGAAACTCGACTCGCTCCCTACCATGCCGACCCACGTCGTTCTCTGGGATTAGATCGACTCGCATCCGCGCCCCCGGAAGTCCCAGCCCTGGAAGCCGGCGCACCACTGAGGACTCGAGCCGCTTCGCTGCATACCGGCGCTTTCCGCTCAATCGAGACGCCGCGTCATCCAGATCGGTGGCCACGGCCTTCGCCTCCCTTTCCAGGTCCTGGAGCGCCTCCCCCGATCCCTCGAGCTCGTCGAGATCGGCTCTGGCCGCCGCCCCTGCCCGGATAACGTCATCCACAGAGTCGCCGTACTTCCGTTTCAGCCGGTACAACTCGTCCACTCGCTCGCGCAAAGAGTGGAGGCGCTGCGGGTCGTGCTCTACGGTTTGCCGATATCTCGCGAGCCCCCGGCCTAGCTCGTCAAGGGCCGCTCTGGAAGTCGCGTACAGGTCCTCAAACTCCTCGGCGCTCGGATCGATAGTCAGAAGACCGCTCAAGGGCCGCTGAAGAGCCGACAGTCTATCGGCCAGTGAATCGGCGTCGCCGTGGATCGAGTCGACCAGCAGCCCGGACAGGCGCAGCAAGTCCTCGGAGTGTTCCAGTTTGCGGATCTGGGCATCTAGCCGTTCGTCCTCACCTGGCTCCAGAGCCGACGCCTCAATCTCCTCGGCCTTGAACCGAAGGTAATCCGACTTCTCACGCGCGTCTCGGGCGTTCTGGCGGCGGCGTTCGATTTCGGCGCGCAGGGCGCTCATAGCCGCATGAAGTGCGGCGACCTTGGACGCCAGGAGCGCCGATCCTCCGAACGCGTCGAGCATGGCCCGCTGGACGTCCCGGCGCAGGAGCGTCTGATGCTCATGCTGGCCGTGTATCTCGACGAGCTCCGACCCGAGATCGCGGAGAAATCCGGCCGTCACGGAGGAGCCGTTTACCCAGCCACGACTACGCCCCGCCCGCTGCACCTCACGCCTGAGAATCAGACAGCCGTCCTCAGGATCGATGCCAGCGTCCCGGCACAGTTCACAGGCCGACGACGCGCCGGGCACCTCGAACATGCCCTCCACCATGGTTCGGTCTGACCCCGCGCGGATCGTGTCTGTGTGCGCCCGGCCGCCCAGCAACAGGGTCAGAGCTCCGATCAGAATCGACTTCCCGGCGCCGGTCTCGCCCGTCAAGACGGTCAGGCCCGGCTCCATCTCCACGCGCAGGTCATCGATGACCGCGTAGCCCTGAATCCTCAGATCCCGAAGCACCTAGGCGTCCTCATGTGCGGGCCGAACATCGCCCCAGCGCAGCTTCTGGCTCAGCACCCGGAAGAAACCCTGCTCCAGCATCCGAATGAGCCGGACGGAGTGCGGCGATCGGCGCACCGTTACCACATCGCCCGCCTGCAGCGTCTCACCCGCCTGCCCGTCCGCGCTCACGCGGGCTCCCGCTTCGGAAAC
>JAZGCO010000117.1:0-11020 GCA_036476995.1 Gemmatimonadota bacterium
CAGGTCATATTCCGCTTTTGTGGCGAAGCGAAGTTCTGCCCTGCACAACCGATATGGAATGAGTCGCTGCTGAAGCTCAGCCATAGCGATCGGACCATCCAGCGAGTGACCTTCCTCTACTAGTCTCCTGGCCAGCAAATCGGCCAGTGGCTGCGTATCCATGCTCTTTTTTTCACCCCGGCCTCAGTGCTCGATGTGCAGCACTCCGGCCTGTGCCGAAGCCTTAATAAAGGCTTCAGGGTCGTCGTCCGGAATTCGAATTCCGGTCTGAGTATGTATCCTCTCAGCGGTCTCTTGCATGAACTGTTCCACGCTCTGATGTGGCTGTGGAGAAGCCTGGCTCATGGCACGCACGATCGCCGCCCAGTCCGTGCTCTCCCGGGGCACCGGACGAAACATGTCGAGCTGGCCTCTGCCGCCGGGAGTATCGGGCGAGTCAGGTCCCTGAGCCTGTATTTCGGCCAGCAGTTCTTCGACCGGCGTCGGCTTGACCAGCAGTCGCTCAAGGCGCTCAAGGTACGGATCCAATTCGCGGCCATCGCTCGATAGCGTACGAAAAGCGCGAGTCAATTCGATCGCCCGCCAAACCGTCAGTGGATCCCACAGCCGATCCGTGGGCACGCGCTCGAATTCTTCGAGCGCGGCTTTCCTGTGTCCGCTTTCATACTCCAGGTTCGCGAGGCAGATACGGGCATCGTGGTTCTCCGAATCGAGCTCGAGCGCTCTTCGCAGCCAGCTGAGCGCCTCCCGGGGTTTCCCAAGGCGCTGAAGTGAGTAAGCCAGATCGGCGGCAGCAGCAGCGGACTGCTGGTCGGCCGCCGTAGCCTTGCGAAAGAAGCGCTCCGCATGCTCGTAGAGTCCTTCACGGAACAGCGCCCGGCCGATCGACGCCATGAGGTCACTGTCTGTCGCGAAGCCCAGTTCAAGCACTCGCTCGAAGGATCTAAAGCCCCGCGACCGTTCGCCGAGTTTCAGGAGGGCCTCTCCCACCCCGACCAGTCCGTCTTCGTGGTCAGGTTCGTGAACCAGAGAAAGGTCGAAGGCCCGGCGAGCCCATGCATATTCCTCGCGGGCGAGCTGGGTGTATCCCATCGACACCCACAGGTCAGCCGACTCAGGGTACAGCCGCAGCGCGGTCTCCAGCAGTGAGCTGGCCGCATCGTACTCGCCATCCTCGTATCGCTGCTGCGCCTGTCGGTCGAACTCGTCTGCACTCCAGAACTCAGAGGTCATCGACAGCTTCACCTTCTGTCTGAGATTTGCGGTCGTGACTCCCGGCCGTAACGAAGAGCTCAAGGCGTGTTACGCGCTTTTCGTTGGTCTCCAGCACCTCAAGCTCTCCCTCGCCAACCGGCACCCGGTAGCCGGTTTCGGGAATCCTGCCCAGCGTACCTATCACGAATCCAGCCACCGTATCGTAATCGCCCTCCGGCTCCTCGATGGCAAGGCCGAACTCGGCCACCACGTCAGCGAAGTCCGCCCCCCCGTCGATCAGAATGCGACCATCTTCATCGATGGTCACATCCGACTCGGGTACGTCGTGCTCGTCAAAAATCTCGCCCACAATCTCCTCGAGTAGATCCTCGAGAGTCACGATACCATCTGTGCCGCCGAATTCATCGACGACTACGGCCATGTGAACCTTGTGGTGCCTCATCTCTGCGAGCAGATCGTCCACCGCCTTGGTATCGGGCACGAAGTAGGCCTGACGCATGACCTCCCGAAGATCGAACGGGACCGGCTGGGACTTCTGCATCCAGCGAATCAGGTCCTTCACCAGAACCACTCCAAGCGTATCGTCGATGGACTCGCCATAGACCGGAAACCTGGAGCGGCCGGACTTCGCCACGGTTTTCAGCACCTCATCCAAAGAGGTTTTGGCCTGGAAAGCTACTATGTCCGGGCGAGGAGTCATCACCTCTCTGGCGACCGTATTCGTGAGTTCGAACACGGCCTGTATCATGGCTTCTTCGCCGTCTTCGACCGTCCCTTTTGACCGGCTGTGCCGAAGCAGGAGCTGGATCTCCTCCGGGCTATGTGCGCGTTCCTCGACTTCTGCCAGCCGAAGGCCAAACAGTCGAAGCACGAGGTCAGCGGATCCATTCGAAACCCAGAGCAGGGGGCGCATGAGCAGGTTGAAGAGGTTCAGAGGCCCAGCCAGCATGCGACTGACGCGGTCGGGCCTGAGGAGGGCCACGGATTTTGGCACCAGTTGGCCCAACACGATGTGCAGAAAGCTGATCAGGACGAGTGCGATCGCGATCGCAACTCCGTGGGTTGCCACAGCGTTCCATGGCTCCTCAAGAGAGCCGAGTCCGGACACGAGCCTGTCGGCGATGACTGACTCTGCTATCCAGCCCAAGCCCAGGGAAGAAAATGTGATGCCGAGCTGTGCTCCGGATATCGTTCGTCCGATGTCTTCCTGGGCAGCCCGGACCTGCCTGGCGCGCCTGGCTCCCTCAGGCGCCGACTCACGACCACGGGATCCTCGTGCCTCCACGAGGGAAAACTGAGCCGCTACGAAGAGAGCGTTGGCAAGAACGAGGAGGAATGCGGCGAAGAGATCCAGCACCGTCATCGCGTCCGGCCGGTGACGGGAGCCGCCAGGGAGACTTCAGTTAGGTGAGGGTTCAGGCTGCGTTGACCTCGTCCGACTCTGGGTTGTTCCGCCCCTCAGACTGCACTGGCCCGTGCGGAATCGCGGGCTGGCAGTACCTCTGTCCAATGTCGCCGAGCTGACCCAGGTCCACATCCGTCAGATCGGGGTAGCGCTCACTCAAGTATTGTACTGTGTCCGTCATCCACTCACCGCGCTGATTCGCATCTGCTTCCAGCACGCCGCACCTGCGAATATGGCTGAATAACTCGTCGCGAGCCGCGTCGAGTGATGAAGTCCTGTCGTCGTTGGCCAAGTCATCCATCCTTTTTTGATTTATTTGAACCGCACCATCGGCACCGGTGGTATCTCGAATATATTCGCGGCCAGCGGATACGGCGAGCCTCAGGGTGACAAAAGTTGAGCCGCGCCGGCGCGGAGCCGAGGGTCACGCCTGGCCTTGTGAAGCGCCCATAGCTCCGGGACGGGTCTGAACCGGCTCGCCCGGTATCGCCGGTCAGTATCGTACGGCGCGTCCACGACCGCCGCCTGGCGAACATGGGGGCCCACAGCGGCCAGGAGCTCGACGCTCGCGGCCCATCCGTCGTGGCGAAGCAGTGATCTGCCCTGGGGTACGTCTTTCAGGGTCCGCTTCAGAACCGCGAGGCGGTACAGGCGGTATCCGGTAAAAGCGTCTCCCGTTTGCTGCGGAAACCGAAGACTCCTAAGCATCGTCGCGGCCCACATTCGCGTCAGTCGCACTAGCCAGGGGGCCCTCTTCACTCCGACCGCTGCCACCGTAACCAGGTCCGAGCCGCCCTGAAATCGGCGCAGCATGTCTGCGATCGCCTCCGGACCATCCGTGAAGTCCCCCTGCATCACTAACACACCATCCCGGCGCGGATATTCTGAGCGCCGAACGACTTCTCGAATCAACGTATCCAGAGATGCGGCGTATCCCTGCCGGACGTCGTGGCGAAGCACCGTCAAAGGCAGCACCCGGGTGTACGGTTCAAGCACCTCAGCCGTGTCGTCCGTGGATCCATCATCCAGCACGAGAATTCGAAAATCACGGCCTAGTTCCGTCAAAATTTCGCGAATTCGCCACAGCAAAACGCCGATGGTGCGCTGCTCGTTGTGTACGGGGATCGTGATGTAGATCAACCGATCCGGCTCCTGTTCGGGTACAGCCTGTCAGCGACTTTTCCGGGCATTACAGGTAACCGGTTACGGCGTGGCTGGCCATAAGGACGCCTATCGTGGCAGGAGCAGAGCGACCGGAAGAATCATTTCCTCCGGGCTGATTCCTCCGTGCAGGAAGCTGTCGCGGTAACGTGCTTGGTACTCCCTCAACTTGGTCGGATACACGAAGAAATAGTCCTCTCGGCAGAGAATATGGTTGCGGCGCGTACCGAGTTCCGGCATCCGCAGGTCGCCCGCCGTAAGAGCCTGATATACGGCGGCCGGGTGCTCTACCCTCAGATTGTGGCCGAATTTGTATCGGAGGCTGGCCGTCGCGTCTCGTTTCGCGAACACCGTGACCGGTCGATTGCAGTGGATCGAACCGTGGTCTGTGGTAAGCAGAACGGGGGTGCCCGTCCGAGCAGCAAGCCGGAGCGCCCCGAAGGCGGCAGACCGCTCGAACCAGGAGACGGTCAGGGCCCGGAGAGCAGAGGCATCGCGGGCAACTTCCCAGAGCAGATGAGACTCACTGCGGCCGTGGGTGAGCATGTCGACGAAGCTGAATACGAGTGCTGTGGCAGATGGCTCTGCCAGATAGCTAGGCAAACGCTGAAGCATGCGCTCGCCGTCTGTCGCCGTAAACAACTTCTCGTAGTGGGTGCGCCAGCCCTCGCCCGCAAGCTTCTGCACATGGGTGGCGAACAAATCGTCCTCGAAGGAATTGTAACCCTCATCTTCTCCGGATTCGAGCCAACCAGGCCTGCTTTCTTCAAGTTCATCGGGAAACAACCCGCTGAAGATCGCGTTTCTGGCAAAAGGTGTGGCCGTCGGAAGAATTCCGGCGTACAAAACCTCCTGAACGTCGAAAAGATCCGTCAGCAGGGGCCGGAAAGCGCGCCACTGATCGAGCCGCAGGCAGTCAACAACCATGAGCAGGGCGGATGAGTCGTCGGTCAGTACGGGTTTGAAGAATCGGCTCAAGACATCAACCGAGAGTGGAGGTCCCGCCTCCCCATCTTCATGGACCCATTCGGCGTACCGATCGGCGACGAGCTCACAGTACCCCCGCCGGACGTCCGTTCTGAGGGTGTGGAGGACATCAATCAGGCTGGACTCACCCTGCTCCTCGAGTCGCAGCTCCCAGTCGACCATCTCGGAATAAATATCCGCCCAGTCAGACCAGGAAGCCGCGGCCCCAGCGAGCTCCCGTAGCACCTGAAACCGCTGGGTGAAGTCCCGGGCCGTCTGCTGCAACCTGAGCTGCGGTCCAGCCAGGATACGGGTCACTACCGACAGCACCTGCCGGGGACTCGTCGGTTTTACTATGTAGTCGTCAGCGCGCCCGCCTATCGCCTCGTGCAGAGTGGACTCGGCCTCGCTTTTCGTGACCATCACGACGGGCAGATTGGGTTCGCGGCTGCGTATCTTGGACAAGACCTCGATACCACGCAGTCCTGGCATTTGTTCGTCCAGGAGAACCAGGTCGTAGCTCTCGTTCTCGAGCAGGGCCAAGGCGTCGTTGCCGTTCATTATGGCATCGACGTGATACCCCTCGCGGTGCAGCAAGAGCAGGTGAGGGCGAAGAAGGTTTACCTCGTCATCCACCCATAGAATCTTCTTCTTCACGGCGACCTGATCACGGCTCGAGCAGCCTAACGGGCCGCTATGATGATTGTCGCCGTTGCCGTAGCGAGGGAGGTGAAGATCGTGGCAAGCTGCGCGAAGCTGAGGCCACCCCCCTGTTTGGGCCGTTTCTTGGGAACCGTAATCGTGCTGCCCGGGTCCGGTTTGGCTATGCCGCCGCCGAAGAAGAGGAATTTTCCGCCTCGTGTGTCCACCTCTCCGTTGGCCAATTGTACGCGTGTGCGCCCCTTGTCGGCTTCCGAAGTGTAGCCACCCGCCCGGCTGATGTAGTAGCCCACACCCGCTCCCTGCCGGTACAACACTTTGGTCGGGGCCTCGACCGCTCCGCCTACATCTACGGTGGGAATGAAACTGGGCACGAAGATAGAGTCGGCTGGCTCGATCACTATGTTTTGCGAGCTGGCCGGATTCTCCAGCGCCCGGCGGAAGTCCACGCCCACGCGCGTCCGCTTGGTGCGGGCCGCAGCCTCTCGCCGCCGCGCCGCGGCCACGATCGAGTCCGTGGCTGCCTGGCTTCCGCTTCGGGCCCGGGCAATCTGATCCAATTCCTGCTGCCGAGTCCGGTTTACGAGAGTATCCGGCTGCAGACCCACCTGGTCCTCCCGGAACCGCTGCAGGTTGCTGCTCGTGTCGCCAACCGCGCGAGCTGCGATAGCAACGGCGCTGAGTGTGTCGCGGGACCGGTTAGGCTCGGCCCGCCACAGCTGAAGCCCCCCCTGATAGGCCTCGGGTGTAAGGCCGCCCGCCCGCTGCAGAAGGTCTGTCAGCCGCTCGCCACGCGTCTGAAGCGAATAGGGGCCCGGGAACATGACTTCGCCGGTCACGATCACGCGTCGCTGCGGCTCGAAGCCGGGTGCCTTCCGTAGGTACACGGCATCCAGATTGGCGAGTTCGAAGTCCTCACCGGAGCCCGGTCGCACCCGGGACCCGGAGGAACGGCGGGAGGCGTCGAACACGATGGTGCTGTCCAGGGCGATGGTGAAGTTCTCAGTGATGGTGTCCCCGTAGGCCTGGGCGATGGTGACCCGGGAGACGTCCACCGCTCCGAGATACGCGCCGGTCCGCAGGCCGCCGGCGCGGAGAATCAGGTCGCGAACACTCATCCCATCTACGAACGGGAATACGCCTGGCTCCCGGACCCAACCTCCGATAGAGACCACGCGTTCCTCACGCAAATACCTTTGTGCAAAGACGAACACCTGGTCTTCGGGTTCGATCACGGGATCTGTCAGCAGACGCCCAGCCGCGTCCAGCTCCAGGCTGACGCTGACCATTCGCCGTGTACGATCCGGCTGCATGCGCTGAATCTGGGCTCGTCCAAGGACGGCGTCCGGGAGTAGCCCACCGGCGCGCTCAAGAAGCTGCGATAGATGAAAATCGCCTTCCGCGGCATAGGCGCCCGGTCTCCACACACCGCCTGAGATCCGGACACTGCTGACGCGGTCCTCTGTCACCGCGAATATGGTGATCCTGTCGCCGTCCACGAGCTCAGCCCCGGGTCCGTCGGCCGTAAGACCGGTGGCCGCTGCGTTGACAAGCGCCCGGTGCCTTCCGGGCTCGCGCTCCTCCGGGGGGAGGATCCGCTCGATTTGCACGCTGCCTACAAAGGCGTCGGCGGCGACACCGCCGGCAAATCTGATGAGGTCATTGAGGCCGTCCGCCGGCTGAATCTCATAGATACCGGGTCGCCGAACCGCCCCGTCGATCTCGACCTGCCGGCCTGCAACGGGAACGAAGATGATGTCCCCCTGCTCGAGCCGGATGTCGGCCGAGGCGTCGCCGCCCAGCAGGTACTCGTACAAGTCTACGGTGGCGGCCAACCGGCCCCCGCGGTTAACCCGAATGTTTCGAAATGAGCCCGTACGCAGCGGCCCGGCGGCCCGGTACAGCGCGGAAAGCACTGTGGCGAGACCGCCGACCTCATACGCTCCCGGCCTCTCCACCTCGCCGATCACGTACACCTGATTGGCGCGGAGGTTATCGAGAGACACTTCCAGGAACGTACTGGCATCGGGCCCATCGGTGAGACCCGAGTAGGCGGTGGAGAGTCTCCCGCGCAGCACTCGGCGCAGTGCTCCGAGGCTTAGACCGGTTACCGCCACTCGGCCCACGTCCGGGAGCACGATCCATCCGTCGCGGGCTACGGTCAGCCGGTACGCGACTTCGACGTCACCGGTCAGCACGACGACCAGTTCATCCTCAGGCCCGACTCGGTAACTGGCCGGGACGGGGCCCACGCGAGGCGGGTTGAACTGATTTGTGAACCGGCGGAACATCTCTCGCCCGAACACCATGGGCCCGGGCGGCTCGGGCGGAAGCGAATCGACCGTCGGATCCACGCCCGGACCGAACTGGTCAGCCAGCTGGAGAGAGTCCTGCCGGGCGGCGATCTGCGAAGCCAAATCCACGCCAGTGAGCACCTGGAACAACGGCAGAGGATTCGTACCTGCGGGCACCCGGTCTGCGCGGCCCTCGAGAACGGCGAGATAAGGGTCGGCAGCGGCGCGAGAGAAACCCTCCCTGACAAGACGCTGGCGGAGTTGATCCGGCGTGACGCCGGACTGCTGCAACAGGCGCAGAGCCTCCTCCGTATCCACCGGACGGCCCAGCAGCTCTTCCGCCTGCTGCATCAGGTCTGGGAGTTCCTGCGCGACAGCAGCCGGGGGGGAGATCCACAAACCAGCAACAGCCGAGAACGCGACGATGGCCGGAATGCAGTTTTTCAACGCGCCTCGTTGGGTCAAGGTAAAGCCAAACGGACCTCCCGACGGTACATTCACGCCGTGGACCGAACTTGTCAAACGCCTCGTTCCGGCGGGCGATACAGACCTCCGGGCGCCCGCATCCGCTAATGCGAATACTAACTGTGTACATTCTCAGGCGGCATGTAGGTCCGTTCCTGTTTTCCATCGCCGCGCTGACCCTGCTGCTTCTGCTCGATCAGGTCGCCAAGAAGCTGGAAATGCTGGTCGGCAAGGACCTCGGCGGAGCCGTCATCGCCGAAGTGTTTCTCTATTCGATCCCGTTCCTTGTCGCGGTGATGATCCCGATGGCCGTCCTCGTGGCGGTGCTATTCGTGTTCAATCAGCTGGCGGCGGACAACGAGATCTCGGCCATGAAGGCATCGGGCATCGGCCTGCACAGGCTCATGGCGCCGGTTCTGATCACATCCGGCCTGGTTGCGGGCGGCCTCATGTGGTTCAACGACAGGGTTCTTCCCGAGTCCAATCACCAACTCGCCGTGCTGATGGCCGACATCGGCCGGAAGAAACCGACTTTCGCGCTGTCCGAGCAGACCATCAACGAGCTTTCTCGCGGGCGGCTCTTCCTCCGGGTGGCGCGGATCAATTCGGTCACCAATCTGATGCAGGACATCACCATCTTCGACGAGCGGGAGCGCGGCCGGTCCAGAACGATTTACGCGGACAGCGGACGGATGGCGCTGACGGACACGGATCTCCATCTCACACTGTATGACGGCGTGATGACGGAACTGGAGCTCGCGGAGGACGAGACGTTCGGCCGCGTCGCGTTCGCGATCAGCTACATGCGGATCCAGAACGTGGCCAATGAGCTCCAGCGTGACTCGGTGGCAGACTTTCGTGGTGACCGGGAGCTGCCGATTCACGAGATGCGCGAGCGCGCGCAAAGCAACCGTTCGGAGGCCGAGTTGGTTGGCGCCACAAGCCGGGGACTGGCAGTGGGGCTGGCCCGCCGCCTGATCGGCGCCGAACCGGACTCGGCGACTGCTTCGGCTGCCACGGACCAGGTGGCGCGGGCGGATGGCATTGCGCAGGCGGACTCCACTGGGGCTGCAGCACCTGACACGGCCCGGTCGTTCGCCAACGGCCTGCGGATGGGATTGGATCTCAACCGGCCGAGCGCGGCCGTGAATGCGTTCCGTGTGCAGGCCACGCGCTACCGAACCAACACGGAGGCTGCGAGTCGATACGATGTCGAGATCCAAAAGAAACTGTCGATACCGGCTGCCTGCATCGTGTTCGTCCTGATCGGCGCGCCCATCGGATCCCGGTACCGGCGAGGCGGCGTCGGACTCGTAATCGGCGTGAGCCTGGCCGTGTTTTCCCTGTACTACGTGTCCCTTATCGGAGGAGAAGAACTGGCAGACAGGAGATTCTTGTCACCGTTCTGGGCCATGTGGGCGCCCAACGTGTTGTTTGGCACGATCGGCGTGCTGGCGCTGTTCCGCCAGCGCAGAGCCGTCGGGTAAGGCTCAACCATGTGAAACTACTGCCCACGCTGGATCGATACGTTGTCGGCCAGTTCGTGAGGCTGTTCGGGCTCATGATCATCGGTGTGCCGCTCATGTTCATGACGACCGATGCTGCCGACCAGCTGGATCAGTTCCTGGCGCGTGACGTGACCCCGGCCAACGTCCTGCTGCACTACTTCTTCGCGGCCCCTCAGCAGGCGCTCCTCGGGTTCCCTATTGCCGCGCTACTGGCTGCCGTGTTCACCGTTGCGAGCATGAATCGCCACTCCGAAATCGTCGCGGCGAAGGCGGCCGGGATCAGCTTCTATCGCCTCAGTTTCCCGATCCTCATCGCGGGCCTGGCGGTCAGTGGCCTGTCGCTTGTGCTGACGGAGCTCGTTTCGGGCACGAACCGCCGAGCGACGCTCGCCCTGGGAGAGGAATTCAACAATCCGAGGCGTTTCCGGACTGACTTCGCGTATCGTGCGGAGGAGGGGCGAGTGTACAAGATCCGCCGGCTGGAAGCGGAGAGCGGAGAGATTACGAATCTTCAGATCGAGCGGGAAGGGACGGTATTCCCGTATCCGACGTACAACATAGCGGCGGATCAGGCGGTGTGGGATACGGCCGCGGACCGCTGGTTGATCGGCCGGGGACGGCTCCGAATGCTGCCCGATGATGGACCGACCCTGACCTTCCGCTTCCGGGAACTTCACCAACGAGAATTCACCGAAACACCCTCCCAGCTGCTGGCGAACCCCAAAGGACCGGAAGAAATGGGATACGCGGAACTTGGTCAGTTTATCGAGGCTCAGCGGCGCTCCGGGGGAGCCGTGAACAAGCTGCTCGTACAACGGATGATGAAAATCGCGTTCCCGTTCGCTTGCTTCGTCATCGTCCTGTTCGGGATGCCGCTCGCCTATACCTCCAGGAAGGGTGGGGCCACGCTATCGATCGGGATCGCGCTCGCCACGACTATGGTGTTCCTGGTGTTCAACGAGATCGCGGTCGCGGTTGGCGCCGCCGGTGTGATCAATCCGCAGTGGGCCGCATGGCTTCCGAACGCAGCGTTCTTGTTGGCCGGCCTTGGCCTGATGAGTCGGGTAAGAACCTAGAAACTAGGCGCAGACCCCCGCCTGAATCTGGCCCGTAACGCCTCCAGGTCGTTTCGCGTTTCGCGTTTCAGCCGTTCGAAGGTCTCGTAGTCCTCCGGGTCCTCGGCGCGTGTTCGCCGCGCGACTTCGCGCGCGACAGCAATGAACAACGCCAACACGAATCCGACGGCAAGAGAAGCCAGCCCCTTTACGATCAGACGCCGCCGATCAGGCCGAACAGGCCGCCGCGGAGGCTCGATCACGGTGATGACAGGGGTGTTCCGTACTTCA
>JAZGCO010000118.1:0-3613 GCA_036476995.1 Gemmatimonadota bacterium
TGCGGTGAGCTGGCCAGTGTTCCGCTCGGCGCCTGTCTCCTGGTCGGATTGGGATACCGAAAGCTGAGCGTGTCCCTGTCAGCACTTCCAGAGATATCCGACCTGTTGCGGCACGTATCCGCGGAAGGTCTGGCAGACGTTTGCGGTGGTCTACGAGACGTGAGTGACGGACTGGAAGTGAGAGCTCGGCTGGAGGAGTATCTCGTTGCCTCCAACCCGGCCTATTCTGCCTCATCAGCCGGGTTGTCAAAGGGGTAGGGCGCCGGTAGGTTTGCCCCTACTTCTGGGCCAAATCACGACTAAAACGGGTTTCATGACGAATACCGAAGTCCTCCCGCGCCGCGGCAACCAACTCTTCACGTCCGAGTCAGTTACCGAGGGGCATCCCGACAAGGTCTGCGACCAGATCTCAGACGCTGTGCTGGACAGTCTCCTCTCGGTGGATCCCGGCGCGAGGGTGGCGTGTGAGACCATGGTCACGACCGGTTTCGTCATGATCGCCGGCGAAATCACGGCGTCGCCAGAGGCTCTGAAGGCCACCGACTACGAGGCAATAGCTCGGGAGACGCTCCGCGAGATCGGGTACGATGAACCCGACGCCGGACTGGACTACCGGACCTGTGAGGTTCTCGTCAGGCTGGACCGGCAGTCAGCTGACATCAGCCGCGGAGTGGACACCGGAGGGGCGGGTGACCAGGGCATGATGTTCGGGTACGCTTCCGACGAAACCGCGAACCGCATGCCTCTCGCCATTGAGTTGGCACACCGCATGACCGAACGCCTGTCCCGGGTTCGAAAGGACGCGGTTCTGGGTTGGCTGAGACCGGACGGAAAGTCTCAAGTGACGGTGGAGTATGAGGACGGACGGCCGGTCCGCGTTCCGACCGTAGTCATGTCGGCCCAACACTCTCCCGATGTGGAACATGAAGAAATCCAGGAGGAGTTGATCCGGCACGTCACCACACCGGTGCTGGCCAGCGCCGGGCTGACGAATGGAGCGGTGGAATATCACATCAACCCGACGGGACGGTTCGAGATCGGAGGGCCCCAGGGTGATGCCGGCCTGACCGGCCGCAAGATCATCGTGGACACGTATGGCGGAATGGGAAGTCACGGGGGCGGCGCGTTCAGCGGCAAGGATCCTTCCAAGGTGGACCGCTCGGCCTGCTACGCGGCCCGCTGGGTCGCAAAAAATCTCGTTGAAGCCGAGTTGGTCCGTGAGGTGGAGATTCAGCTGGCGTACGCGATCGGCGTCGCGGAGCCGGTCTCCGTCATGGTGGACTCGTTCGGAACCGGAGAGATACCGGATGCCGATCTCGTTCAGGCCGTTCGGCGCGTGTTCGATCTCCGTCCGAAAGCGATCATCGACGACCTCGGGCTGTGCAGGCCCATCTATCGCCGAACCGCTGCGTACGGCCATTTCGGGCGTGATCCCGAGCCCGATGGCGGGTTCAGCTGGGAGAAGACTGACCGGGCCGCCCAGCTCAGATCGGTCGTCTAGATACGCCGTCGCTCAGCACTCCGCCACACAACTGCATACACTCAGTTCACGACTAAGAGAGCGATGATGGATCATAGTGATACGATGACGGGATACGACGTAGCCGATCTTTCGCTGGCCCAGTCGGGTCAGAACCGGGTCGAATGGGCCGAGCGATTCATGCCGGTGTTGCGCCAGGTGCGGGACCGGTTCTCCGTCGAGAGGCCCTTCGAGGGACTCAGGATGGCGGCCTGTCTACACGTTACGACGGAGACCGCGAACCTCATACTGACCCTCCAGGCAGGCGGAGCGGACACGGTTCTGGTGGCTTCAAATCCGCTCTCGACGCAGGACGATGTGGCGGCCTATCTGGTGGACCGCTGCGGCATCGCAGTATACGCTGTACGCGGCGAGGACAACGAGCGCTACTACGAGCACATTCGTGAGGCGCTTGCGCACCGGCCGGCTGTCACGATGGACGACGGTGCTGACCTGGTGGGTGCTCTGCACATGATCGCGCTCGGCCGATATGACGACCTGGCGCCGCCGCTGCGCCGCTGGGTTGCAGGGCTATCCGAGGAGGATCGAGACAGCGTCGTGTCGGATGTGAGGGGCTCTACGGAAGAGACCACGACGGGAATCATCCGACTCCGGGCGATGGCCGCTGATGGAGTGCTGCGATTCCCGGTAATCGGGGTCAACGACAGCTTCACCAAGCACATGTTCGACAACCGGTATGGAACCGGCCAGTCAACGCTGGACGGGATTCTGAGGGCCACCAACGTGCTGTTGGCGGGCTCCACGGTTGTCGTGGCAGGCTACGGCTGGTGCGGCCGTGGCGTGGCGTTCAGAGCGCGTGGCGCAGGCGCTAAGGTGATCGTCACGGAAATCGATCCGCTCCGGGCGCTGGAGGCGACGATGGACGGATTTGTTGTGGCGCCCATGGCCGAGGCAGCGTCGGCCGGCGATCTGTTTATCACCTTGACTGGGAATACGCACGTCATACGCGAGGAGCATTTTCGAGCCATGAAGGATGGCGCCATCGTCGCTAATGCAGGCCATTTCGACGTGGAGATCGACATTCCGTCTCTGGCTCGCATTTCCGACGGCGAGCCGCGGGAGACAAGGCCGTTTGTTCAGGAATACGTGGTCGACGGCAAGCGGGTCGCGGTCTTGGCGCAGGGCCGGCTCATCAACCTGGCTGCTGCCGAGGGGCATCCGGCGAGCGTCATGGACATGTCGTTCGCGAACCAGGCACTGGCTGCGGAGTACCTGCTGAGCGACGAGGGTAGGGCTCTGGACAATCAAGTGCACACGGTGCCCGGGCCCGTTGACCGGGAGATTGCCCGCCTCAAACTGGCCGCCATGGACCTGCCGATCGACACGCTGACGGATGAGCAGGAGAATTACCTGGCTTCTTGGGATCTCGGGACCTGATCGATGGGAAGGCCATGAAGGAAGTACAGGTTGCGAGCCTGGGGCTCGACAAGTCTTCAAACACCCCGGTCGTGATCCTCCGGGAGACGGAAGGGCAGAGGGTCCTTCCGATCTGGATCGGCCCCAACGAAGCCAGCGCCATCGCCATGGAACTGGCGGGAATCAAGTTCTCGCGGCCGCTCACGCACGATCTGTTCAACACGGTGGTCACGGGTCTGGGTAGCGAGCTTGTCCGTGTGGTGATCACCAAAGTGGTGGACAACACGTACTACGCCTCGCTGATCTACAAGCATGACGGCGAGCTCATCTCTATCGACTCACGCCCGAGTGACAGCGTGGCCCTGGCGCTGCGGGCGGCCGCTCCGATCTTTGCTGACGACGAGCTTTTGGACACGGCCGGCCTCGACATGGACCCGGCCGGCCTCGAGACCGAGCTGACCGATCCCGGATGGTCATCGGATACGGCGGGAGCTGAAGAGTCAGGGGAGACGGAAAGGACGCATGAGCGTCTCCGGGACTATTTGAAGGGCCTCAATCCGGAGGACTTCGGGCGCTTCAATCCGTGATCGATGGTGTTGGTGCGGGAACGGCTTCGGTCAGACCGCCTCTCATTGCCACCGTGCTGCTGGTCCTCATGCCTTCCGGTCTCCAGGCGGTTCAGGCATCCGCCATCAGGATTGACGGAATCGTCGTTTC
>JAZGCO010000119.1:0-27378 GCA_036476995.1 Gemmatimonadota bacterium
GCAAGCGTGGATTGAGCACCAGGTTCCGCAGTGCGGCTACTGCCAGTCCGGAATGATCATGGCCGTCGCCGCTCTCCTGGATTCGAATCCCGATCCAACCGACGATGAGCTAGCTGCCACGGTGACCAACATCTGCCGCTGCGGCACCTATGAGCGGGTGAGGAGCGCGGTTCGGTCACTTGCCGGCTCTGAGGAGCAAGTCGATGGCTAGGATCACCCGGCGCGGCTTCCTCATCACCGGCGGACTCGTTGGAGGAGGCTTGATTCTCGGTTACGCCGCAACCCCCGTTCGACTGGGCATGAGGCCGGACGCGGGTGAACCGGGTGAGGACCTGTGGCTAACCACCTGGATCCGGATCTCACCCGACAACTGGGTCACGGTCCTCGTCCCACACGCCGAGATGGGCCAGGGGGTTCACACGGCTCTTCCTATGATGGTGGCCGAAGAGCTGGAGGCGGATTGGTCGCGTGTCCGGATGGAGCAGGCACCCGCCGAGGACCTGTATCTGAACGGCTATATGGTGAGAGGATTCGGAAACCTGGATAGCCAGCGTCCGGCTTTCATGCGGCGACAGGTCGACTACGTGGCGCTCAAGATCGCCGATGTGCTGAACGTGCAGACAACGGGCGGGAGCTCGAGCGTACGGTACACAGGTCACCTCGGGATGCGAATCGCAGGTGCGGCGGCGAAGGAAATGTTACTGCGGGCGGCAGCGGACACGTGGGGCACTCCGGTAGACGAGTGCATCGCGCGGTTTAGCCAGGTCCATCATGAGGCGTCTGGCCGCGCCGCATCCTTCGGAGAGCTCGCTGAGGCCGCGTCCCGGTTCGATCCACCCGGCGCTCCAGCACTCAAGGCCAAGGCCGATTACTCAATTTGCGGCCGCTCCATTCCCCGCATCGATATTCCGTCCAAGGTGGTCGGTCAGGCCCAATATGGGATCGATGTTCGTCTCCCGGGAATGAGATACGCTGCGATTCGCCATGCTCCGGTGTTCGGCGCCGATCTGCGCTCGCTCGACGATTCCGCCGCGACGGGAAAACGAGGCATCGAGCGAATATTTCATATTCCCGGCGCGGTCGTGGTGGTTGCTGACAGCTTCTGGAGAGCAAAGACGGCGGCTGGAGAACTTCCCGTGGAATGGTCGGAGAGTCCTCACAGCGGTTTCAGTAGTGAGCAACTTTCCGCGCGGTTGAAGGCGATGTTGGAGGAGGGTCGGGTCCGGACAGATCACAAACACGGTAGTCCGGATAGCGAAAGTGGCACCGAATCGTTCGTGGTCGAGGCCGCCTACGAGGTCCCCTTCCTGGCCCATGCCACGATGGAGCCGATGAACTGCACGGCCTGGCTGCACGATGGAAAGCTGGACATGTGGGCCGGCAACCAGGACCCCGTCGCGGCACGGGGCACGGCAGCCAAGGCGGCCGGAATCCGGGAAAGAGATGTTACGGTTCACCCTGTACAGCTCGGCGGCGGATTCGGCCGGCGGCTTCCGGCCAACTTCAACTATGTGACCCAGGCGGTTCAGATCGCTGCGCAGCTCCCGTATCCGGTGAAGGTCATCTGGACGCGCGAGGAGGACATGCGTCGCGACTACTACCGGCCAGCCGTGCGCAGCCACCACACCGCGATACTCGGGATGGCCGGTAGACCCGAGCTCTGGAAACACACCTACACGGACATCGGCATGAACGACAACCGTGATACAGCATTCCTCCCGTACTCAATCCCGAACCAACGGATCGGGCGCGTCGAGTATCCCGGCGACATGCCCGTGCCCACGGGAGCATGGCGCAGCGTGGAGCACTCCTACCACGGCTTCTTCATCGAGTCATTCATGGACGAGTTGGCTCACGCCGCTGGGCAGGATCCGCTCGCCTACCGCTTGCAGCTACTCAGTGACGCACCTCGTTTCGCGGCCGCGCTGGAGAAAGCCGCTCGGATGATCGGCTGGAGCGAACCAGCCCTGGAGGGCCAAGGGCGCGGGATCGCGGTGAAGGAAAGCTTCGGTTCGATCGTCGCGCAGGCCGCTGAGGTCTCGGTCGGAGAACAGGGTGAGCTGCGCGTGCACCGGGTCTGCGCCGCCGTGGACTGCGGCGAAGTCATCAACCCGGACATTGCCCGGGCTCAGATCGAGGGCGGGATCAACTTTGCGCTCAGCGCTGTGCTGTATGGCGAAATCACGATCGAGGCTGGCCGGGTCGTACAGGGCAACTTCCCGGACTACCGGATGGTGACGCTGAGGGATGCCCCGCACATTCAGGTCGAGTTCCTGGACAGCGGCGCGAGCATCGGCGGAATCGGTGAGGTCGGGGTTCCCCCACTGGCACCAGCTGTGACCAACGCGATCTTCTCAGCCACCGGCCAGCGAATCCGTTCCCTGCCCCTGAGCAGTCACACTCTGACGCCGCGGATTCCGGACTGACCCGCTGGCTTTCCGGCTACGGGCAGGCGATCGGGCTCAGACGTACCAGGCCGCGGGTCGCCAGCGCCCCACGGGACTCCAACCACACAGCGGCCGAACCCTCCAGTGCTCCCGCCGACACCCTTCTCGCTGTAAGGAGCATGGTCTGATCTCCCGACCGCCATCGAATGCGGACCGAGTTGTCGGCAAGCATGGTCCAGGCCACGTTCTCGCCGTCCTGCTCCCCGGCTCCTTCGGCCGGCCGAACCAGTACGCTTGGCAGTTCGAATGGGGGCTTCCACCCCTCGACCGCTAGCGCAAAGCAGTTCGCCAATTCCTTGTCGTCGCCCGTATCGGCGCCCTTCGCCTCGTCCTTACCTACCTCACCGCCGACCACCAGTGCGTCCAGAGCGAGCGCCCCTTCGATAAACTCCGCGGGCACGTCAGCGTTGGCCCGAGACTTACGGGCGTTGACGGCGACGTCCTCCAGCGATGGCTCAGCGGCAGCCGGCGCCACAGCTTCCCGGCTCAGCCCAGCGTTTCGAATTCGTTCTTCATTCTGCTCTCTCGCCGGCGCTTCGGCTCCGGCGGTCGGCACCTGCTGGGCCATCACGGTCGGCGCTATCACGATTGGCGCGTCCTCGGCCAACGCGCGATTCCCCGCCACGGCGCCCACTTCGTCATCGCTGCGCTTTTCCAGCCGAGCATCCAGCGCGAAAGCCTCGCCTTCCTGGCTGACCTCCCGCTGCCGAACGGCATCCCGATCAGCCTCCCGGCCAGCTTCCACGTTGGCTACCTGATTCGCGCCCTGACCCGCGCCCGGATCCGGCGCCTCATAGCCACCAAACCGCTCCTGTTCGTCTGGGATCGCAGCGAACTGGCGGCGGGCCGCCTCTGACTGAACACTCAGGTCCTCGCTCTTGAAGTTGTCTACCGGCTGAGGTCCGGCCGCGTCTGCCGCCCCCCGTAGCACGTCCGGGGAAGCGTCGTCCACGAAGGCATCTTCCTCCAACACCGGCAAGTCCGCATCCGAGACCTCGGCCAGCTTCGACTGCGCTACCGGCCGAGTGGCCTGTACCGGAGACTCCTCGAGAATTCGATTGCCAAACCAGCCAGCCCCGATCGCCATCACGATCGACGCGGCCCATGCCAGCGGCACGCGGCGCGACAGCCACGGCCGTCGGCCGGGCCCTATCGGCTCGGTCTCCGCTACCTTTCTCACCGTCCCGCGACGTCCAGTGACTCGGCGCACACTGGCGGCCACCTCAGCGTCCGAGTCTCCGGCGCGTTCCCGATGCACTCGGACCAAGGCTCGCGCCTCGAGTTCCCCGAATGCGGGTGGCTCGATCGCCTCCGGACCGGAATCGCTCAGGATGGTCTGAGCGTCCTCGCGCAGCCTGCGGGCCTCGTCGAGCCGTGCCCGGCAGTCCTCACATACGCCAAGGTGTGTGTGGAATGACTCTTCTTCGGCTGCCGACTCGAAGCTGGCAGCGCCGTCCAGCCAGGCGTGCAGCCTGCCGTCAGGGATGTGCGACATTTCGCCCCTCCGTGGCTTCGTAGGCGTCTACAAGCCTGCGCCTCGCGCGGGCCAACGTGGTTCCGATCGCACCATGGGACAGCTCGGTCTGCTCCGCGATTTCCGCGTAGCTGAGCCCGGCATCCCACAGCAGCAGTATCTCTCTATCTCGCTCTGATAACGAGTCGAGTGCCTCTCGAACTTCTCCCATCTTTTCCGTCTCCTCCAGGTCTCGCTGCGGATCCGGAGCTTCTTCCGGTTCCTCGTTGCTGATCAGCGTCAGGTGCTTCCGGCGCCGAATGGCCGTCCGGGCTTCGTCTCGCGCCAGGTTCCCGGCCACCGTGAACAGCCAGGCCCTCGGGCTGTCCGGTGATTGCGCCGGAGATAGTCCGAGGGCGCGGACGAAGGCCTCCTGGGCGAGGTCCTCCGCCCGCCCCGCATCCCACACCTTGCGGTGGAGAAAGCGGACCAAATCCTCGTAGGTCGCTGCGTAGATCTCGGCCCAGTCTGTCGTCACGCGGTTGCTCTCACGGTCCCAGTCGTGCTGTACTCCTGGAAGGCGCGCCGCAGCGCGCCCGCCCAAGCCTCCTATCCTCGGAAATCCCGAGCCAGGGCCTTCAGTTCCTTGTCGCTCATAGTGTCGGAGCCTTCAGGATCGATCTTCACACTAACCCGAGCACCTACTACCAGCACCCTGTCAAGCGCTGCCAGGTACGGCTTCAGCTCCGGCAGAAGTTCTATAAGGTCGAAGTAGGCCTCGCCGAAAGGTGCGATACGCACTACTCTCGTTGGGGCCGCCGTGAGGTCGGTCCACGTCCCGTCGATATGGTGGAACCAGCGCCCGCCGACCTGGCGCACAGTGCGCCGTCCGTCCCGCTCAGCCCCCACACGCGCGCTCGGATCATCGGCGCCCCCGTGTACCACCATGGCCTCGAGCTGAATGGCTCCGAACTGCGACTCTTCCATCCGCTTCAGCTCGTCTGACGAGACCAGTTCGCGCCGCGCGCGCGCCGCTTTGGACGCAGAGACCGCTACCCGCCCTGTGGCCCGGGTCGGCTCATTGGCTGACGCTAGCGTGGAGGACGCGCCCTGGGGCGCACCGCTGTTGCGTCGATCCCGTATGTCACCCGGCATCATGATCGGATGAATCAGGGGCCTGTTACCGTTTGCGACCATTTCAGGCTCCTGTACCAGATAGGAGGTGTATTCGGTGATCAGCCCATAGCGCATGGCCACCGTTCGGACTTCCTGTATCAATTCCTCGCTCGCGCCTTCGAGCTGAATCTGGCGGGTGAGCGCTCCGACCTTCCGGGAGGCCCACAGGCGCGGAATGTAGTCGTTCTGGCCCTCGTGATCCGGGAACGCCGCCCGTACTCCAAACGACTCTCGGCGCCCGCCGCGACGGCCCGATATCTCCAGTCGGCCTCGTTCATCGTCATCGGCCTCGTAGCGGCCGAACACGACCAGATCCTCTCCGGCGAACAGATCCGGCAGCGTCTTCGGATACACATCCACCAGCCGGACCGGGGAATCTTCGATCTCCAGATCCATCATGACCGGATGCGCGATCTTGCGCGCCAGAGAGCTGAACGCGGTTTCGATGTCCTGTCCCGGCTCGACGTATTCCGTGGTGCCCCGTCCCGCGGCGCTCAGCCGGTCCAGCAGGTAGGTGTTCACATCATAGCCCACGCCGAAGGCGAACACTCGGGTGTCGCCCCGGGCTCGCTCGGCCTGGTCGGCCAGCCTCTCCGGATCCTGCTCGCCGACTGACGGGAGTCCATCGGTCAGGAACAGAACCACGGGCAGCCGTCCCCGGTCCGTTTCCAGGCTCAGGGCTTCGTGGAGCGCGCCCTCGATGTTGGTGCCTCCGTTGGCTTCCAGGCGCCTCACCCAGCGCAGGGCCTCGTCCCGGTCCTCGGGACCTGACCACCCCGCTCTGAACGAGCTGACGTCGCCGCTAAAGGCTATCAGACGGAACCGGTCGCGCTCTCCAAGTGAGCCGAGCAACTGCCGAAGCGCACCCCGGGCTTCCTCGAGTTTCGAGCCCGACATCGAGCCCGATACGTCCACAACCGCCGTCACATCCTTCGGCACAGATGCCGAGCGGGCGTCGCCGGGTGAGAGTGTGAGCATGAAGTAGCCGTCCTCACGGCTGGTCCGATGCGTGGCCAGCGTGATACCAACGGCGGCTTCCGCCAGCGGTAGGTACACGGTGAAGTCGCCTTCAATGTCTCCCTCCGGCCGAACGATCATGCGGGGACCATCTCGCTCGGTCGCCACCGTGTGCGTCGGCGAAAAGGCATCGCGGAATCGCTCCCCATCCTCCGCGATCAGCATGAACGCGACTGGCACCTGAAGCGGCGCCGCCCGGCCCGGATTACGTCGACCAGGCTCAGGCGTGATTCCACGGGAGCTGCCGCCCGCCCGGTACCGGTAGGTCAGAGCATCGCCGGCGCGCGGAAGCACCTGCGAGTAGCGCAGGGTGATCTTGCGCGTCTCTCCAGGCTGAATCGGAAATATCCGGGCCCGAACCAGTCCGTTTCCAATCAGCTCGATGAGGGCCGGATCTTTCTTCCGGCGGACAATTTCTTCGTAGATCTTGCGCGCTTCGGTGGCGTTGAGCGTCTCGCCGCGGAGTTCCTCGTCTCCCTGAAACAGGGAGAAGTTGGAGAAAACGGCCTCTCCCGGGAGTGGATACAGATAGTCGCCTTCCCCGAGCGTTCCGCCGCGGTTTTCGAACCATTCCTCTATTTCTACCTGTGCCACTCGTCCGCTGACTGTAGCGGTAACCGAACTGCGCAGCTTCACGACGCCGAAATCGATCGCCATCCCCGGCGTGGGCTCTATCCAGCCCTGCGCGCTGAGAGGTCCTGCCGTCACGATCAAAGCCACCACGGTGCCCAACACACGTCCACGCATCGGATTCCTCCTGTGATTGTTGATGTCAACCGTGGAGACGTCCGGGACGGCCAACCTTGCACAAGAAAACGCGGCCCGCCGGAGAGACGGACCGCGTCCGCGAGACGAGCTCGCGCGAAAGTAGCAGGCGGCGGGAGAGGTTACGGCACGTAGCTATCCGGAATCTCTCGGCCTTCACTCTCCGCTTCCCAGTAGATCGATACGACCCACCACCTCGACCCGTCATTCATGAGCTGAAAACTGTTAATGCCGCGCTGAAAGGGTTCGGCGTCATCGGGAGACTTGCGGGATTCATATGTGCTGAATACGTGCGCGATCCCGCTATATTCCTCGGTTACCCGGTGCAGCTCGGTCTCGTAGAAGCCGTCGTCGGCGAAGAACCGAGGGGCAAGCTCCGAGTACTCCTTGGCTGTCCAGACACGATAGCCGTGCTCCCCGTCCGGTCGGAACGCGGAAGGAATCAGCTGCGCTTCCGGAATAAACAGTGACAGGAAGCGGTCCCAGTCCCGGGGTGCCCCGGCTTCGCCCGAAATGACGTCATACACGGCAGCCATGATGGCCTCGATCGACTCCACGTCCGCAGGGTCGGCTTCCGGTGGTGGGGCGTCCTGAGGGATCCCCAGGGCTTCTATCGCGGCCTGAATCGCCGCCGCCTCGGCCGCGTCCGTCTTGTCCTGGGCCAGGGCCGGGCTTGCGACCACCAGCGTCCAGAACAGCATGATCGCTGCACTGGCCGTCCACTGGCCAAGTCTGTCTGTACGGCTTCGATAGAACATGAAGTCTCCTATACTATGTGTTGTGTATGCAATCTGTTAATATGTCTTTCAATTGGCGGACAGCGTCGGCCCGGTGACTGCGCGCTGCCTTGACGTGTTCCGGTAGCTCTCCGAAAGTCCGGCCAAACTCCGGAACGATAAACAGAGGATCGTACCCGAACCCTCCCTCACCGATCTCACCCTCGGCGATCGATCCATCTACGCGCCCCTCGACGGTCAGCTCGCGTCCGTACTCAACCAACGCCAGCGCGCAGCGAAAGCTGGCTCCTCTGTCTGCCGCCGGGGTCTCTGATAGCAGAGCGAGCAGGTGGCGGTTGTTGGCCGCGTCCTGCTCCGCTTGGCCGTTTGGCTCCTCTGGTGCGAAACGTCGAGAGTGAACCCCCGGCCGCCCATCCAGCGCGTCGACGCATAGACCCGAATCATCCGCCAGTGCCGGAAGCCCGCTCCGGCCATGAAAATAGCGGGCCTTAGCCAGGGCGTTCTCGACAAACGTACTGTGCACCTCCAGGTCATCTTCGGCTGGATCCGTCGCCAGGGCTACGTCATCTGGAGAGATCAATTCGATGTCGAGACCGGCGAGAAGACCCCGAATTTCGTTCAGCTTGTGATGGTTGCGGGTCGCAACCAAAACGCGCTGGCGTTCAGAACCGGCGGGCATCGGCAATCGGCACTGTCTCGTCGTAGGCAGCTGGCCTCTCCTGTACGTCCAGCGCCAGCGTGCCGAGTAGGAGAGGCAGGTACACGAGCGAGGTCCTGAACAGCCGGGCGGCGGTGACCCGATCCGGCCGAGTTGCGAAGCGGAAAGCCGCCACCACGTACAGGCCGCTCAGAAGGAGGGCCACTCCCGCGTACACATTGCCAGACAACCCCAGGAGCGAAGGCAGGAGGCTCGTGGGCAAGAGCGCCAGCGCGTAGAGGAGCGCCTGTTGGCGTGTCTGTACGCCCGTCTGGTCCTCCACCGATAGCATCTTCAGCCCTCCACGGCTGTAGTCTTCCTTGTACAGATAGGCCAGGGCCAGGAAGTGCGGCAGCTGCCAAAAGAATAGGATTCCGAACAGAGCCCAGGCGCCCGCATCGAGCGCCCCACCCGCCGCCGTCCATCCACCCATGATCGGTAGCGCCCCCGGAACCGCGCCGACGATCGTGGATAGCGACGAGACTGGTTTGAGTGGGGTGTAGACGAGTACGTAGATCCCTACCGTGAGCGCCGCGAGAACCGCCGTCAAAGGCCGGGTCCAGAGCGTCAGGAGAGCCACCCCGAATGCCGACAGCCCAAGCCCGAACACAGTGGCTGCCGTACAAGACACCAGCCCGGCTGGAACGGGCCGGCGCTTTGTCCGCTCCATCCGCGAATCGGCCTCGCGCTCCCAGACCTGATTGAGGGCGTTAGCCCCGCCCGCGCACAAGCCAACTCCAAGCACCGTCGCCACCAGCAGCGACGCGGACGGCCAGCCGCCGGCCAGGAACATTCCCGCCGCAGCCGACAGCACGACCATCAGAGTGATACGTGGTTTGGTGAGTGCTACGAAGTGCCTCACCTGTCGGCCTCTATCGCTTCGATCCGCGGCGCGTCCGTGGACTGCCGTATGAAGAGTTGCTTCAAAATCGGAGGTACCAGGAAGGTAGACAGGATCACCATGATGAGGATCGCGCTGTATACCTCTCCCGATAGGATTCCGCTGGTGAGTCCAATCGACGCGAAGATCAGACCCACCTCGCCGCGTGGCACCATCCCGACGCCGATGATGAGTCGGTCGGCCGTCTTACGTCTCACGGCGAAGCCCGATACCAGCTTCCCGACGATCGCGATCACAGTGAGGATCAGGCCCACTTCCAGCACTTCGATGTCGAAGGCGGCGGCACCGGGAACGAACAGCTGTACGTTTACCGGCGCGCCGACGGCCACGAAGAAAATCGGGGTGAAGATGTCCGCCACCGGCTCCACCCGCTCCACCACCGCATCGAACTGGTTCGTGGAGGACAGGACCAGCCCCGCGGCGAAAGCTCCGATGATCATCGCGGATCCCGCGAAATCGGCCAGGGCGGCAACGCCGAGGGCAAAACAGAACGCCGTGACCAGCAAAACTCCGCGTACGCGCATTCGGTCCACAAAGTCGAATAGGATGGGCGCCAGCTTATTCCCGAGCACGACGGCCAGGACCAGGAACCCGACGGCGAAGGTGAAGATCTTCCCGATCGAGAACACGGTCATGGCGGCGCCGCTGGCCATTCCCGACACGACCGCCAGGATCACGATCCCAAGCACGTCGTCAATCACCGCCGCCCCGATGATGATGCGCGCCTCGGATGTATGCATACGGTTGAGGTCTGACAGCACGCGCGCCGTGATTCCCACCGAGGTGGCGGTCAGCGCTGCACCCACGAAGACAGCTACGATGGCGAAACTGATTCCGTCCGGCTGTATTCCAATCGACGGATTCGCCAGGTACCAGTACAGAAAACCCAGGCCGAACGGAAAGACCACGCCCACCATGGCTACCGCAGATGCCGTACGCCCGACCCGGAACATCTCCTTGAGGTCAGTCTCGAGCCCGATCTCGAACAACAGGATCGAGACCCCTACCTCCGCGAAGACGTGGATGACCTGGGCGATGGCGCCTGTTTCGGGGATGATCCCGAGCACACTTGAGCCTAGCACCACTCCGGCGAGCAGCTCACCGAGCACCGCCGGCTGTCCGCTCCGCTCGGCGATCTCGCCAAAGAACTTGCCGAACAGGAGCATGAAGATGAGCACCACGAACACCTTGCTGACTCGCAGATGCTCTTCCTCGCCCTCAGGGGCGACGTTCTCGCTGTGGCTGTCAGCCGCCTGTATGGTTTGCGCCGGAGCGGCGGAGACGTCAGCCTCTTCCTGGCCCGCGGTGGCCGCCTGTCCCGGATAGCCGCCGAACAGGATCCACAGGCCCGCTGCGAGCACCAGCCAGCGGCGAGCACCCCGGATGCCGCTCAGCGGGCTTCTCAGTTTCTTACCACTGCGACTGCGCGCCATCGACGACCTTCTGGATCAGGTTCTCGAGCGCCACTTCCTGGGCCGTAACTTCTGTCTCCGTGTCCGGCTCGTACTGGCCGAGTCCATTGACGGCAGGGCCGCTCCACAGGATCTCGTTACGCGTAACATCTACGATCTCGACCCGTGCCGTGATACTCACCTGGCGTTGAAACACCTGGGCCCCAACGTCTTCTTCGGCCTGGAAGCTAAGCGCTCGATCGCTGTAACGCGTTATCGAGGCCCGAATGACCGCATCGGCATCCTCTTCTGCCGCAAGCTGAACCCCCAGCCGGTCGCGAGCGGCGTCGAGCAGTCCCGTGGTCAGAAGTTCGGTCAGGGTGAACTGAGTGGTCTCGTTTTCAACCGGCGGAACAAAGATTGTGTTGATGTGCGATGGAAGGCCGCCGCCGCCCGAAAACTTGTACAGGCAGCCCGCCGTGCTGACTGAGGTCAGGCCGATCGCCAACGCAGTAATAAGGCGGAGCCGACGTCGCTTACCCCGAACCCAACCCTTCACGCGTACGTTCATGGCACCGCCGGAAGGTCAAAGATTTCCGCCGCGTGGGGAGCTTCCTCGGCGCGGACCTCCGTCACATCCCAGCTCACCCGGCTGGGAGCTTGGAAATCTCGGTACTCCACACTGCTCGGCCACTCGGCCCCAGACTCCCATTCCAGTGACACGCGTCGCGTGGTCCGTCCGCGGCGTGTTTCTTCCACTTTGGAGATACGGGATCCATGCAGGAAGAAGTAACGCCTGGAGTCGTCGGGTCCGGGATAGACCAGCACAGTGTCGCCGTTCACGACGTATCCAGTCGGATCGTGACCGTTAGCCGGATTGTGCGAATCGGCCGGCTCGAACAGTCCCGCCATCGCATACAGAAAGGGAGCATCGGGAAGCTGGACGGATTCGATCTGGCCGAGACTTCCAAGGGATCCGCTTCTAAGAGCGACAGCCATAGCGATCTCTCCCGAAGTGAATAGGTCAAGCCGAACACTGTCCGGCGGATTGTACCGGGCCACGCCCTCACCACTCACCGCGCCGCGCCGATCGCTGTAGTGCCACTCGAATCGGATACGGGCCGGAGAATCAGCACCGCCAGCTCGCGCGCTTGCTTGCACGGCGGCTGGATTGGATACGGGCGGCGACGATTCGATCGGCGGCACGCAGCCGGCCAGCACCGCAGCGCTGCCGCAAAGGACTGCAAGATCTCGACTACGAACGAAGGCTAGCAAGTCGCGCCAAGCTACTCAGAGGCCCAAAAACGGTCAACAATCCTGAGCGGCGGCATCACGCAGCCGAATCAACGCGGCGTGTACGTCCGGCGGCAGGCGCCGCGTCGCTCCCTCGGCGTCAGTGCAGGTCAGCGCCGTGGAACCGCGGGCCAGCACAGCAGTGTCCCCCACGCGACGAAGCTCGTACTGGAACGTGACGGCCCGGCTGCGGACGCTCCCGATCCGTGTTATGACCACGGCCTCTTCCTCGTACCGAATCCCATCCCGGTACTCGACGGTCAGGTGCGTTACCGGCAACTGAATGCCTCGCGCCTCCAGCTCGGAGTACGAAACGCCACTGGTCCGCATCAACTCCGTTCGGCCAAGCTCGAACCAGACCACATAGGCCGCATGGTGAGCACGGCCCATCTGGTCTGTTTCCGCGTAGCGCACCCGGAGCCGAGTCTCGGCGCCGGCCTGGCCCGCTTCCTCTGTGGCTTGTCCCTCAGACACGCGGTCTCCTCCAAAGGCGTTTCTCGGCCTTCAACCGGCCTCTATCTTCTCCGCCATGAAACAGGATATCGCACTTGTCGTTTCAGACGCACACCTTGGCGCGGCGCCGGAGTCGAGTGAGAAGGCGTTTCTCAGCTTTCTCGAATACGCTTCTGAGGCGCGTGATCTTGTAATCAACGGCGATCTGTTCGACTTCTGGTTCGAATACAACACGGTCATCTTACGCGAGCAATTCAAGCCGCTCAGGATCTTGGCCGACCTCGTGGAGAGCGGCACCCGGGTCCGGCTGGTGGCCGGCAACCATGACGCCTGGGCTGAATCTTTCTTGAGCGATGAGATCGGCCTCGAGCTTATTCCCGGACCGGTGAGGACCACGATCGGTGGCCGGCGCGCCTTTCTGGCACACGGCGATGGGCTCATTCCGAGCGAGCATTCCTACCGCACGGTGCGCAGGATCATTCGCAGCCGGCCGTTCCGGCGCTTGTTCCGAAACGTGCATCCGGACCATTCTGCCTGGGCCGTACGCTGGGTCAGCAGGACCCGGCAGCATGCGGCTCATGCTCTGGCCGCTGAAGAACGGGGGGGCCCGGACGGGCCTCCGCCCTCGCACCGCACTACCTCTTTGGACGACTACGCCACGAGACTGCTTGCCGAGTCGCCCGAACTGCAGTTGGTCGTTCTGGGCCACTCACACCAGCCTGTTCTGAAAGAGGTGGAACCGGGGCGACACTACCTGAACGCCGGCGACTGGATCACGCACTGCACGTACGGTGTCGTAGGAGCAGAGGGAGTGGAGCTCAAACGGTGGAATCCACGCTGACCCGGGCCAGGTTCTTCACCCTCTCTCCCAGCAATCGCTTGGCGAGCTGGCTGAAACGGGCCGCTTCGTCGGTTACGAAGTAATGGGCCTCCGCAGTTGCCTCCGGCGGTGCCGCCAGGCCCTCTTCTCCCAAGAGATTCCGGAGTGCGCCCGCCGTCGCCTGAGCGGAGCTGACCAGCCGGACGTCCGGACCCACCACCTCCTGCAGCAAGTCCGCCAGGAGCGGGTAGTGCGTGCAGGCCAGGACGAGCGTATCCATCCCGTCCTCCAGAAGCGGGCGCAGGTAAGCCTCGGCGGTGAGGCGCGCAACCTCCCCTTCCGTCCACCCCTCTTCCACGAGTGGCACGAACAGCGGGCACGCCTTGGCCAGCACGACCGCGTCGGCGCGCAGCCTGCGAATGGCGGTGTCATACGCGCCGCTGGCAATGGTCCCGATCGTTCCGATCACGCCGATCCGCCCGCCCGCTGATGCGCTCGCCGCAGCCTCCGCCCCCGGCTCGATAACGCCCAGGACCGGAAGGCCCGATTCATCACGGACATCCTCGAGAGCCAGAGACGTCGCCGTGTTGCAAGCGACCACGATCACCTTAACCCCTTGTCCGGCCAGGAAGGCCGCAGACTCACGGGAGTACCGCTGAATCGTGTCGGCTGATTTGGGACCGTAAGGGATTCTCGCCGAATCGCCCAGGTAGACCGTGGACTCGGACGGCAGGCGGCTGCGTATCGCCTGAAGGACGGTCAGGCCGCCGAGACCAGAATCGAACACCCCGATCGGCGCGTCGTTTGGCTGCACAGAAGCTCCTGTCATCGTCCACCCATGGGAATGCTGATCTGGTACGCCAGGCCCAGCGCTCCGTCGGGCGGCTCCACGATCTCACCTTCGAAGCCCCACAGGTGGGCCGAGGCCCAGGCGTCGACGCCCGACACCAGCGCGATGAAGGCGGCGGCCACGATCCAGTCCTCCCGCGCCTGAATACGTGAAGCGATCAGCACGCTGTCCGGTGGAGTCGCCGCCCGGGCATCTCTTACCTGCGACTGGCTGTCGAACACCAGCGTCAGAGCTGCTGCTTCAGCAAGCAGGTAAATCGTGCCCCGAACGGGGTGCCCCGTGGTGTACTGCCCCCAGCCCGGAACCACGACGGAACGCACGAGCGAACCCATCGGACTGGGACGACCACCAGTGTCCTCGGAGGATTCCGGCGACTCGGCTGGCACGACGGACGGCAGGATCGCCGCCGAATCGGAGACCGCTGAATCTGCGGCCGGGGGCACGGGTGCGCCGGCGGGTTCCGCATCCTGGCTCCAAGCAGCGGCTGGCAGCTCAATGCCGGCGCCGAGAAATACGACCAACACACTGAGGACGCGGCGGGCTGGCCGGACCATTCTCCGCCGACAAGCCTCCGCGACCGGCGTGTGGCGGGAGCGTGTGGGAATCGAACCCACCCGGGACGCTGCTCGCACCCCGATGCGGTTTTGAAGACCGCTGGCAACACCAGCCACCATCCGCTCCCTTGTATTCGCGTTAGTCCGTCCTGGCCACGATATCGATCTCGACCCGCGCGCCCTTCGGGAGTTCCGCCGCCGCCACGGTCGATCTGGCGGGATACGGCTCCTCGAAGTGCTCGGCATAGATCGCGTTCACTACTCCGAAGTCGGACATGTCGGCAAGGAATACATTAGTCTTCACAACGTTCCGGAACGAGAGTCCAGCGGCCTCCAATACGGCTGCCAGGTTCCGGAACACCTGTCTGGTCTGTGACACGATGTCGCCCCCGACGAACTCGCCGGTGGCTGGATCCAGGCCCACCTGGCCAGCTGAGAAGAAGAATTCCCCGGCCAGCACTCCCTGCGAATACGGGCCGACAGCCGCTGGCGCGCGTTCTGTGTGAACCGCTCTCGTGTTTGCCATCAGAACAGTCCCTCGATAGTACCGTCGGGATGCACGCGCATCGCTTCGGCCGCCGGACGGGCCGGCAGCCCCGGCATGATCATTACGTTGCCGCTAAAGGCCACGATGAATCCAGCGCCCGCGGAGACCCGCAGCTCGCGGACCGTGATGTCGAAGCCGCTGGGCCGTCCACGCCGCGACGCGTCGTCGCTCAGCGAATACTGGGTCTTGGCGACGCATATCGGAAGGTTGCCGAGCCCCGCCGCCTCCAGGCGCTCGGCCTCCCTGGCGGCGGCGGGAAGTAGGACCACGCCGTCAGCCCCGTAGACCTTCCTCGCCACCGTCTCCAGTTTCTCCCGGATCGACAGGTCGAGAGCGTACAGAGGCTCAAAGTCGGCGGTGCCAGCCGCGAGGACCTCCATAATCTTCTCTGCCAGAGCCTCTCCCCCGGCTCCGCCGTGCTGCCACACCTCACATTCGGCCACCGCGACGTCCGAGGCTTCGCACATGGAACGCACGGCGGCAACTTCTTCGTCTGAGTCACTGGTGAACCGGTTGATGGCCACGACCACCGGCACGCCGAACTGCCGCACGTTGTCAATGTGGTGCTCCAGATTGGGCAGGCCGCCGGTGACCGCTTCGGGGTTCGTGGCGCCCAGGTCTTCCTTGGCCACACCACCATGCATCTTGAGCGCCCGTATGGTGGCGATCATGACGGCAGCCTCGGGACGCAGTCCTCCGGCCCTACATTTGATGTCGAAGAATTTCTCTGCGCCCAGCTCTGAACCAAAACCCGCCTCCGTGATGACGATGTCGCCCAACTTCAGACCAGCGGAGGTGGCGATCAACGAGTTACAGCCGTGGGCAATATTGGCGAACGGGCCGCCGTGTACGAGAGCTGGACCACCTTCGAGGGTCTGTACGAGGTTGGGTGCCAACGCGTCCCTGATGAGAAGTGCCATGGCTCCCTGGACGTTCAGCTCGCCAGCCCGAACCAGGCTGCCATCAGACCTGACGCCCAGCACGATCCGTGACACACGGTCTTCGAAATCGGACAGGTCACGCGCCAGGCAGAAAATGGCCATGATCTCAGACGCCGCCGTAATCGCGAAACTCTCTTCGCGCGGGACACCTGCGGCAGGCCCGCCCAGGCCGATCACCACGTTCCTGAGCGCTCGGTCGTTCATGTCCACGCACCGCTTCCAGTTGATGCGCCGAACATCCAGATCGAGCGGGTTGCCTCTGTGAAGTTGGTTGTCGAGCGCTGCCGACAGCAGTGAGTGGGCTGAGGTGATGGCGTGAAAATCACCTGTGAAGTGCAGGTTGATTTCGTCCATTGGAAGGACCTGGGAGTATCCACCCCCGGCGGCGCCGCCCTTGATTCCGAACACCGGACCCAGAGACGGTTCGCGAAGACACAGGACCGGCCTGTGACCCAGACGGCGAAGCGCCTGAGCCAGTCCGACTGAAACCGTAGACTTGCCCTCTCCAGCCGCAGTGGGACTGATCCCGGTCACCAGTACCAGCCGGCCGGATGCCTCCCTGCCCTCAAGCGATTCAAGCCGGATCTTGGCCATGTGGTGGCCGTAGGGCCGTAGGTCCGCCGGACCCAGTCCGATCTCGGCGGCCACATCCTCGATCGGTCGCAGACTCGCTTCTTGTGCAATCTCGATGTCCGTCGGCATGCGATTCTCCAAAGTGACCCGACTCGTGGTACCCTGTGCCGCCTTGCGCCTTCGTGGCTGCACCAGTAACCTGCCGCTACTCGCGGCCTCGCGGGGCTTGGTTGTGTAAGATGTTGTAACGTAACAGGGTGCGCGAGGCAGATGGTGCCGGACACGCCGGGCGCGAACATAGCGGAGATCCGGGACGGAGTCAAAGACGCTCGATGCCTCCCAGCGATACGAAGCGCTCTCTTTTTGTAATCCCCAAAGGGATTCTCACACGCTGGGCCCTGATCACCCAGGAATACTTTGTCCTCCTGTGGCGCACCATGGCTGCTTCTGTGTCGCGACCCCTATATCCGCACGACGCTACGGTCCAGATGGACGTTATCGGCGTCGGGTCCATCGGTATCGTCGTTCTGACCGGCCTGTTTACCGGAATGGTGCTCGCCTTGCAATCGGCCGTCGAGATGAAACAGTTCGGCGCGACTATTTATATCGGGCGGTTGGTGGGTGCGAGCACAGTGCGCGAGCTGGGGCCTGTCCTCACCGCGCTGATGGTGGCGGGCCGGGCGGGCTCGGGCATGGCCGCCGAGTTGGGGGCCATGCGCGTGACGCAGCAGATCGACGCCCTGAAGACAATGGGCGTGGATCCCATCCGCAAGCTTGTCGTACCCCGTTACGTAGCCTGCCTGCTCATGCTCCCGATCCTCACGATCATAATGGATGTGGTGGCGGTGTTCGGCGGGTTGCTCATCGCCACGCTGAAGCTCGGCCTCACCGTCGACCTGTACATCCGCTCCGTATGGGTCACCCTGGCTGAGACAGGTTTCATCTTCCGCTACGTGCCGATCGATCTGCTCGGCGGGCTTCTTAAGCCGCTCGTGTTCGGCGGGGTGATCGCGATCACAAGCTGTTTCTATGGGCTGCGCGCTACCGGCGGGACGGAGGGCGTGGGCCAGGCCGCGACACGCGCGGTCGTGGCATCCTCGATTCTGATCCTGGCGACTGACTATTTCGTGACGCAGCTACTCATCACGTTCCTGGTCGAATCTTGACCGAAGAGCTAAGCGGCGCGGGCGGAGTCGCGGCCGAGCTCAGGGACGTGTACCTGGCCTTCGACGACCACACTGTCCTGGACGGGGTGTCCCTCAGGCTGTTCGAGGGAGAGACCCTGTCCGTCCTTGGAGGCAGCGGCGCCGGCAAATCCACCATCCTGCGGCTCGTCCTCGGGCTTGCCTTACCAACGGCGGGTGAAATCCTGGTGCATGGCCGCGACATCGGGCGGGCCAGCAATGACGAGGTGCTTGCCATGCGCAAGGATATGGGAATGGTGTTTCAGGGCGCCGCCCTGTTTGATTCACTCACCGTGGATGAGAACGTCGCGTTCCCGCTACGCGAAGAGGGTGGGTTCACAGAGGAGGAGATCGACCTGCGGGTGCAGGAGGCTCTCGAGTTCGTCGATTTGGATGCGGAGAGAGTCGGCTCGCTCCTCCCGGCCGAGCTCAGCGGAGGCATGCAGAAACGGGTGGGGGTGGCTCGGGCTATCGTAGACCGGCCGGCGATGCTGCTCTACGACGAGCCCACCAGCGGCCTCGATCCCATTACCACACGCACTATAAATGAGTTGATCCGTAAGCTGCAGAGTGAGCTGGGCGTGAGCTCCATAGTCGTCACGCATGATATCAAGTCGGCCTTCCGCATCAGCCACCGGGTAGCTCTATTGTCGGCTGGAAAGATCGTGTTCATCGGCGCCCCGGAAGAGATGACCGCATCCCAGCATGAGTATGTTCGCGAGTTTCTTCGGTAGTAGACCTCGAGTCAGGCGAGGACCGTGAGGCAAGGAACGCCCGTCACCCGAGAGCATGTCCGGGTCGGAATCGTATTGATTCTGGCGCTCGGCTTACTCACCTTCGCTGTCCTTCGGATAGGGGGCTCGGGGCACGTGTTCGGCGAGAGGTACCGCCTCGTGACGACTCTCCGGACGGCGGCGGGATTGGCCCCCGGCGCGGTGGTCCAGCTGGCGGGACAAAGCGTGGGTCAGGTGGACCAGGTGGAACTGATCGAACCTGAGGATCGCCCGGCCAGTGGCGAGGCTGTCGCCGTTTGGCTGGCGATCAATTTGGAAGTGCAAAACCAGATCCGATCCGACTCGCGGGCCCAGGTCAGGACGCAGGGACTGCTCGGAGACAAGGTCATCGATATCCGGCCAGGCACCGCCGAGGCTCGTGTCCTGATGCCGGGCGATACCGTGCCGTCTGCAGGCTCGACTGATTACGATGCGCTGATCGCAGAGGGTGCCCTCGCGGTGGAAGACCTGACTGAGCTCACTCGCAACCTGGCCGATCTCACCAGCGGGTTCCTGGCCGGCCAGGGCACGATCGGCCAATTGGTGACGGACGATGCGCTCTACACCCGAATCGTTTCGATCAGCCAGAGTCTGGATGAGCTACTGGCGGGAGTGGCCTCGGACAGTTCGTCGCTCGTTCAGCTCCTTACGGACGACGTCCTGTATCATTCGCTTCGCTCGTCCGTGGCCGCCTTTGACACGCTGACGAGCATCGTCGCGGCCGGCGAAGGTACGTTGGGCCGGATGCTTCGGTCCGACTCGCTCTACCTGGCTCTGCGGAGTACGGTTCGCCGCTCGGATTCATTGCTCGCCTCGATGCAAGCTGGCCAGGGTACTGCCGGCAAGCTGCTGACGGACGACCGTATGTACGAAGAATTGCTGAAAACGGTAGGCGAGCTGAATTCTTTGCTCAAGGCGGTTCAGGAGGACCCCGATCGGTACGTGCCACCGATCAGCATATTCTAGCCGTCCGACTTGTCCGCCATGTCATGCAGGGTTGTAAAGGAGTTGATCCGGTAGCGGATCGTTCCTGTCGGCAACGCCACGTTGACCTCGTCCCCCTCCGCTTTTCCGAGCAAAGCTTTTCCGATGGGCGAAGCCATTGAAATCTCGGCTTTCTCGAAATCGATAATATCGCCAAAGGCAATGGTATACCGCTCGACGGTCTTGTCATCCAGATCGAGCAGTTCGACCTGAGAACCGAAACCGACCAGATTCTTGGGGATCGTATCCAGATCCATCTTCGAAATCTCGGACAGCCGGCGTGAGAGGTGATCCAGCCGGGCACGTACGAACTGCTGGCGATCGAGGGCGGCGTGGTACTCTGAATTTTCCTTCAGATCGCCCAGCGCGACCGCCGTCTCGATATGGGCCGGCAGGGTAACGTTCAGCTCGTGCAGAAGCTCTTCCGCTTCCGAATTGAGTTTGTCCAGTAGCTCGTCTAGCACGGGCAGCCTCGTCAGGTGGACCAACAAAAAAACCGTGGCGCATGTGCGCCACGGACAAAATGATGGAGGTGCCGGGAATTGCACCCGGGTCCGCGAATATTTCCATCAAGGTCTCTACGTGCGTATTCGGCAATTGTTCTCATCGCGGAAGGCTCACCGACGGCCGACTCCGAGACCAGCCACGCTAGGCTTTCGCCATCTCGCGGGGCGCGCACGCGGCGCACACACCCTGCCAGCCCGAATTATCGACGTCCAGCCGACCCGCCTCGGGCGGGCAGATCGGTAGACGGGCTACGTTAAGTTACGCGGCCAGAGCCAAGTTATCGTTGGCAATTATGGTTTTCCCGGTGTTTAGCGAGGAACCGAGCACCTCGGCACGCTACCACGACTTCCACAGACGCGTCGAATCTAAGTCACCCCCATGTTTTCAAATATCGATTGCGGGAGAACGCCCATTTTCGCGCCCGCCCTGCCATGCAAAAGAGACCGCGGCGAGCGGTCTCCCAATGCACGCTGTAAACACTAACCCGCAGGATTCGTTCCGTCAAACCTGACGGAGTGCCCGTGAAGCAGGGGCGCATCCGGCTCTCTTTGACAGCCTTTCCAGGCTTCCAATATACTGGACGGCCATGCACACCGATTGTGCCTGCGAAAAACATACTGTTGCTTGGATGAAGATACATGCGGCTACGTGATTTCTTTGCGCCCGATTCCATTAACCTCGACCTGGCGGGCGAGACCAGAGACGACGTCCTCAGGGAGTTGGTTTCGACACTTACCGAAGAGGAAAAGGCGCAGAGCATTCTGTTCAAGATGCTGAAGCGCCGGGAAAATCTTGGGTCAACCGGAATCGGCCGGCAGATCGCGATTCCGCATTGCCGATCCCTCGTGGTAAACCGGCTGCGAGTGGCCTTCGGCCGCCGTTCTTCGGGAATCGATTTCAACGCGATCGACAAGAAACCGGTCCAGCACATTTTCATGATCGTGGCGCCACCCATCGAGGTCTCAAACCAGTATCTACCGGTCCTGGGCCGAATCGCCCAGTTCGGAAAGGAAGCAGACGTACCGCAGCGGCTGTCCGAGATCGAGACGTCCGACGAGTTCCTGGCCTTGCTGGAAGAAAAAGGCGTCTAGCGTGGCTCTACGACGCGAGGCCGCTGGGCCAGCACCCGGCCCTCCGGAGTTCGGCGAGTGACTCCCGTTCGGTCCAGGTACTCGAGCAACGGAATGAGATACTTCCGCGAGACGTTGAGCGCGGAGCGAAATCCTGCGGGCGTGGCAGTGCCCTCCGCCTGAAGGACCTCGCACGCCAACTCCACCAATCTCTGCGCCGCCTCGCCCGACACATACAGCTCCGGCGTTATGGCTACCAGCTCTTTGCTGGCCAGGAGGATCCTCAGAAGGTCGGCTCGCAGGCCCGTGTCGTCCCCGAGAAGCCTGTCTATCTCGGTAAGCGAAGGCGGCTGCAGACCTCCGGCCCGGATGAACTCGAGCAGGCTGGATAGCTTTTCTCGTTCCGGGCCCGTGAGCCGCGGCTCGTGCCCAGGAAGTCGGACGAGCGGCCCCTCGATGTGCAGCTCGTCTTCGCGTTTCAGATCCATGAGCGCTCTCTCCAGCAGCTCCGGAGCGACAGGCTCTCCCGCGGCTACACACGCGGCCCGAAGGCCCTCCAGCGAGATCCCCGCGGCCCGGCGGTCAGCCTCTTGCCCCCGCTCCAGTTCGGCGAGAACGATTTGCTTCAGCTGACTCAGGGCGGCGGCATCGAACCACCGTGTGCCTAGCTCGACCGTGCCGCCCAGGTCCGCGACCTGGATTGCTTCCAGGGCGGAGACCGTGTGCCCCGTAACCAGGGGCAGCTCGTCACGGCCTACGCCGCGGCCCGCCGTCAGCCGCAACACCGCGCGCACCGACTCGGCCGTATCCTCGCCGATGATCGCCTGCCAGTCGGCCGTTCGCTCCCGCCAGACGAAGGGTGGATGAAGCTCGGCGACGGTTCCGCCCCCTATCGTGTGGATCGGGGAATAGAAGCGCAGAATGAAGCGGTCTCTGACCCGAGCCAGGATCGGTTCCTCACATTGCAGGACGATCCACGCGTTGTCCCCTGGGCGCAGCGGCTCTTCGCTCGGCAGCTGGACTCTGGCCATGACTTCGGAGGTGCCGAGAAACAGACGGACCCGCTGACGGTGCTCGAGACGACGGCTTGATGTAGGAAGAACGTGGATCCCGGCCCCTAAGCTTGGCACCGCCTCCCAGGGTGCCCCACGCACGATCGTGGCTCCCCTGACGACCTCGGCTGCATCCACGCCCACGAGAGCGAGCGCGCAACGGCGGCCGGCCTCAACCCGCTGCCGAGACTCCCCATGCACCTGAGCGGATCGGATCCGAACTGATCTTCCGAGCGGAAGAACCTGGGCCCGATCTCCGACTCCGATGGAGCCGCTCCACAGGGTTCCTGTGACGACCGCTCCCGCGCCGGCAATGCTGAAGCAACGGTCCACGGGTAGTCGGGCAACATCGTGGGCATCTCGCTCTGCGATCCCGTTGGCCTGTTTCAGAATCTCCGCCTTCAGCTCGTCCAGGCCGTGGCCCGTGGGCGCACACACGTGTAGAATCGGCCAGTTCGCGTGGCCGAGTACTGTTTCGAGTTCTTCCCGAACAGCCTCCTCCGCCATGTCGATCCATTCCGGCTCGGCTATATCTATGCGGGTGAAGGCGACGATTCCGTGCCGGATTCCAAGCATGTGGGCGATCGCCAGATGCTCTCGTGTCTGTGGCATCGGCCCTTCGTCAGCTGCCACGACCAGGAGGAGCAGATCGAGGCCCGTCGCACCGGCGAGCATGTTCTTGACAAAATCCTCGTGACCCGGAACATCGACTACGCCGATCTCAAACTCCTGGCCCAGGTCGAGCCGGGCGAAACCCAGATCGATGGTCAAGCCCCGCTCCTTTTCCTCGCGCCAACGATCGGTGTCCGTCCCGGTAAGGGCCTTAACCAGGGTCGTCTTTCCGTGGTCCACGTGACCCGCCGTGCCCAGCACGAACGCCTTCACGACAGCAGACCGCTGGCGAGATAGTCGAGAGAGCGCAACCTCACACCATCGGCCGGGTGATATCGTACAAAGTCCGTCAGTATCTGAAGCTGCTCGGGACCGATGGCCTGCTCTGGCCTGGGCCGGCCCTCCACGAGGGCTCGCATCTGATCCAGTTCTTCGTAGGTCAGCCGAGTCCCCGTGCCCCCGCAGTCCCCGCACTGCACGCCGCCCAGGGCCGTGTCGAACCGGGCTCCCTCGCCCGGGCCAAGACTTCGGCCGCACCGAGAGCACCCATCGAGGGCAGGAGAAAAGCCGAGATGCCGGACGAGTCTCCAGATCTGAACCAGGCCGGCACTCGCCACCTCTTCGCCTGAGACGGCCAGCAGCACATCGAGGCCACCTCTGAGGACCTCGAACAGCTCCGAGTCGGCTTCCTGCGGCGCCAAACGCAACACCAGTTCAGACAGAAGCGAGGCGGCCACGAACCTGCCCATGTCGGCGCCCAGACCCTGCCGGGCGCATATGAGCTCGAATGAAGACAGGGTGTGAAGGTCCCGATTGGGTTTCAGGTAGAGCGTGGCCACACCCTCGGCGAACGGCTCCGTCACGCCTGAGATCCGGCTCTTGGGCCGCAACGCTCCGCGAGCGATAACCGAAACGGGGCCACGGTCCACGGTTAGGAGGCGCAAAATCTTGCTGGTGTCTCCAAACGGACGAGACTGCAAGACGAGACAGCGGCTTGTGATGATGGGCACGGCAGGAAGTTACGGCTCCAGCGGCACGATCTGAAGGCCCAATGATCCCTCATCCTCCACCCGCACAGGCCAGCCGAAAGCTTTCTTTAGCAACCCGGGCTCAAGGACCTCGCGTGGGGCTCCGGCCGCCAGCACGTGTCCTCCATCAAGCAGGACGACATGATCCGCGAACCGGCTCGCGAGGCTCATGTTATGGGTGATAGTGATCACGGTAAATTGTTCATTTTCAGTTAATTGGCGAAGTAGCGAAAAGATCTCCATCTCATGGCCCAGGTCCAGGTGGGCCGTGGGTTCATCCAGAAGCAGCGTAGCCGGAGACTGCGCCAGAGCCCGGGCCAACTTGACTCGCTGAAGCTCTCCGCCCGAGAGATTCGACACAGTTCGGTCCGCCAGGTCCAGCAGGTCGGTCCGCTCCAGCGCCTGCTCAATGATGGCCTCGTCCTCAGTACTCAGGTTACGCCAGGATCCCACATGCGGGTTTCGCCCCATCTCCACCATTTCACGAACCTTGAACGGAAACATGTTTCCGGGCTCCTGGCTCACGACGCCGCATCGCTTCGCGAGCTCCCTACGCGACCATTCCTGGCTCATTCGGCCCTCATACGCGGCAGAACCGCTGCCAGGTACTACAAGACCGAGCATGACGCGGAACAGCGTCGTTTTACCCGCTCCGTTCGGGCCCAGAATGACCGTGTGCTTTCCAGCTGGAAACGATGCCGATACCTCGGCCAGGGCCGGGCGCTTCGCCCCGAAGTATCTGAACCAGACGTCCTTGAGCTCAAAGCTCATCGAGCGTATCCGCGGCGCAGAAGTGCGAGAAAGAACGGGACGCCGACGAATGCGGTGACGACACCCACGGGGATCTCCAGCGGGCTGGCCACGGTCCTACCGGCCGCGTCAGCCAGGACAAGGACCGCTGCACCGCCAAGAAAGCTGGTGGGAATCAGCATTCGGTGGTCGGCGCCCCACAGCAGGCGTACAGTATGCGGCACTACGAGACCTATAAATCCTATGACACCCGCCACACTTACCGCCGCAGCAGCCAGGAGTGAAGCCAGAAAATAGGCCAGATGCTTCTCCGATTCGACCTCGGTCCCGAGTGATGCCGCTGTCTCCTCACCCAGAGCAAGCGCGTTCAGATCTCTCGCCTTGGCCAGAGAGACGATAAACGATGGAATGAGCCAGGCCGCGAGGACGAGTATCATTCTCCAGGAAACCCCGCCCAGGTTGCCCAGGGTCCAAAAGAAGGCCGATTGGAGACTGTCGGTGCTGGCCAGCGTGAGCAGAAGTAAGAGAACGGCCACGAAGAACGAGCTGGATACGACGCCCGCGAGCAACAGTACGTGAGTGTCCAGCTGCTCGGATACTCTGGCCACCCGAAACACGACTCCGATCGCCAGAAGAGCGCCCACCAGAGCCGTTAGCGGCAGAGTCAGGGACCCGAAGGTGGTCAGGCCAAAGGTGATCGCGGTTGCCGCGCCGAGCGCCGCGCCCGCCTGCACACCCAGAAGGTAAGGTTCCGCGAGTGGGTTCCGGAGGACGGCCTGAAAAATGGTTCCTGACAGCGCCAGGCTGGCGCCCACCAGGGCGGCGGCGACAACCCGCGGAAACCGAATCGACAGCAGAATTGTGCGTGCCGGCCCTTCCTGCCCCGAGAACAGAGCCTCTTGAAGCTCATGGATGCTGTACGCCGCCGGACCCACAACGACGCCGATCACAAGACTCACAGCCAGAAGCGCCGCGGTGATGAACAGTGGGCGTATCGTCACTCGCCGCCGCCAGTTCGCTCAGCCAGTTCGGGGTGAATTGCCACAGCCAGGGCCTGAGCCGCACGGCCGATCCGGGGCCCGAGCCGGTGCAGCAAGTCCGCGTCCACGGTCCGGATCTTCCCGTTTCGAACCGCCGGGACTGCCGACCAGCCTGGTCGGCTTGCCGGGTCCAGGGGATTGTAGGCCGAGTTTCGGCTAAGCGGCCGAATCAGGATCTCCGGCTCGCGTGCCGCGATGGCCTCGAGACCAACCTGCGGAGACGGCGCGTTCACGCTACCGAACACGTTCCGCCCGCCGGCCAGGGAGATCAGGGAATCCAGGTAGCTCTGTGCGCCGATCGTGAAGGCAGGAGGATACGCCACGTCATAGTAGACCGAGGGACGGCTGAGACCCTTCGTCAGATCGGCTACCGCGTCGAGCTGACCTTGCAGCCTCTCCCACAGCCGGGAGGCGGCCGAATCGCTCCCGGTTAGCTGGCCGAATCTTCGAATGTTGCGCTCCAGATCCTCAAAAGTATTAATTCGAATCACGAGCGCCGCGATGCCCAGGCGAGTGAATTCCTCAACCGCGCGGCGGTTGTCCGCTCCCCCTACCATCAGAACCAGATCGGGCCGGTGCGCCAGTACCAGCTCGGCGGCCGGCCGAATCGCATCGCCCACGCTAGGCAGTTCCAGAACGGCCGGCGGATAGTCATCGAATCTCGACCGCGCCACGAGACGGTGCCCTTCCCCAATCTCAAACAGAATCTCGGACGCACTCGGAACCAACGAGATGATCCGAGTCGGCGGCGCGGCCAGCGTTACGCTCCGGCCTTCATCGTCGGTCAGCCGGATGGTGTCGCCCGTCGCTTGCGGCGCCGGCGTTACGGCAGATGAAGCAAGCGCACCGAGAACGACTGCAATTGATAGATCCACGTACGTATCTTCCTCGTCCGGGCCTAAGTGGCTACCGGCGGGCCGCTGCCCCGCCGAGCGCTGGCCGCAGCGGCGGCGGTCAGCAGGGCACCCACACCAATCCACACCCAGGCTGGACCGGACCCGGAGTCGCCTCTGGGCTCGAATACGATGTCCACGGCAGCCCCTCTCGCGACACCCACCGCCGTGAACCGGGCCATGGCCGAATCTCCGGAGTCGGCCTCCCGGCCCCGACTCGCCGGTGTGAAACCAGGTACGTCAACCCTGCCCAGCCTCTCATCGACGAGGATAACGAACTCCGACGCAGCCTGGGGAGTGGGCAGCCGTAGAGTGCCACCGGGCACCAGATACCGGAAACCGATCCTGAGGCCCATGGGCGACAACGCAGCCGCCACGGAAACGGTGTCGCCTCGCCTCGAAAGGGCCTCGGCCGGAACACCGCCAGGAAGCGCGGCGAAAGAAGAGGCCCCCTCCGGCAGCACGGTCTCCCATACGGGCTCGCCCGGCGAGGCCCTGACCACCGCCCGATCACCAGGACCGCGGACATCCAATAGCTCCGCCACCGCCGTTCGGCCCTCCGCGTCCACTCCCGGGGTAATCGCCACCCGGCGGGCTACCAGATCCGCGTCCTCCGGCGAGGCGACGACGGTGGTGTCGAATACCTGGATTACATACGGGCGAGGCGGATCTGCACCGGGGTGCACGGCCGGGCCGAAGTACGAAACACCCAGGTGCCGCGCCACAGCGAGCCACACCGCACCGGGATCGTCTTCGCGTGCGACGCTAAGCAGGAAAGAGCCATCTGCTCCGCTGATCGTTTGATCGACGACGCCGCCCGAATCAGCCGTGATCCGGTGTAGTTCGACGTTGGTCGCGGGACGGGCAACA
>JAZGCO010000012.1:0-33966 GCA_036476995.1 Gemmatimonadota bacterium
AGGATCTGACGCGCGCCGTTTCCTTCATCCAGGACGAGCACGGTATCGGCGGGAGCGGCGCTGACCGTATCGACCGCGATGTCATACTGGTCCGTCTCGTTCCCCTCCGTGTCGAGCTTGCTCACCAGGAGCAGGCGGCGGCCTTCGAGGTGCTGGATCTTGATCGTCGCGACGACGGATCCGACGACCTTGCCGAGATACACGTCAGGCCGTCCTGTGGACATCGTCCACGATTCCGGTAATCGCCAAATCAACGGGGACGAAGAGCTCGGGCATGGCCTGCGCGGCCTCGCGGCTGGCGACGGTGAAGACCAGGCTCCCGGGCCCGGCCTGAGCGGTGGCGTCGGCCGCGACCTGAGCCGTGCCGCGCGGTGCCAGGTCCCGGTCCAAGGGCTGAACCAAGAGGAGTTTGACCCCCTCGAGCCCCTCGTACTTATGGCTGGCCACCACCGTTCCTATCACGCGCGCGAACTTCATGCGGTTTCCACCGCTTGTGTGCCGGCCACGGCCGGTGCGGACGCCACGGACGGTCTGGCGCCGCCGACACGCTCGCTGAACGGCGTGGCGTCAGAGATATTGTCCCAAATCTCGGGATGCAGCTGCGGGATGATCACCTGGTTCACCAGCAGACCAGGTTCGACCGCACCGCTGCCGCTCTCGACGGCTATCTCCACGTCAGCTACGACGCCTGAATAGAGCACGATTCCCTTGCCGCCGAGACCGTCTGCGAGACGAATCTCGACGAGTTGCACCAGCGCGCTCTTGATGCCCGCGTCGGCGGCATTGATGGCGGCAGCGGCAGTGTTGGTCTCAACGACGCCCAGCGCGTCGGTAGGGGCGGGGGCGCGGCTACCCACGATGGCCTCCACAACCTCCGGGTGAACACTTGGCAGGAACACATGCCCGAGTACGCTCGAGCCTCCGATAGTACGCCCGGCGGATAGCGCTTCCTCGACGTCTGCCACCTCTCCGCCGACGAGCACCAGGTACCGGCCGGGCTGAACCGTTCCGGCCCGAATCGTGCCTACCGGGGCCCGCTTCACCATTGCATCCGCGGCCTGAATGCCGGACGCGATGCTGGAGAAGTCGATCAAGGCCAAGGCCGGTTCGATCACGCGCGCGCTAAACGATCCGGAAATAGTCTTTGAGGACGCACCGCCGGATGCGGCTGAAGCTGACCGGACTCGTCACTCCCTCACCGGTGGGACTGGCGATCGTGAACGAGCAGTAGCCCTCGCCGCCGTAGCCCAGGCCATCGAATGAAGCCCCGTTCTTGACGAAGATGCTGCAGTTCATGACGCGGGCCATGCGGCTCAGGCTGTCGAGGTTCTTCGAGTGCATCACGGCGGTATGACGGAACCCGTGCTCCGCCACCTTGCTGAGGTCGATTCCTTCGTTTGCGTCCCGGACACGCACCACGGGGTGGACCGGCATCATCTGCTCAGAGAACACGAGCTGATCGTCCCGTTCGACCTCGGCCACGATAAGCCGCACCTCGTCTCCCGCCTCGATACCTATCGCGCGCAGGAGCACGTTGGCGTTCTGGCCGATGAACTCGCGGTTCATGGTGCCGTGCCGTCCGCGGGGCGGGACTTCCGTGAAGATCGATGGCTTGAGGCGTTCAAGCTGAGCGGAATCAATCTCGACCGCGCCGTGCCGGCACATGGCTCGCTTCAGGTCGTCGGCGATAGAAGCGACCGCAAAGGTCTCCTTCTCATCCGTACAAATGATGTTGTTGTCGAAGGACGCGCCACGTACGATGTCGCGTCCGGCCTGCTCGATGTCAGCCGTCTCATCCACTACCACCGGCGGATTTCCTGGCCCGCCGCAGATGGCCCGCTTCCCGCTCGCCATCGCAGCCTTCACAACTCCAGCGCCGCCAGTGACCGTAAGGAGATTGATGTCTTTGTGGGTCATGAGTCCGTTGGCCGTGTCGATTGTGGGTTCTGCCACGGCCGAGACCAGGTTGGCCGGGCCACCGGCCTCGATGATCGCGTCGTTAATGAGCTGCACCGTCTTGTTGGAGCACGTCGTGGCTCCGGGGTGAGCGTTGAATAGGACCGCGTTCCCAGCCGAGACCATGCATATCGTGTTCGACACCACGGTAGATATCGGATTGGTGCTGGGGATGATCGAGCCGATGAGTCCGTGCGGCGCGTACTCCACCACAGTGAGGCCCCCGTCTCCGGTCCACGCGGTGGTGTTGAGGGATTCCGGGCCGGGCGACTTGTCGGCGTTGAGGAGCACCTTCTCGATCTTGTCCTCGAAGCGGCCCATCCCTGTTTCCTGCCACGCCTCGTACGCCAGTGGCTGCGCGTTCTCGCGCATTGTGCGTCGGACGTGGGCGATCATGCGCTCGCGCACGGAGAGCGGCAGATCCTGAAGCTGGGCGAACGCTTTCCGCCCGGCGCTCACCGCGCTGTCCACGTCGGGAAACAGGTTGTCTCCGTGCTTGGGAGACGTTGAAGGAGGCGGTGGGGAAGGGCTGATCACGGGTGTCGGCCGCGGGCCGTGCGCGCCCGCCTCCGGATGATGGAGCTCGGACATGACCCGGTCGATCACGCCCTCAATCTGCGTGTCGGTGATCATCATCCAACCCCGGCCTTGTCGTACGTCACCTCGCCGTCCACCTCGAGCGTGTCCACAATGGCCATGATCACTCCATCACACGGCCGGTTCTGGGTCACCTTGGTTTGACGGGCCGAACTGCCGGTGGCGTACAGCACCACCTCGCCCAGGCCAGCGCCCACAGCGTCCGCCGCGACCAGGTTGCCTCCGGTCTCATTACCCTCGACATCGAGCTGCTTGAGCAGCAGAAGTTTCAGCCCTTCCAGGGACGGCTCCTTCTGGGACGCTACGACCGTCCCGACCACCTTTCCTACCAGCATTGGCGGCTCCCTTCGGCTACTTCTTGGCGGCCTTGGCTCCTTCAGCCGACCGGCTGACCGGAAGCGTGTTCTCGACGTTCGCATGCGGACGCGGAATGACGTGGATCGCCACGAGCTCGCCGATCTTCTCAGCGCCCCGAGCGCCCGCGTCCACCGCCGCCTTTACGGCGGCCACATCGCCCCGCACAACGGCCGTGACGTACCCGCCTCCGGTCTTCTCGTACGCAACGAGCTCGACTCTGGCGGCCTTGACCATCGCGTCGGCCGCCTCGACCATCGCCGCGTAGCTCCGGGTCTCGATCATGCCCAGTGCTTCAATCGCGCCGTACTCTTCAGCCATTGTGTCCTCCTGATGACATGGAATGCGCGGTCCTCCCGCGCCGTGTTCGCTCGATCACCTGCTGCATCTCGTTGCTCCGCACTAGCCCCAGCTAGCGCTTCTTGGCCTCGATTTCTCTACCATCGATGCCCTCAATGGCGGCCACGGCCGCTCCGTAGCCCGCCATGATGTCCTGTTCTTCACCACCCAGGTACACGCGCCCGAAGCTTCCGAACGCGCGAACCTCCAGGATGTTCAGATTGGATGCTTTCTCAGCCTCATTCGCTGCCAGGGCGGCATATCCGGCCGGTTCGACTTCCAGTACGTAGAGGGTCTGGCCGGCCAGCAGCATGTGGCCGAAGCGCATCCGGTTCACCAGCTGCACCTGATGCGGGTCGATGTTGCGAATGATCTGGCTCGAGATCACCCGCGGCTTGAGCCGCTCCGTCTCCTCGACGCCCAGTGCTTGGAGGATGGCCGCTCCGGCCGCCCGGACCTCGGCCTGAATCTCGTGATGCACCTCCAGGAGACCGAACAGCCGCTCCACGATCTGCATCCCGGGACGCACCCGGGTGGACTTGAGTGCGATGTCCGTGATCCTGTTGACCTCGATGCCCGGGGAGATCTCGATCCACAGCGACGTGTCGCCGGGCAGCGGCAGGAACCCGCGGGCCACCGTGCCGAGGTAAGCCGCGTGCTGCGGCTGAAGGCTGTCGAGAAAGGCATATGTGCGAAGGTCAATCTGCTTCTGCGTCATGTCTTGGCTCCCTGAACGATCTTCACGCTGGCGCTGGCGCCGATCCGGCTGGCTCCAGCGGCGATCATCTTCTCTGCATCGGCGAGAGTGCGAATACCTCCGGACGCCTTTACGCCCAGATTCGGCCCGACGACCCGTCTCATCAGCGCCACGTCCTCTGCGGTCGCTCCCCCCGGCCCGAACCCGGTGGACGTCTTCACGAAGTCACCTCCCGCAACCTTCACGAGCTGGCAGGCTGCGACTTTCTCCTCGTCGGTAAGCAGCGCGGCCTCGATAATCACCTTGAGAATCGAGCCCCCGGCATGGGCGGCGCGGGCCACCGAGGCGATATCCCGCTCGACCAGCTCATAGTCCCGGGATTTGAGGGCCCCGACATTGATCACCATATCGACCTCGGTGGCGCCGTCCCGAATCGCCTTCTGGGCCTCGAATACCTTGGTTTCCGTGGAGGTGGCGCCCAACGGGAAACCGACCACGGTGCACACGCGAACCGGCGAGTCTTTGAGGAGGTCCGAGCAGAGCTTCACGTGCGATGGATTGACGCACACCGAGGCGAACTCACATTTCCGGGCCTCGTAGCAGAGCTGCGCGACCTGGTCCTGAGTCGCGTCCGGCTTCAGAAGCGTGTGGTCGATCAACGGGGCGAGGCTGCCATCGGTCGGAGCCACGCCTAGAGTGGCGGCGATTCGGTCCGCACCGGCCCGAACGACCGGCTGGACACGGTCCACATAGTTCTGGGCCGAGAGGGCAGGGGCGCGGCCGGGCTGGCCCTGGCTCGGGAGCGTGCCCCCCCGCACGAGGACCAGGACCTCGTGCGTGATCTGCTCAATGATCCGCTCCAGCGCGGCGTTATCCAGGCTCATGTTCATCGTTTGAGGAGCCGGTTCATGGTCTCAGAAACCTCTGCTCGATATCCATGATCTTGTTCACGCGGCGCTCGTGTCTGCCGCCGCCGGCCGGGGTCTCGAGCCATGTCCGGACGATCTGCCGTCCGAGCTGCGGACCGATGAGTCCGGCCCCGAGCGTAAGCACGTTGGCGTCGTTGTGTTCGCGGCTGTTGACGGCCGTGGCCTCGTCATAGCACATGGCGGCCCTGACCCCGGGAACCTTATTGGCCGCCATGCAGGAGCCGATGCCGGCGCCATCTACCAAAATGCCGCGCCAGGCGCGGCCCTGAGCTACGAGCTGCGCCGCGGCGAAAGCGAAATCAGGGTAGTCGACGGAGTCGGAACTGTCGGTGCCGCAATCGATCACCGAGTAGCCAAGCTCCCGGACGTGAGATTTGAGCATCTCCTTCAGCTCGTACCCTCCGTGGTCGGCTCCCAGCGCCACCACTTTCGCTCCCGTGGCCGCGGGTTTCGGCCCTGAATCGGCGGTGGTCAGCACGGTGGACTGCCGGGCCGGAACAGCGCTCTCTTCGACGACCGAAATCCCTCTGTTGGCCGCCGCTTCCCGCGCCAGCGGCGAAACGAGCGAACCCGGCGGGATCTCGAGCGTGCCGCCCGCCGGAATGCCCGCCACGTCGGTTTCGGTCACCAGTCCCCGCTCTGACCGTCGCTTGGGCCCGCCGCCCGCCGGCCGTGTCCGAATCTGGCCGTACCCCGCCGATCCCGAGACGCCGACCGTGCGCAGCACTACGCGCCGCACCATGTCCCTGATTCTCGCTTCCTCCGCCGGTGCCAGGACTCGAGCCTCGCTCATTACCAGGCCCGCCATTCAAACTGGTCCTCAGCATCAGCGCCGTTCTCCTCGGCTGTCTGCGGTTCGCCAACCATGACATCGTGGGATGCGCCCGATTTGTAGTGGCTGCGTGCCGCCAAGAGCTCGATGGACGATCGCAGCTGGGCCACGGAGGCGTCGAAGGGCTCGAGGGACTCGGCCGCTCGCGCCTGCATGATTCCGCCCTGCGCCACCGCCAGGACGTGATGCGCCAGAGCCGCCCGGTCCAGGCTGGCCGGAAGACGGTCACCAGCCGCCACCAACCAGGCTAGGACCTGTGCTACCCAGATAGAGAAATACTCCTCGATCAGCTTGCGCACGCGTGGCATTTGGCCCCCGACCTCCAGCGCCAGGTTGCCGACCGGGCATCCTTGTGTCGAGCCTGAAATCAGCAGCCCGCGGCGATATACCCCGAGCAACGAGAACACGTGCTCGAGCGGATCGTCCGTCACGCTGTCCGCGACGGCACGCTCGATGATCATCGGCCGCAGCCTATCCAGATGTCGCTGCATTACCGCCGCCAGAAGATCTTCCTTGCTCGAGAAGAAGTGATACAGACTGCCGCTCTTTACGCCCGCAGTGCGCAGTATTGTCGCCACGCCGGTAGCGTGGTAGCCGCGCTCCTCGAACACCTGAGCCGCTACCTCTAGAATCCGTTCCTTCGTGTGCTTGGCCATCATTGTTGATTGTCCACTCAATCAACTTCTGGGCCATCTGTCAAGCCCTACGACCGAATTCCCGACAATGTTCCTCGGATGCGCCTCCGAGGATCGACTGAGAGAGCTCCGAGAGGAACGTGACAGACATCCACGACTGGTGCAAGTGGAACGATCAATCTAATCGCCGGTCAGGAGAGCGGTCAGGAGAATAGGTTGCCCTGTTCCGGAGCCGGAAGAATACAGTCGGGAGAGTCGAACGAGGTGCGGTTCACACGCGGGTCTACGGCTCGCACCCGAATGAGGTCTGACGGATAGGGCGCGAACAGGTCCCTCACGTCCGCGGGCTCAGTGATAGTGGGATCCAGCCACCGCTCGTGGTCGGCGGGGTCCAAGATTACCGGCATGCGCCCGTGGATAGGCCGCAAAACATCGTTGGCCCGGGTGGTGAGGATGGTGCAGCTGTACAGTGGCTGCCCGCTCGGGGCCGTCCAGGAGTCCCAAAGGCCGGCCAAGGCGAAGGGTCGTTCGCCGGCCTGATGGATCCAGTGCGGCTGGCGGAGGTTTCCCGCCGCCGCCCACTCGTAGAAGCCGTCGGCCGGGATCAGGCAGCGCCGGTGCCGCAGGGGCTCTCGAAAAGCGGGTTTCTCGGCCGCCGTCTCGGACCGAGCGTTGAAGGTGCTGGCCTGCAACTGGGAGCCCTGGGCCCAGAACGGAACGAGCCCCCAGCGAAGCTCCACCACCTGGCGGGCCGGCTCACTGCCGGGACCGCCGCCAGTGCCAGGTCCGCCACTAGCCGTACCGGCTCGCACCGCTAACACATCTTGGGTCGGCGCTATGTTGTAGCGAGGCCCGACTTCCGGTGCCTCCACCTTGAACAACGCCGCCCACTCTTTGGCCGGCGTGGCCAGGGAGAAGCGACCGCACATGACGGTCAACTAACGTTTCTGTGAGTGGAACTGTCAAACGCACGAAGTGTTGTTAGATTGGATTTGCCGTATGCGGCCAGGGCGCCCGAAGGACGCCGGAAGCCCGGTCTTACGAAAACCGGAGGAAGAGGATGATGGGAAAGCGAGCGGAGGCTGATCGGACGTTCAAGCGCGCCCTGTGGGCCGTACTGGCCGTTTCCGTCGCGTTACACGGCGCCCTGTTAGCGTTTGGGAACCTGTCGATACCGGGCTATGGGGACGCTGACGGCAGTACGCCAGTGCTCGTCTCGCTTCCGGACGAAATCGACACCGACTCGCCACTGGAGGTCGTGAACGTGGAGCCTGTCGAAGCCACCTCCTTGGCGACCGGCGGCTCGGCTGCGGCGAGCGCCGCGCTGGCCAGGCTTCCCAGTCTGAACGCAGCCCTTACGGCGGCAATCCTATCGCCGGGTGCGATCATGGATCTCATCGACTTGCCTGATGAGGAAGAGCCGGTGGCCGTGACGTACGCGGCGGCAGGCGGTTTCGGCGCCAGCGATTCGCCGGCCCGCAGCTACCGATCCATTGACGGCCGATCCGTTTCTGTGCTCGCCGCGATCGGCGGTGAAAGGGGCCGCGGCCGTGGTGGTATTGGAATCGGCGGTGGGCACTGTCCGCCTGGAGGCTTTAACTAGGTCTCCAAGTATCGCCGGCCAGGGGCCGGGGTAGGAGAAGAGGTCTCGGTCCTCGCGACCGCACGAAGCCGGTGTTCCCCGCAAACGGGGCGCCGGCTTCTCGCTGTTCTTGCCTGTAGATACGTTCAGCCGTCACCTTGCGTGACCCTTCGGCGTTCTCACACCTCGGATGACGATGAGCAAGCTGGCTGACGACAAACGCCGCGACTTCGAGCAGGAAGCGCTGGTGCACCTGGACGCCCTGTTCGGCCTGGCTCTCCGCCTCACCGGCGGTGATGAGCCCCGGGCCCAGGATCTGGTGCAGGACGCCGTTTTGAAGGCGTTCCGTTCGTGGGATAATTTCGAACGGGGCACCAACTGCCGGGCCTGGCTGATGACCATTCTCCGCAACACGTTCATCAACGAGTTTCGCAAGCACAAAGCCCGGCCCGTACCGGTCGAGTATGACCTCCTGGCGGATCGTCCTTCCTCCGCCGACCTTTTCGTGGCGGATCCCTCGGGGGAACTGTTCGACCGCATGATCGATGGCGACATCGTCCGGGCCGTTCAGGATCTGCCTGAAGCGTTTCGTATTCCGATCATTCTCTCCGACCTTCAGGGGCTCAGTTACCAGGAGGTCGCCGACCTCATGGACATACCGGTCGGAACCGTGAAATCGCGCCTTTTTCGGGCCCGAAAGCGGCTGCAGCAGGCTCTGTATGAGTACGGCGTGGAGATGGGGTACGTCCGATGAGACCCTGGCCCTGGCGCCGACGAGGCTCCCGGGCCCAGACCGGCCCGGTGCCGGACGCGTTCAGCTGCGCTGAATGCCTCGAAGTCCTGTACGAATTTCTGGACGGAGAGTTGGATTCGGCCGAGCGGCCCCGCGTCAAGGCGCATCTCGACAGCTGTGCAGAGTGCTTCAGGCACCTCAATTTTGAGCAGCGCTTCCTGGATCAACTCCGGTCAGCCGCGGCCCACGACGACGTCCGAAGCGAAGGCCTGCGGCTTCGCCTCCTGGAGCTACTGGAGCGCGAGGCGTTCTGAATCGAGAGGTCCTGACATGAAAGGAAACCAGGACAACGTATGGAACCAGAACTACGTGAATCTCTAGTCAAACTGCTTGACGCCAAGGGGCCGTCGGGGTTCGAAACGGCCGCTTCCGCGGTGTGGCGGGACATTGCGGGCGGTTTCGCGGCTGACATTTGGGGTGACGTGCACGGAAACAGCTTCGCGTCCATCAACGCCGAGGGAGCGCCGACCGTCATGCTGGCCGGTCACATCGACGAAATCGGCCTGATGATCCACCACATCGACGATGACGGCTTTCTCTACGTTAGCGGGGTTGGGGGCTGGGATCCGCAGGTCCTGGTAGGCCAGCGGGTGGAGATCCTCGTGGACGATTCGACCGTAGACGGGGTGGTGGGCCGTCGGGCCGTACATCTGCTGGAGCGCGAGGAGATAGGAAAGGCGGTCAAGCTGAAGGAGTTGTGGATCGACATCGGGGCCGAGGACGGAGAGCAGGCCCGGTCCCGAGTCACGATCGGAGATGTGGCCGTCGTGCGCTCGGACACCCTCGAACTGTCCGGTGGCACAGTGGCCGCCCGTTCGGTGGACGACCGCGCGGGCGCTGTCGTGGCGCTGGAGGCTCTCAGACGAGCCAAAGAGGCGGGCTGCACGGCGCGGGTCATTGCCGCCGCGACCGTACAGGAGGAAATCGGATACGCGGCCAGCGGTGGCGCCCGGACGGGCTCATACGGCCTCGATCCACACGTCGGGATCGTCATCGACGTCACACACTCCACCGACCATCCGTCGATCGAGAAAAAGGAACATGGCGATGTGCGCCTCGGGGGCGGGCCGGTGCTGGCCCGAGGCGCGGCAATCAATCCGGTCGTGTACCGCCACCTGCTCGCGGCGGCCGAAGCGGAGGGCATCACCGTGCAGATACAGGCTCTGCCAGCCATGACGGGCACGGATGCGGACGCCATCCGCCTCGCCAAATCGGGAGTGGCTACGGCCATCGTATCGATTCCCAATCGTTACATGCATTCTCCGAATCAGATCGTTTCGTACGCTGACCTCGACCAGTGCGCCAGCCTGATCGCCGCCTTTCTGTGCCGGCTGACGGAGGGCGAGTCTTTCCTCCCGATGTGAGCGCGGACTGATGCCAAAGGCCCTACACAGCCGTGCTGTGGAGGACTACCTCAAGGCGATCTACAAGCTCGGAGGCGACTCGGAGGCGGTGGCTACCTCCGCCCTGGCCGAGGAACTGTCCCGAACCGCGGCCTCGGTGACCAACATGGTCAAGGGTCTGGCGGACCGCGGGTTGCTCGAGCACACGCCATACCACGGCGCCCGGCTGACCGAAACTGGGCGCAGCGCCGCGCTACGGATCATCCGCCGCCACCGAATCCTCGAGACCTACCTCATCGAGCGGTTGGGATTTGGCTGGGATACCGTGCACGAGGAGGCCGAACGCCTGGAACACGCCGCGTCGGCTGCTCTTATCGAAAGCATGGCGATCGCGCTCGGGAACCCGGACGTGGATCCGCACGGCGCGCCGATCCCCTCCCAGGAAGGCCGCATCGCGAGCAGACTCCTGGAGTCTCTGGCGGACCTCCCCCCCGGCGCTGGGGCCGTGATCCGAGAGGTGCCGGACGAGGACCCCGATCGGTTGCGACTTCTCTCATCCAAGGGTCTCTTGATCGGCACCCCGGTGGTGGTCGTGAGGGCCGTTCCGGCCGGAAGCTCGGATGAGATTCTCGTGAGTGTGTCCGGTACAAGTACGGAGGTGGGGGCGGACCTCGCCCGTCTCATTCAGGTGGAGCGAACCATAGAGAAATGACGACTTCGATACGGGCCGACGGCGATACGTGGACCTTGCGCATGAGTGAGGAAGCCCCACAGGACGGCTACGCCGCAGTCGTGTTTTTCTGCACAACCAACGATCAGCGCCCATACCGGGTGGGCCTGATCGAACAGGCTCGGGCCCGAACCGATACTGACTTGGAAGCGCTATCGGCGGAGGAAGTGCGGGGACTGTTCGAGTCCTCCGGGTCCATGGCCCGGCCGGGCGGACAGGGCGGCGGCTGAACAAGGTAGATCTTCATCTCCATTCGACGGCCTCCGACGGTGTTCTCGAGCCGCGTGCGGTGGTTCAGGCGGTGGCCAGCGCCGGCGTAGTGGGTCTGTCTTTGACCGACCACGATACCGTTGAGGGATTAGAAGAAGCCGCCATGGAGTGCGAGCGGCTTGGGATACGGCACGTCGCGGGTTCGGAGATCAGCGCCAACGAGCCCGGCGTTTCGATTCACCTGCTTGCGTACGGGTTCGATCCTCGGCACGCCGGACTTCTGGCTTTCCTGGCTGGGGTACGCGAGGCACGGTGGACCCGCGTTCATGAAATGATCAGGCGTCTCAACGGGATCGGGATCCCGATCACGGCGCAAAACGTTCTCGATCAGTCCGGAGCCGGCTCCGCCACCCGGGCTCATGTGTCGCGGGCCCTCATCGCCGGGGGATGGGTGCGCGACACCCGGGAGGTGTTCAGCCGACACCTCGGGCGCGGCTGTCCCGGCTTCGTTGAGAAGCCTCCGACTCCCCCGGCCGGAGTGATCCAGCTGGTTCGCGAGGCGGGAGGGGTCACGATGCTCGCCCATCCCGGTGATTCGTACGCGGAGGCGGACATCGAGCGCTGGGTGGCCGACGGGCTGGACGGTATCGAGATCATGCACTCTCGGAACGGACCCCAGGAACGGGCTATGCTGGAGCGGCTGGTTGAGCGACACGGGCTGCTGCGGGGTGGTGGATCCGACTGGCACGGGCCAGATTCTGGAGGCGCTCCGCCGGGTACTGAGAACGTACCGGAAGAGTGGCTGGATGCGGTAGTTGCCAGGTGCGAGAACAGAGATTGCACCCCGTAGATCCGGGGTTAGCGGGATGAGGATAGAAAATCGATGGAAGTAAGTGACCACAAACTGATTATCGTCGGCGCCGGCCCAGCGGGCCTGTGCGCGGCGCTCTATGCGGCCCGGTCAGAGATGGACGCAGTGCTGCTCGACCGGGGGCCGGCTGGCGGACAGCTGCTGCTCACCGACCGGGTGGACGATTATCCAGGCATCAAGACGATCGGCGGGATGGAGCTGGCCGACGCCATGGCGGAGCATGCCGAGTCATTCGGCACGGGTCTCACGCGCGGGGATGTCCGGTCGATAGAGCGCGATTCCGAGGGCCGCTTCGTGGTGCAGACGGCGGAAGGCGATACATTTCGTGCTCCGGCCTTGATCATGACAGCGGGCGGCACGCACAAGCTGCTGGATGTGCCGGGTGAGGCCGAGTACTCGGGCCGCGGCGTTTCGTACTGTGCGATCTGCGACGGCGCCTTCTTCAAGGGCGAGACAATCGCCGTCATCGGCGGCGGCGACGCTGCGGTCGAAGAGGGCGAATTCTTGACACGTTATGCAGAAAAGCTCTACGTAATCCACCGGCGAGACGAATTCAGGGCCCAGAAGATGCTGCAGGAGCATCTCCTGGCGAACCCGAAAGTCGAAGTCATCTGGGACACGGTCGTGGATGAGATCGTTGGACAACCCACTGGGGTGAGCGGCCTCAAACTGAGAAACCTCAAGACCGACGCAGAATCGGAACTAAACGTGACGGGTGTGTTTATATTCATTGGGTTTACGCCCAACACCGGTGTGCTGAAAGAACACGTGGATCATGACGAGTCCGGATACATGGTGACGGACTACGATATGCGGACATCGATCCCCGGCTTATTCGCGGCAGGAGATTTGCGGTCTCAGCTGGTTCGGCAGATCACGACGGCGGTGGGCGATGCCACAACCGCGGTGTTTGCTGCGGATCGGTACCTGAAGGAGCGGCACGGGTCCCAGAACGAGACCCAGAACGGGTCCGAGAGCGGGTTCCAGAGCATGGTGGAGAGTCAGACATGAGTGATACAGCAGAGGCCCGCACCGGCGGAGCCATGATTTCCCTATCCGAGTTGGCCGCGGACCAGGTCCGCGAGTTTTTCGAGGCTGAGAACCTGACAGCTGAGACGGCGGGCCTCAGGGTCAGCGTACTTCCGGGCGGATGCTCCGGCTTCGAGTATGGCCTGGAAGTAGAGGAAGAGGTTCTGGACGATGATTTCGTGTTGGAATCTCAGGGGCTCAAGCTCTACGTAGATCCGTTCAGCGCCCAGTATCTGACCGGCGTGGTGATCGACTATCAGAGCAGTTTCCAGGGTTCGGGCTTCACGTTCAACAATCCGAATGCCACGGGAGCCTGCGGCTGCGGCACCTCCTTTTCGGTCTAGCCTTTCCGAACTCATCCTGAGCGGAGAAGGCGGGCTCGAGACGGCTTCCCTCTCACTGGGGGCCTTTCAATCCAACTGCCACCTCGTGCGGCAGCCCGGATCCACTGAGGCCGTGGTCATCGACCCAGGCGCCGAGCCGGACCGCGTGCTGGAGGCGTTGAGCCGATGGGGAGCGGTTCCCGCCGCGATCCTCCTCACGCACGCTCACCTGGATCACATCGGAGGCGTCGCGGGTGTCTTGGACCGCTATCCGGTTCCGGTGTATCTACACGACGAAGACCGGCCGTTGTACGACAATGCCGCTCAGCAGGCGCTGATGTTCGGCCTGGAGATGCAGCAACCGCCGCTGCCCGAGCACTCCCTGGCGCACGGCCAGGAGCTGAATCTTGCGGGCGTCCGGCTGGAGGTGCGTTTCACACCCGGGCACTCGCCGGGACACGTCGTGTTCGTGGGTCCAGGATTGGCGTTCGTGGGAGACTGCGTGTTCGCCGGTTCGATCGGCCGCACGGATCTTCCTGGCGGAAACGCCCTCACGCTATTGACCTCGATCCGCGACCAGATCCTGAGTCTTTCACCCGAAACGAAACTTCTGACGGGCCACGGACCGGCCACGACGGTGGCTGTCGAGGCGGCCAGTAACCCGTTCCTGCGGGACACGTCGTGGGCGACCTGAGCCGAGACCAGGCAGAGGACGCGCAGACGGATGCACAGATCGACGCACCGGCCGAGCCCGGCCCGCAGAACCCGCGGCGGCCCACGGCGGAACAGACCGCGCGTCTGTCTGAACTGCTGCGCGCCGTCGAGGGGACGGACCGCGTGTACGTGCTCACACACGACAACCCCGACCCCGACGGGATCGCCTCTTCCGCCGCTCTGGCCTACCTCCTCGAGCACGTGGCCGGCAAGCAGACTTCTGTGCTGTTCGGTGGCATCGTAGGCCGGGCCGAGAACCGGGCTCTGATGGATGAGCTCGGGATCGAGTTCAGCCGGATGGAAACGACCGAACTGGAGCCCTCCGCGCTGGTGGCCCTGGTGGATACACAGCCTAGAAGCGGCAACAACTCGCTTCCCGAGGGCCGGATCGCCACGATCGTGATCGACCACCATCCTGAGACGCCGGCCAGCCGGGCGGCCGCCTTCGTGGATATTCGGCCCGAGTACGGCGCCTGCTGCTCGATGATGACGGAGTACCTTCGTATCGCGAAGCTCGAGCCGGACCGCCGCCTGGCCACCGCCCTGTTCTACGGGATCCAGACCGAGACTATGGATTTGGGCCGAGAGGTCTCAGAGGCGGATGTCAGCAGCAGCCTGTTCCTGTACCCGCGCTCCGACCCGGCGGCTACATCGCGAATCCGTCACCCCAGCCTTCCGCTGGCACTGTTCCATGCGATTCACTATGGACTCGAGCACGGGTGGCGCCGGGAAGGGGTGGTCTGCATCCCGTTGGGCCGCCTCGCCTACCCCGATCTCGGAGCTCAGCTGGCGGACCTGTTCGTGCGCGGCGTTGGCGTGACCTGGTCGGTAGTGGCGGGACGATACGGCGACCAGTTGTTGCTGTCTCTGCGAACGTTCGAGCCGACGGCGCACGCGGGAGAGTTGGTCCGCGAGGTGGTGGGCGAACGAGGTTCGGCCGGTGGGCACGGAACGATGGCCGGCGCTAGCCTGGACGTCCGCACGCTTTCGGAGGCCGAGTACGACACCCTGCTGGAATCGCTATTCGACGACCTTTGCACTGTTCTGGGTGCAGAGTCATCAGACAGCATCCCGCTCATTGGCAAGGACGAAGGATGATCCGGATCGGCCTGACCGGGACGATTGGAGCAGGCAAGAGCGCGGTCGGAAGCCTGTTCGAGTCCTGGGGAGCGACACGGATCGACGTGGACCACCTGGCGCGCGAGGTCGTGGCGCCTGGGACGAAGGCGCTGGGTGAGATCCGAGATGCCTGGGGCGAGGACGTCATGGCTGATGACGGGAGCCTGAACCGGGCCGAACTTCGGCGGCGGGTGTTTGCCGATCCGCGTCAGCGCCTGCGGCTAGAAGAGATCGTCCACCCGGCGATCGAAGAACTCCGCCAGCGCCGGACCTCCGAGGCCGCTTCGAGCGGGGCTGAAGTGGTGGTGTGTGAGATCCCGTTGCTGTTCGAGAAAGGGCTGATGGCCGAGTTCGACGCCATAGTGACTGTCGATGCGGCCTCTGCGGTGCGCCGGGCTCGGGTATTGGAGCACCGAGGCGTGGAAGCCGGCGAGTTTGCGGCCATGGAAGCGGCTCAGTGGACCGGCGAAGCCAAGCAGAAGGGCGCTGATTACGTCCTTCACAACGAGGGCGAGCTGGATTCGCTCGAGTCTCAGGCCCGGAAGGTGTGGGAGGCGATTCTGCACTCTGCGCGCGAGCAAACACAGCCCCTGCCTGCCTCGCAGGGCACGGCCGGGAACGGCAGACTGTGGGACGTAGACTTGCACATGCACACCAGTCATTCCCATGACTGCCTCGTGTCGCCGCTCGAGGTCGTCAGCCACGCACGGACAGCCGGCCTCCACCGCATCGCGATCACTGATCACGACCAGATCGACGGAGCCTTCGAGGCGCGCGATGCGGCTCCGGAGCTGGTGATCGTGGGCGAAGAAGTGTTGACCTCGGAAGGACTCGATCTGATCGGACTGTTCCTGTCCCGGCACATCGCGCCCGGCCGCCCTTTTCGTACGGTAGCACAAGAGATTCGCGATCAAGGCGGGATCGTATATCTGCCCCATCCGTTCGATTCCCGGCGCGGAACCACGGCGCAGTTTCTGGCTGGGGTTATCGATTGCATCGACGCCGTGGAGGGATTCAACGCCCGCATCCACGACTCGTCCAGGAATCGGCGGGCACAGGCGTGGGCGGAGAAACATGGGCTTCCCGTCGGCGCGGGCAGTGACGCGCACTTGGGCCGCGAGATCGGGCGGGGAAGGGTGCGCGTGCCGCCATTCACGGGTGCATCCGACTTCCTGGACTCGCTCCTGGAGGGGTGGGTCGAGGGCCGGCCTTCCAGTCATCTGGTTCACGTTGGCTCGACCTGGGCCAAGTGGCGAAAGCGCTTTGCCAGATCAGCCTAATCGCTTGACACGGCTAGCGAAGGACAGCTAGCGTTCGGCGCCGCTGGCCCCGTGGTGCGCGGCGCAACCGACTGGAACACAGGCGCGAACAAGGAGGTCAGCGGGTGACCATCGAGAAACACACCCAGGAGCGTTGGGGATCACGGATTGGCCTGATCCTGGCCATGGCAGGCAACGCCGTGGGTCTCGGCAACTTCCTCCGCTTTCCAGTTCAGGCCGCCCAAAACGGCGGCGGTACCTTCATGATCCCGTATTTCATCTCCTTCCTCGTCCTGGGCATTCCGCTCATGTGGATCGAGTGGGGGATCGGCCGCTTCGGGGGAACCCGCGGCCACGGTACGATCCCGGGCATGTTCGACGCCCTCACGGACGGGAAGAAGAAGTGGGCCAAGTACGTCGGCGTGCTCGGACTGGTAATGCCGCTGGTCATCTTCATCTACTACACATACATCGTGTCGTGGATGCTCGGATTCAGCTTCTTCAGCATCACGGGCGGCTATTTCGGACTGGAGAGTGTGGAGGGGATGCGCGGATTCCTGGGCTCCTATCAGGACATCTTCGATTCCAGCGTGCACGGCCCCGCCATTACGATAGGCTTCTTCCTGGTCACGATCGCGTTTCTCGGCTGGGTGCTTTCGAAGGGCATCAGCGGCGGGATCGAGAAGTTGGCCCTGATCGGAATGCCGATCTTATTTCTGTTTGCCTTCGTGCTTCTGTGGCGTGTTCTGACGCTCCCCGAGGCGCTTGCAGCACCTGTAGACGGCCTGAACTTCATCTGGAATCCGGAGTGGAGTAGCCTGAGCGATCCGGGTGTGTGGCTCGCCGCGGCAGGTCAGATGTTCTTTACGCTCTCGCTCGGGGTGGGGTCTATTCACACCTACGCATCCTATCTGCGAGAAAAGGACGACGTCACGCTGACCGGACTGTCCACCGCAGCCACCAACGAGTTTGCCGAGATTGTCCTTGGCGGCACCATCGCCATTCCGGCCGCCGTGGTCTTCTTCGGCGTGTCCGGAGCGCAGGAAATAGCGGCCGGTGGAACATTTGATCTGGGTGTGGTCGCGATGGGCGTCGTGTTCCAGGGCCTCCCGGGGCCTGAATATGGAGCGAGAATCTTTTCTTTCCTGTGGTTCTTCCTGTTATTTATCGCGGGAATTACGTCCTCTGTGGCCCTGGCGAGTCCGTCGATCGCGTTTCTGCAAGAGGAGTACAACTTCGACCGCAAGAAGTCGGTACGGACGATCATGGCCGTGGCCTTCGTGTTCGGCGTTATGAACATGGCGTTCTACCGGCACGGCTTCCTCGGTGAGTGGGACTACTGGGTCGGCACCTTCGGGCTGGTGATCTTCGCCGCCGTCGAAATCGTCCTGTTTTCCTTCATCTTCGGAATCGACCGAGGCTGGGACGAGATGCACAAGAGCGCAGATCTGCAGATACCACGCATCTTCAAGCCGATCATGCACTGGGTCACGCCGCTATTCCTGTTCGTGCTCCTGCTCTGGTGGGGGATCGACCAGGCGCTTCCGGTGTTGCTGATGGATGGAAAACCGCCGGAGGACATCCCGTATCTCTGGCTCAGCCGAGGCATGATGGTGCTGCTGACCGTTGTTGGCCTCGTGCTGATCAAGAAAGCGTGGGCCCGAAAGGCGCCGGTCGCTTGAGCGGCCGGCCTGCCAGGCAGGAGGAGACGAAATGACAGATTTCGCGTTGGGATTCATGCTGGTCAGTATTCTCAGCGTCACAGTGCTGGTCGTGTATTGCTATTACCGAATTCTCAAACCGGGTTCGTCCGACACCGAAACGGAGAATGCCGATCCAGGAGCCTGATCTCCGCCGGCAGGAAGGACTACACCGAATTCGGCTGGAGCTTCTCGCCAGCCGACATGTTGTTCTCACCACGCATCTGAACGCGGACGGCGACGGCGCCGGAAGCGAGGCAGCGGTCGCGCACTATCTGCGCCGCAACGGCATCGCTTCTACCATCATCAACCCGACTCCCTTCCCGGAGAGTTTCCGGTTTCTTCTGGGGAAGACCGAGGCCTGGACGCCGGCAGACGATGAAGGTCGGAGCGCCCTCGGTGACGCCGACAAGGTGCTCATCTTGGACACGGCGGAGCCGGCCAGGATTGGCGCCGTGATGGGGCACCTGGAGGGCAAGCACCTCCTCGTCCTCGACCACCATCCTCCTGTCGGCCCCGACTTCGGTGATCCTGCGGTGCGCGACGCGCGGGCCTGCGCGACGGGAGAACTCGTCTACGATCTCATAACCGCCGATGGCGGTGGCGTGACCGAGCAGGAGGCGGCGGGGATCTACGTGGCGATCGTCACGGACACTGGATCGTTCCGCTTCTCCAACACATCCCCCCGGGCGCTCGAGATCTGCGCCGAGCTGCTCCGGCAGGGCGTAGACCCGGAGGACATGTTCAGACGCCTGTTTGGCCAGGGAAGCCGGGCGGGACTGGCGATCCTCCAGCGGGCACTGGCCTCTCTCCAGGTGGACGCGGAGCATCCGATCGCCTGGATTCGTTTGACCCACCAGGATCTCGTCGAGTCCGGCGCCAGTTCCGAAGACCTAGAGGGTATAGTGGACATTCCGCGGCAACTGGCGGGCATCGAGGTAGCCGTGTTCCTCAGAGAGCTGCCGGACGGAAAGACCAAGGCCTCCCTGCGCTCGAACGGACAGGTCAGCGTCGCCGCCGTGGCCCGGGACCTGGGCGGGGGCGGGCACGAAAAAGCGGCCGGCGTTCTTCTCTCCTGCGGCCTGGACGAGGCCGAGCAGCAGGTGTTGGCTCTCCTGAGAGCCGCTCTTTGACGACCCCTGTACCCACAGCGGAATCCCTCATAGATTTGTTCGTCCAGCCCGTCCACACGCCGCCTCACAGCGGCGCCTGATCCGCATACTCTCGTTTCGCGAGGATGGAATGGACGCACCAGGCCCTGAGCTCGAAACCGACGTCGTGCATAAGCTGCGCGAACTCGGCCGCGCCGTCTCGCCGATAGAGATTTCCGATCTGTGGATTTTCCCGCCGCTCGCTAATCTGGCATCTTCGACGGAGTTCTTTCTGTTCACCCGGTTCCTGTCTGCCGACACGCGGCGCCTGTGCTCGGCACGGATCGAAGTGGGGAACGGGCACGCTCAGCCGTCGGTTGAAGAGGTAACGGAATTTGGTGTCGTCCCGAATAGCCGCCTGGAGCGGCTGATAGAAGGGTTCAAGCGACGCCTCGGAGAAGAGCGCGAGCCCGTGTATTACCAGCTCGATGGCTGTCCACAGATGTGGGATCGCCTCGTGTCGCTGGAGACTGCGCCGGCCCCAGGGTAGGAGAATTGTTTGGAAGGCTTCGAACACATCGGCTTTACCGTCGCGCTGTTAGCCGGGACCCTCTCGTTCCTCTCACCCTGCGTGCTTCCACTCGTCCCATCGTACCTCTCGTTCGTGACTGGTATCGGTGCCGAGGAGCTGGAACGTGGGGGAGCTGCGGTGCGGCGGACCTCCTTCATCCATTCCATGTTCTTCGTACTGGGTTTCAGCCTGATCTTCATCGCGCTGGGGGCCGGAGCCACTCTGGTCGGCACGTTCCTGCGGCAAAACGCGATCTGGGTGTCACGAGTCGGCGGTGGGATCGTGATCCTGTTCGGGCTGTACCTTCTCGGGCTTCGGCCCGGGCTGTTTCTGGCCCGAGAGCGCCGGTTCCATCTTCGGGACAAACCGGTCGGATACCTGGGTACCACGCTAGTCGGAATCACCTTCGGCGCCGGCTGGACTCCGTGCATAGGCCCCATTCTGGGCGGGATTATGACCCTCGCCGCGAGTACTGGGACCGTGTATCAGGGCGTGTTGCTTCTGACTTTCTATTCGGCAGGTCTGGCCATCCCGTTCCTGCTCGCTTCGCTGGCCTTCTCCTGGTTTCTCAGTACCTTTTCGCGTTTCAAGCGATTCATCCCGTGGGTCGAGAGAGCCAGCGGCGCACTACTGGTTCTGGTCGGAGGCTTGCTTCTTACCGGGCGGTTTACTCAGCTGGCGGTCTGGGCGGCGCGCTTCACGCCCGAGTTCATCTTCGACCGCATCTGAGCCGTTCTGCGATTGGGCCGGCAGATTCCCTAGACTGGAGCCTGGGCGATTTCCTCGACTAGTAACTGCCGTTCCAGCAGTCGTGCATACACACCACGGCGCGCCAGCAGCTGCGCGTGCGTGCCCTCCTCAACGATCTGCCCCTCCTCGAGGACCAGAATCCGATCCGCGCCAGAGACGGCCGATACGCGGTGTGAGACGATCACCGACGTACGTCCGCGCATGAACCTCCGCAGTCCGCCCAGTATGGCCTCCTCGGTCACCGTATCAACGGCGGACAGCGAGTCGTCCAGGATCAGCACCGGCGTGTCGCGGTACAGCGCCCGGGCCAGCGTGGCGCGCTGCTTTTGACCTCCGGACAGGTTGATGCCCCGCTCTCCAAGGCGAGTCTTGATCCCGTCCGGCAGGATATCCAGGGTCTCGACTAGCTGCGCGATTTCAAGAGCCGTCTCGAGCCTCTGTTCCTGGACTGAAAACTCGTTTCCGTTTCGGAGGGTCAGGTTGCTATCCAGCCGTTCGCTGAACAGAAACGGTTCCTGCGGCACCACGGAGACCGCGTTCCTCAGCGCTTCAAGTCGCAGCTCCCTGACATCCACGCCGTCGATTCGCACCGAACCTTCCGTGGCGTCATAGAGACGCGGGATAAGCCGAGTCAGCGTTGTCTTACCGCTTGCCGTCGACCCCACGATGGCGACCGTCTCACCTGGTTCGATGCGGAACGAAATGTGCCGGAGAATCCAGCGTTCCGTTCCGGGATAACGGAATGACACATCGCGGAACTCGATTTCTCCCCGGAACCGCTCCAGAACGACCGCCTCAGGGAGATCCACTATCTGCGGCGGCTCGGAAAGCAGCGCATTGATTCGGGCCATCGATGCCGACCCACGCTGGAACAGGTTGGTGACCCAGCCGAGCGCGATCATGGGCCACATGAGCAATGTCAGGTAGAACCCGAAGGCCACGAACTCACCGAGCGTGATCGCGCCCGCGATCACCTGCCGTCCACCCACCCACAGAACAATGATCGAAGCCACCCCGCCCAACAGATGCAAAACAGGGAAAAATGCCCCCCATACGCGGGCCAGGGCCATGTTTCGGCCCAAGTATTCCCGGTTCAGGGTTCCAAACTTGCCCACGTGATCTGATTCCCTGGCGTAGGCTTTCACGATGCGTATGCCGGCCAGGTTCTGCTGCGCGAAATTCGACAGCTCCGAAAACTGGCTCTGGATGCGCTCAAAGCGCGTGTGAATTCGGCTTCCGAACTGGACCATGGCCACCGGTAGGAGAACCATGGGAATCATGGCGAACACCGTGAGGCGCAGGTCTATCCAGACCATCAGGCTCAGCGCCAGAATCGACACTGTGAATGTGTTCACGAGGTACATGATTGCCGGACCAGCTACCTGCCTGACGGCCAGAATGTCGTTAGTGGACCGGCTCATCAGATCGCCCGTACGCCACCGGTTGTAGAACTCAGGCGACAGCCTCAGCAGATGGCTGAACACGCTGTTGCGAAGATCCGCCTCGATTCGCCGGCTGATCCCATTCATCAGCTCGCGCATGCCGTACCTGGTCACGCCGGCCAGCAGCGCCACGCCGACGAGAAGCTGGGCGTACCGGACGATGGCTTCCCGCGTTACTTCCTCCCTCAGTCCATCGATCGCCAGCTTCAGGATGTAGGGTCCGGCGATCGTGAAGAAATTGCTGATGACCACGAGCAGCAGGCCGAACGCCAGCCCGCGGAGGTAGGGGCGAAAATAGGGACGTAGTGAGAGAAGCTCTTTCATCAGGACTCTGTTGGGGACGGCTACCGGCTCCACCCTGCCTTTGTGTATACTGATTATCGGGGCGCAAGGTACCATACTTGCATCGCCGCATCGAGTGCAGTGCAAACAACGAACTCGAACGATGGAACATGACGATGAGACAGGTCAGACGCTGGAGTTTACCTCTTGTGCTCGCGCTGGTGATGGTCGGCGCATCATGCAGCGGGGACAGCATGGACGATGCTCAGGACGCAGTGGATCGGGAGCTGGAACTTGCCATGGCGGGGGATTCCGCCGCGGAGCTCAATGACGCAGCTACAGAGACCGAAGCAGCCCCGGATCCGGCCCCCGAGCCGGCGCCCACCCCGGCGCCCCGGCGGACCGCTCCGAGGGCCGCTCCTCCGCCAGCCCCGGAGCCCGAGCCGGCCGGTCCGACCTACGAAGAGCTGGTGGTCGCCAGTGGTACGGCGATCAGCTCTACCCTGGACCAGGAACTGAGCACGAAGAACAACCAGGTCGGCGACGTGTTTACGGCGACTGTGACCACGGCGGTCACGGACGGACGGCGGGTGCTGATTCCGGCGGGCGCTAAGATCCGCGGCGAGATCACGGCCGTTCAGGTGTCCGGAAGCTCCGGCGAGGCGGCCGTCCTCAATGTGGCGTTCGACGAGATCTCGTTCGACGGGATGACGTATCCGCTGGATGCCACGATCACACGCGTCGAGCCCACGACCGAAGGGCGCTCGTCCACAGGCGGAAAAGCCGCCAAGATCGGCGGCGGGGCCGTCGTGGGAGGCATTCTCGGACGCGTCATTGGCGGGAATAAGACCGGAACGATCATCGGAGCCGTAATCGGCGGTGCGGCGGGTACGGCGATAGCTTTGGGTAATGAGGACGTGGACGCTGTTCTGGCCCAGGGCTCGCCGATGGATATCGAGACCAACGGTGTTCTGGTGATCCGGCGGGAGCTTTAGCTCACGACGGCTTTAGCACCAGAGCGCAGTCGGGGGAGCCGGCACGTCCGGCTCCCCCTTCCTAGTAGCCCAGAGCTTTGCCATCGCGCCGCCGGTCCGCCGCTCCCACCAGGGTTCCATCCGGCCGCACATGAATCGTCATCACGTCACCGGAGATGCCGTCCCGTTCCCGCACGTTATGTCCGCGGGACCTGAGCGCCCGGACGACATCGTCGGATAATCCCCCCCGCTCGTACCGGATCAGGTCCGGTAGGTTCTGGTGGTGGAAGCGCGGACTGTCCACGGACTCAGTCGGCGACAGCCTGAAATCGATGTGGTTGGTTACGATCTGAAACACGGTGCTGATGATAGTGCCGCCGCCGGGGGTGCCGGTTATCAGCTCGGTACGCCCGTCCGGCGCAATGACGATCGTCGGCGTCATCGCCGACAACATTCTCTTGCCCGGTTCAATCGCGTTCGCGGAGCCCTGAACGAGCCCGTAGACGTTCGGAACTCCGGGCTTCGCGGTGAAGTCGTCCATCTCGTTGTTAAGCAGGAAGCCAGCGCCACGGACAACTACCTTCGATCCGTAGCCGCCGTTGAGGGTGGTCGTGACTGCGATAGCGTTGCCGGCCGAATCTACCACCGAGAAATGGGTAGTCTGAGTAGACTCGAGCGGCACCTTGTTGAACTCCTCCGACAGGGAGGCGTGCCCGGGATCAATCGTGTTCCGGAGCGAATCCGCGTACGCCTGCGACAGTAGTAGATCGATTGGAACCTCTACGAAGTCGGTATCTCCCAGGTAGTAGTTCCGATCGGCATAGGCGCGCCTCATGGCTTCGACGGCGAGGTGGATCGCTTCCGCGGAGTGCCACTCGTGAGACCCGAGGTCGAACCCTTCCACGATGTTCAGCAGTTCACCGAGCGTGATCCCGCCGGAGGACGAGGGCGGCATGGAGATGACCTGGTAGCCCCGGTAGTCCACCTCCACGGGATTTCGCCATACCGGTTGATAATCGGCCAGGTCTTCGTGGCTGATGAGTCCGCCGCCCCGCTTCATCTCCGCCACGAGTGAATCCGCGATCCAGCCTGTGTAGAATCCGGCCGGACCGTTCTCGGCGATGGCTCTGAGCGAGCGGGCAAGGTCCGGCTGCCGCAGCGTATCGCCCACCTGCGGCGCAGATCCGTTGGGCAGGAAGACGGCGGCCGTAGAGGGGAAACGGCGCAGCCTGGTCTCATAACTGGCCAGGGAACGAGCATGCTGTCCCGCGATCTCGAAGCCACGTGCCAGTCGAATGGCCGGATCCAGCAAGTCAGCCCAGGGAAGCGTGCCGTGACGCTCCCAGGCCGCGTACATGCCGGCCACCGACCCTGGAACGCCGGCGGCGCGGTGTCCGACTAGACTGGCCTCGGTGACCTTCCCGTCTTCGTCGAGATACATATCACGGGAAGCCCCACCGGGGGCCTTCTCCCGGAAGTCCAGCGCGAAACGCGTATCGTCGGCAAGGCGGGCCAACCAGAACCCACCGCCGCCTATGTTGCCGGCGGAAGGCTGAACCACGGCCAGCGCGAACTGGACCACGATCGCAGCGTCTACGGCGTTGCCGCCGGCCTTGAGAGTGGCCAGGCCCGCCGCGCTGGCCAGAGAATCTGTGGACACCACCATACCGCGGCGGCCCAGGGCAGGCGCTCGGCCGGCCGGGTAGCGCCAAGTCGCGGGAAAGGAGACGCCGGCTTGGCCGACTGCGGCGGCCGGATCGAGGGCCGCAGGACCCATTCCGGCTCCCGCGCCGCAGGCCCAGGCGAACAGGGCGGCGAGGGCGAAAATAGCTCCGCGATGACCCGATCCAGACCGCACCTGCACCCCGTGATTCACACGCTGTCGATGCCTCAGAGCCGTCATTAGGTTACCCGTCCCATGTGGAGCCTACGAGAGTCATCCGGCGTCAAGCTAGGAGCGGCCTAATCGCGCAGCAAACCGCGGAGCTGTATGCCGGAATCATGTCCGGCACGTCGCATGACGGAATCGATGTGGCACTGGTGGCCCTGAGGGGCGCCGACGAGCGGCCCGACGCTGCTGAACTGGTCAGCTTCACCTTCACACCCTATGAGGACGGACTGCGGCGGCGGCTGCGATCCCTGGCGGAGAACGAGGCCGGCGTACCCGAGCTGTGCGCCGTCAACTTCGAACTGGGGGCCGTCTTCGCCGAAGCCTTGACCAAGGCTCTCGCCGTTGCCGGGGTATCACCCGGCGACATGGTGGCCGCCGGATGCCACGGCCACACGGTCTGGCACGTCCCGCCCGCTTCCGGAGCCGGCGGAGGATCGACGCTGCAGGTGGGTGAAGCAGCGGTCATTGCTGAGCGGACGGGCCTTGCCGTCGTGGCGGACTTCCGGGTGCGCGATGTAGCAGCGGGCGGGCACGGGGCGCCTCTCGCCCCGTACTTCGACCACCTGCTCTTCCGCTCCGCAGGCGCGGGACGGGCGATTCAGAACATCGGCGGCATCGCCAACGTGACGGGCCTCCCGGCTGACCCGAGCGCGCGGCCGATGGCTTTCGACACGGGACCGGGGATGGCCCTCATCGACGCCGCGGTCGAGATCCTTACCGGCGGAGAGGCCACGTTCGACGCTGGCGGAGAGCTGGCGGCTCGGGGAGCGGTACTCGAAGCCGCCGTGAGCGAGTGGCTGTCCGACCCGTTCTTCGCGCAGCGTCCCCCGCGCAGTACCGGGCGCGAGCGGTTCGGCTCCGGGCGGGCGCGCGCCTGGCTCGAAGCGAATGCGGACCATGCGTCCGAGGATCTGGTGGCAACTCTGACCGAAGTTACGGCCCGTTCCGTGGCTCAAAGCTACGAGTGGCTAGAATTCGGTGTGGACGAGGTGTTCGTCTGCGGCGGCGGGGCACACAACCGCCATCTCATGGCGCGTCTCGGGAGCCTTCTGCCCGTTACGCGGGTCAGCGTGCTCGATGACTTGGGCTGGCCAGTGGACTGCCGGGAGGCCGCGGCCTTCGCGCTACTGGCCCGCCAACACGTCCTCGGCATCCCGGTGGATCTTGGCTGGGCCACCGGCGCCCCGGCGCCGAGGCTTCTGGGGAAGATGGTTCCGGCGTGATCGGGCCCGATTTACTGGAGCCAGGCCTGGTGTTCCTCCAAGCGCTGCGCTTCGACCAGGGTTCGCTCGCCTCGGTTCGTGACCGGGCGTTCGAGGCGCTGGAACAGAGCGTGGGCGGCTTCGTCCTGTTTGGCGGGGAAGCGGAATCGGTGGCCAGTCTGACTGAAGACCTGAGCACTGAAGCTGGCCGGGCGCTGTGGTTCGCTGCGGACCTCGAACGGGGCGCAGGGCAGCAGTTCGCGGGACTCCCGACGCTCCCGCCTCCCGCTGCCCTGGCGCGGCATCAGGCGCCCGACAACGCGGTGCGTATCGCAGCCGGCCTGACGGCGCGGGATGCCCGCTCCGTAGGGATCAACTGGGCGCTGGCGCCGGTGCTGGATCTGGACGTGGAGCCAGCCAACCCGATCGTGGGTACCCGCTCCTTCGGCTCCGACCCGGAGCTGGTGGCGCGGCTGGGCGCTGTGTGGATCGAAGCGTGCCAGGCCAGCGGGGTCGCTGCCTGCGCCAAGCATTTTCCGGGACACGGCCGTACGACGGGAGACTCGCACTCCGAGCTGCCCAGCGTAGACTCAGCCCGCGAAGACCTGGAGGCGGACTTGACTCCGTTCCGGGCCGTGATCCGGGACGTGGCCTCGGTCATGACCGCTCACGTGGCCTACCCGGCCCTCGGGTCGTCCGGCCCTGCCACCCTGTCTCCGGCCATCCTCCGGACACTGCTCCGCTCGGAGATGGGATTCGACGGTCTGGTTGTCTCCGACGCCATGAACATGGCGGGTTTCTCAGGTTCTTCCCCGGCCTCCGCCCTGCTGGCCGGCTGCGATCTTCTGCTCTATCCGACCGATCTGGCGATCGCCGTCCGGGGCCTGCAGGAGGCCGTCCGGAGATCGGAGCCGCTGGCCCGCCGGCTGCAGGAGGCCACCGCCCGCTCCGCCCGGCAGCTGGCGCGATTCTCGGGTCCCGGGCTCGCCTCAGCCGGAGGGCCGCAGGCGGATACCTCCTCCGCCGACCTGGACAGTCTAGCGGCGGAGTGCGTGACCCAGGTGGGAGCGCCGGTGGAGCAGATCCTCGACCCCACGCTGCCTCTGGACGTCTGCGGCGTCTGGGATGACCGAGAGGAACCGGGCCGGCCGGCCTGGGGCGCCGCCTTCAGGGCCGAGCTGGCCGCCGCCGGGTGGAAGATCCGCGAGCCCAAGTCCGACGCCGAGTCCGCGGCCCGGCCCGAGGCTTACGGCAATACCCAGCGGATCGTGCTGATCGCGGCCACGCCGCAGGCCTGGAAGGGCCGCCCGGGACTGTCGGAAGAGGCGGCTGCCGAGGTCGGGCGCCTGCTTGCCACCGGAAACTCCGGCAAGGCGTATCCCATCATGTTCGGGCACATCAGAACTCTCGAGAGTCTAGGTATGCCCGGTGCGTCGGCAGCCTGCGCCTGGAGCGCTGAGATCGGCGCAGAGCGCTCCGCCGCGCGCTGGCTCAACCTACGGGTTCGGGGTTAGTAAGTGCGCTCGATCGATTGGTGGATCGTAGCGTGCTATCTGGCCGGTACCCTGGCGGTCGGGATATGGCTGGCACGTCGGGCCAGCGGCAGCCTGGAGGACTTCTTCGTCAGCGGTCGCTCTCTACCGTGGTGGCTGGCCGGCACCTCCATGGCGGCGACGACCTTCAGCGTGGATACGCCACTATACGTGACCGGTCTGGTCGCCCGCCGCGGAATCGCCGGCAACTGGGAGTGGTGGTCCTTCGCACTGTCTCATCTCCTGCTCATCTATCTCTTCGCCCGCCTGTGGAGGCGGGCCCGGATCGTGACCGATGCCGAGCTGACCGAAATACGCTACTCGGGCCGGCCTGCGGCGATACTTCGTGGATCACGGGCCTTCCTGTTCGCGATCCCGATCAACTGCATCGCTATCGGCTACGTCATGCTGGCCATGCGCAAGGTGGTGGAGGCTCTGGGGCTGTTCGACGGCCTCTCCGGCTGGCTGCCCGGCGACGAGCGGTTCTGGATTGTTGTCGCCATGTCGATTTTCGTTCTCGTCTACGCCGGCCTGTCAGGTCTCTGGGGCGTAGTGGCAACCGACTTCTTTCAGTTCGTGCTGGCCATGGCCGGGGCGCTGCTGGTGGCGGGTTTTGCTCTGGCCGACATCGGCGGGATCGCGGAACTCAAGAACATGCTGGCCGAGGCCGGCCGCAGCGACGCCCTGCGAATAGTGCCCAGGCCGGGTTCACTGGACCTCCCGATGGGGACGTTTCTGGCCTATCTCGGCATCCAGTGGTGGGCCTTCCGGCGCTCAGACGGCGGCGGCGAATTCGTGCAGCGTATGTCGGCCTGCAAGACCGAGAAGGACGCCGAGTGGGCCGCCTGGCTGTTCAACTTGCTGCACTATGTGCTTCGGGCGTGGCCGTGGCTCCTCGCGGCGCTCATCGCGCTGGCCGTCTTTCCGAACCTGGAAGACCCCGAGCAGGGGTATCCGCTCCTCATGATCAAGTACCTGCCGACCGGTGCTCTGGGGCTTGCTGTGGCCGGTTTCTTCGCGGCCTTCATGTCCACTGTATCGACGCAGATCAACTGGGGCGCGAGCTACGTCGTCAACGACATCTATGCCCGCTTTGTGAAGCCCGACGCCTCGCAAGCGCGGCTCGTGGCCGTCGGCCGGCTGGCGTCCGTCGTCATCGTGGCGCTGGCCGCGGTCGCGGCGTTCTTCGCCAACGACATCGGAACGGTGTTCCGTTTCATGATCGCCATCGGCACGGGGCCTGGAGCCGTACTGATACTCCGCTGGTTCTGGTGGCGCGTGAACGCCTGGGCTGAGCTTTCCGCGATGCTGGCAGGTTTCGTGATCGCGCTCCTCACCTATCTTCCCGAGCTGGAGGCCATCGGGCTTCCGCAGCTGGCCAACATGGGATTCGGTCTCCGGCTAGCTATCACGGCGGGAGGTTCTACCGCGGTGTGGCTGCCGGTGATGCTGCTCACGAAACCGGAGTCCGACGAAACGCTGGACTCGTTCTACGCCAGGGTTCGGCCGGCCGGTAGCGGGTGGGCTCGTCAGCGGTCTCGAGTGGGACTTGAACCGGACAGCCCGCTGCGAAGAGATCTGCTCCGGACGCTGTGGGCAGCGTTCGTACTGTTCGGCTGCATGTTCGGGCTGGGCGGCGTTGTGCTCCTGGAGTGGAGGATGGCCGCCTTCTCACTGGTAGCAGCGGCTTTGGGCCTGACGGGACTGATGCGCTCCCGGCGTAACGTGACGGTTACCGAGGTGGGGACGACTTGAACGCGAGAACGACAATCCCAGGACGCTGTTCCCCGGCCTTGGTGACAGCCGCCGTGGCCGCCGCGGCCACGCTGACCGGCTGTGCGGGAGCCCCGCCCCAGACGGCGCCGGGCGAGGACCTGTTCGGGCCCGGCTTGAATCAAAGTGCGTTGCCGCCCATTCCGAGTCAGATCGGTCCACTCTCGCTCCACGTTCAGTATCCCGATTCCCTCCAGGAAGTGGCGCCGGATTCCAATTTTGTTTTCGGAACAACCGGTACCGGCGATGCGGCCCTGATCATCGATGGGGAATTCGTGCGGGTCGAGGCGAACGGGACGTTTCTAGCCTGGCTTCCTACGCCGGAGAGCACCACGGGCGACACCGCCTGGTACCGGCTGATAGCCAGCCGCGGTGAGGAACTCGATACGCTCAGTTTCCCGGTGCTGCGGCCTACTCCGGCGTACGACGGCGACGGCGCCGAAATCTGGATCGACACCACCTCACTCCCGGGCGCCGAGGAGCGCTGGGCCCTGCCTGACGAGGAGATAGTGTTGAGCGCTCGAGTGGCTCCCGCCAGCGAGGCCTGGATTCAGGCCGGAAGAGCGCGGATCGACATGACCCGGGGCGCCGGTCCGGAAGATCGGGAGGCCAGGATCTCCGCCGGGCTGCTCCACGCCGCTGCCTGCCGTTCCAGACAGCGCTGCGAGTGGAAGGAAACGGCGGACTCGCTCTCGCTGAGCCTGATGGTTCGCCTCGGCGACGAGAGCGCCGAGCGCTCGTTCCCGATCTGGCTTCGGGTCCTGGAGCCCGGCAGCCTCCCCGTTGCGGAGCTCCAGCAGGATCCGAGCCCGGTTCACGGTGCGAGCGGGGTCGTGGTTGGCCGCCCGGTCCCGTTCGGGCCCTACCGGTGGCGGTTTCCCAACGGCATGCGCGCCGTAGTGACCGGCCGTAGCGGATCCCGCCTGCGTCTGCGACTGGGAGCGGCACTGTCGGCCTGGGTGCGCGAGCAGGACGCAGCAATACTCCCGGCGGGGACGCCGCCTCCGTCTGCCGTAGTCGGAGATCTGAGGTTTACGGACCGTGGTGGCCGGCTACGGCTCGACATCCCGCTCGCGGCGGCGGTTCCGGTGACCGTCTACGAGCCGGACCCCCACACGCTTCGCCTCACCCTGTTCGGGGCCAGGGGGAATACCAACCGCATCGCCCTGGGGGAGGGAAGTCACCGGATCGAGGCAGCAGACTGGAGCCAGGAACCAGGCGGGCGGTACGTGCTTTCGGTTCGTATGAGGCAGCCCGTATGGGGATACCGGATCAGCTACCTGCCCCGGGCCACCGGGTCCACCCTGCGCCTCGAGATCAACCGAGCTCCTTGGATCGACCCGGTGCGGCCGCTCGCAGGACGCCGCATCGCGATTGACCCCGGGCATCCGGGCGCCGGGGCGCACGGCCCGGGCGGGACGTACGAAGGCGATGCGAACCTCGCCATCGCCTTCGCGCTCGACAGTCTGCTGCGAGAAGCGGGCGCCGATCCCGTTCTCATGCGCGCGGATACTCTGCCGCTGGGCCTGTACCATCGGACCAACCGGGCGATCGAGGAGGATGCGGAACTGTTCGTCTCCATTCATAACAACGCCTTGCCTGATGGCGTGCGGCCTTTCGGCCGCGAGGGGACGAGCACCTACTACTATCATCCGCACGCCGCTGCGCTGGCGAGGCACGTGCATCAGGGTCTCCTCACGAGCATGGGACTTCGGGATCTCGGCGTGTTTTGGGCAGACCTGGCGGTCGCACGAATGTCCTGGATGCCAGCCGTCCTGGCCGAGGGGGCCTACATGATGATGCCCGCCCACGAGGCGGCCCTTCAACAGCCCGGTTTTCAAGAGGCGTACGCCCGGGGTGTGCTTATCGGCATACGCACGTTCCTGGCGGAACGTGCGGGCGGTACTCCATGAGCATCTCGAGCTCGATCAGCGCCTCGAGCAGGCGTTCCCGGCCGGAACGCTGGGGCCCGGAGTAGGCGGGACATAAAGTCCCGATGGTCAAGGAGTTAGACGACAGCCAGAACGGCAGGAAAACAGGGGTTGACCACAACATATGGTGCTATTATTCTAACGGAGCCCCAAGATATTGGGGCCGGGGAGAGGTGCCGGACTCACCGGCGGAATTTCCCTCCCTGGTCTTAGCTGGGCTGATCCCGCCCGAGAAGTTCGCGTAACCTGAAATACTGAGCGATTTGAAGAGGGTGGCCGGCACCCCTAGAGGAATATTTCGTCGCTATTTTCTTGGCGGCAGACGGGCAGAAGTGGCATCTTTTCATCAGCGAAAATCATGAGGCGCTCGAATGCAGCGAACTGACGTGGCGATGGTATCCCCAGAGCTGGCCGAAATTCCGACGGAGCTCTCCGCTCCGCAGCTCACCGAAAACGCCGGTACCGTTCTGGCCCGGCGATATCTGAAGAAGGACGACACAGGGGAGCCGATTGAGGAGCCACGGGACATGTTCTGGCGCGTGGCACGGGTGATAGCAGAGGGCGATAGGAGCTACGGGGCGAGCGCAGCACAGGTGGAGGAGACCGCTACCGGGTTCTACGAAATGATGGCGCTCGGGGAATTTGAGCCCAACAGTCCGACTCTAATGAATGCGGGACGGCCCCTCGGCCAGCTCAGCGCCTGCTTCGTCCTCCCCGTCCCGGACAGCCTGGAAGGCATCTACGAGACTCTTCGGGACATGGCCCTGATTCATCAGTCGGGTGGTGGGACCGGATTCGGTTTCAGCCGGCTGAGGCCGACAGGCGATGTCGTAAAGTCGACCATGGGGGTGGCAAGCGGCCCGGTTTCCTTCATGGAAGTGTACGACGCCTCGACGGAGGCGGTGAAGCAGGGTGGGACGCGGCGCGGAGCGAACATGGGCATTCTCCGTGTCGATCATCCAGACATTCTGAGTTTCATCGACTGCAAGCAGGACACGTCGAAGATCACGAACTTCAATATCTCCGTAGGCGTGACCGATGCGTTCATGGAAGCGGTCGACAAGGGTGAGTCGTACTCGCTCTTCAGTCCGCGGAGCGGCGATCGGGTAGGAGAGCTCGATGCCCGCGAGGTGTTCGACAAAGTGATCAGGGGTGCGTGGCGCAACGGTGAGCCCGGGGTCTATTTCATCGACGAAGCCAATCGGTACAACCCCGTGCCTCACCTGGGCGACTACGAGGCCACCAACCCGTGCGGCGAGCAGCCTCTGCTGCCGTACGACGTGTGCAACCTCGGATCGATCAATGTCGGACGGTTCGTAGCGGATCAGCGCATAGACTGGGACTCCCTGCGGGAGGCGGTTCACAAGGCGACGCATTTTCTGGACAATGTGATCGATCAGAGCCAGTACCCTCTGCCCCAGATCAATGACCTTTCCAAGAGGATTCGGCGCATCGGCCTGGGAGTCATGGGCTGGGCGGACATGCTCATCGAACTGGGCGAGCCGTATGGCTCAGCCCGTTCAGTGGAGCTTGGGCGGGAGCTGATGCGATTTGTGGACGAGGAGTCCAAGGTGGCGTCTGAGAGACTCGCCAAGGGCCGTGGCGTATTTCCCGAGTGGGAACGTTCGATCTGGGGTGCCGACGAGTCGTGCGCCCGCAATGCGAACGGCGAGCGAATTCGTCCGGAGCGCAGACTCCGAAACTGCAACCTGACCACGGTTGCGCCCACGGGAACCATCTCGATCATAGCCGGGTGCTCTAGCGGCATAGAGCCCCTGTTCGCCGTGGCGTTCATGCGGAACCAGGCCGGAACACTGATGCCGGATGTGAATCCCAAATTCGTACGCTTGGCCAAGGCTCAGGGATGGTATTCCGAAGATCTCATGAGACGGATCGCCGACGAAGGCCATATCCACTTCGACGAGGTTCCGGCCGACGTCCAGGAGGTGTTCGTCACGGCTCACGACGTCACGCCGGAAGAGCACATTCGGATGCAGGCCGCGTTTCAGCAGTACACCGACTCGGCCATCTCGAAGACGTGCAACTTCCCCCAGTCCGCGACCGAGGACGATGTACGCCAGATCTACCAGCTCGCGTACCAACTGAAGTGCAAGGGGGTCACCGTGTATCGCGACGGCTCGCGGAACATGCAGGTGCTTTCGACCGGAGCTACCGCCAGGCAGGTGACCCGCTCGGAGTTAGATGCGGAGGGGGAGCTGGAAATGCTCACGGCGGCGGAGAGCGCCGAGCTGGCCGACGAGCTGACAGCCTCTCTGGACCGGCTCGGCGAACTAGAGGAGCTAGTGCGTGAGAAGCAGGACAAGATCGCGCTGCTCGAAAGCGGAAAGATGCGTCAGCCAGCAGTGCGCGAGCGACCGGCGTCACTTCGTGGAATCACCCGGAAGATCGAGACGCCCCTTGGAGTCATGTACGTCACGATCAACGAAGACGAGCAGGGAAGGCCCTTCGAGGTCTTCGTGGCGCTCGGGAAGGCCGGCGGCCCGGCCATGGCGGA
>JAZGCO010000120.1:0-2753 GCA_036476995.1 Gemmatimonadota bacterium
CAGACCGCGCTCGACGACCTGATCTTCATCAGAAAGGCCCAGGTGCTCGGGCTACGGCTGCGAGACATCCGCGAAATCCTGGAGATATCCTCGGGTGGCCGGCCGCCATGCGAGCATGTACGCGCCACTGTCTCGGCACGGCTCTCCCAGGTTGAAGGGCGGATGCGGGAGCTTGAAGCTCTCCGAGGGACGCTCACAGACACGCTGGCCCGGCTCGACCGAACTCCGGAGCCGAGCGCGAGCTGCCGATGCTCAGTGATCGAATCCGCTGCGCTGGAAACTGCAGAGGGCTAGCCCGGCACCTAAGTCGCCCCGCTTGACTTTGGAGCTAACTCCAGGGTTTAAGTTCCCAGAGGCTCTGCATCCAGGAGATCGGCAATGAGCGACTCAGGAAGACGGAGAATCGAGATCTTCAGTGCCGGGTGCCCCGTTTGTGAAGCTGCCATCCAGCGCGTGACCGGGATCGCCTGCCCGTCATGTGAAGTCGAGGTTCTGGACATGAACGATCCGGTGACAGCGAAGGCCGCCGAAGCGTACGGCATACAGCGAGTGCCCGCCGTGGCTGTCGACGGAAAGCTCGCTCCGTGCTGTGCCGGTGTCGGTGTGGATGAGGCGGCGCTTCGCTCGCTCGGGCTCGGGCAACCGAAATAGCGATTGCGGAAACACGGGTCGGGTCCGGTGGTACGACGGTGGCTCGGAGGGAGACAACTGATGCCATTGCTCAATCGACGTACCCCGTGGGCCGCGCTCGGCCTGACGGTCTGCATCCTCACGGCGGTCTCCGCTCGAGACGTCCTGGCACAGTCTGCGGACTTGACGAACCGCGCGGCGATCGAAGGCACGTCACCGGCCGGGGCGGCCAAAGCGGTCGAGGGGAGACACGAGGCCTTCAACCGTCTCCTCGCACCGTTCGTCCAAGACGGTCGGGTCGACTACGAGGGTTTCCAGGCCCATGAGTCCGATCTCGATCGCTACCTCCTCACGCTGGCGCGAACCGATCCGGCGAGCCTCACCGAGGGCGAGCAGCTCGCGTTGTGGATCAACGCGTACAACGCGTTCACGATCAAGCTGATCCTCTCCCGTTATCCGGAGCTCAGTAGTATCCGGGACATCCCGCGGCGGTGGCAGGTCCGGCGCTGGAGCGTGGGTGGAGAGCGCTACTCGCTGGACGACATTGAGCACGAGATCCTGCGGGTTGATTTCGACGAGCCGCGCATCCATTTCGCGATCGTGTGCGCGTCCTTCTCCTGCCCGGACCTCGCTGCCGAGGCGTACACGGCGGACCGGATCGACACGCAGCTTGACGAGGCCGCTCGGCGCTTCCTCGCGAATCGGGAGAAGGGCTTCCGGGTGGAGGCGCTTCCAGGCGAGGGGCACTCCCGCGCCGAGATCCGCGTCTCCCGGATCTTCAAATGGTTCCGGAAGGACTTCGAGAGGCAGGGCTCCCTCGTAGAGTTCCTGCTGCCGCTGGTCCCGGCTCCAGAACGTGCGCTGCTGCGTCCGCATGTCGAAGACGTACGGGTGCGGTTTCTCGACTACGACTGGAGCCTCAACGACTCATGAACTGGATTCGAGAGGCCGCCTACGCGGTGGTCCTGGGTCTCGCGTGCACAATCGCCCCGGCCGATGTCCACGCCGCGCAGGAATTGACGGATCTCCAGACCGTCCTCGCCGAGGATTTCTCGGATGGGATCGGCGCCTGGCGAAAGCAACGCTTGGACCGCCGGTTGACGGAGTACCGGATCATAGACATCGACGGCAACTCGGTGCTCAAGGCAGCGAGCCACAATGCCGCGGCTGCGCTCCTGATGCCGGTCGACCGCCATTCCATCTCCCAAGGCCGGCTTCGCTGGCGTTGGCGCGTCATGACCAGCCTGACAGAAAACTGGAGGGAAACCGAAAAGGACGGAGACGACTATGCCGCTCGCGTGTTCGTCCTGTTCGGGGACGCCGAGTTCGGCAAGGGCACGCGGGCGCTCGCCTACGCCTGGGCTGGCCATGTGCCGGTCGGAAGCCTATACCCGAACCCGTATACGTCCGAAGTCTCCACGATCGGTCTTCGAAGCGGAAACCAACACGCTGGGGAGTGGATGATCGAGGACCGCGATATCATGGCCGACTATGCGCGCGCCTTCGGCGAGCCGCCGCCTGAGCTAGCAGCGATCGCCCTCCTCGTCGATACCGACGATACCGGAGGGACGGCCATGGCCTGGTTCGATGACATCGAACTGCTCGTGGCACGGGCGCCGTGATCGACCAGGGGGCATTGGGCTGCGCCTACCTCTGGTCCGCCACGACATCTTGCAACGGTGCAACGCTGAAAACGACGTGGAACGGCTTGCAATAGATGACGACACTCATCTGCGCCATCACGTCCACGCTGGCCGGGATGTCGTAGTTCTGGTTGCCGATGTTGCCTTTGAGCTTGCCCAGTTCGATGTAGCCCTGGGCGTTTAGGTCAGCCCGGGTTGAAGGGTCCGGGTGGCTGGCCAGCAGGACGCGCAAGTCTGGCCCGTTGGTAACCCTGAAGTCCTCCAGTCGGAGTACCTGGGAGCCATCCTCCAGGCGGTAAATCGATGCCCGCCCGCTCCCTAGGTGAAACGAATCGGCGTCCCGAAAGTTGCCGCTCTTAATCTCCTGCGCCGACACCATCTCATCCGGCATGTCCTCACTCGTATCCTGGTCGAGCTTGGCCATGCCCGCCATCGTCTGCTAGATTTCTGACAGGGTCATGTTGTCCGGAACGAGGGCAG
>JAZGCO010000121.1:0-19262 GCA_036476995.1 Gemmatimonadota bacterium
TCTTCATCATTCTCCGCGAGGGTTTCGAAGCCATACTGATCATCGGTGCGGTAATCGCTTTCCTGGTCAAGACAGGAAACGCGAGCCGCCGGCGAGACATTAGATTCGGCGTGTTGGCCGCGCTGGCTGCCAGCGTGGTCACCGCCCTGGCCCTGGAGGGCCTGTTCCGGGCGGTTCCGGCCAGTCAGGAGCTACTCGAAGGCATCACCTTGCTGATCGCTGTACTGGTGCTGTTCTCGGTCAGCTATTGGCTGGTGTCGAAGCTGGATCAACGCCGCTGGAACGAGTTTCTTCACACACGCATGAATAGTGCGCTCAAGAACGGGAGCGGACTGGCTCTGGGGGGAGTGGCCTTTCTGGCCGTATACCGGGAAGGATTCGAGACCGTTCTGTTCTACAAGGCTCTCATGGGGTTCGGTCACAACAGCTTCGTCCCGATAGCGGGCGGCTTCCTCGTTGGCTGCGCGTCCCTTGCCGTCATCTACTACTTGTTCATGCGGTTTGGACTACGCGTCCCGATGAAGCCGTTCTTCGTTCTTACCAGCGGTATTCTGTACTACATGGCTTTTGTCTTCGCGGGAAAAGGAGTGCACGAACTTCAGGAGGCAGGTGCGCTAGGATTCACGCCGGTGGACGGCGCGCCCGGACTTCCCGTTCTCGGGATTTACCCCACGGTAGAAACGATGGCGATACAAGCCGTGCTATTGCTGGCGCTGCTGGTGGCGCTGGCGATCGCGTTTCGTCCTCGGCGACGGGAAGTCACGGCGTCTTAGGCGCCGACTCCGCCCCGCAACCTGGCGTCTGGTCTGGGCCCCGGCGACTCGAAGAGCAACCGTGTCTGATAGGCGTCCATGATCTGGCCTCGGCTGAGCAGTCCGAGCAGCTTCGGCTGCTCTGGGCTCTCGATAACTGGGAGGTAGTCCAACCCGCGGACCCCCATGAGCCGCATGGCGTCGAGCAAGGAGTCCCGAGGGGTTACGGTCTCCACACCCTCTGCCGTGAGATCGGCCGCGATGAGAATGTCCATGAGGCCCGCGTCGTCGAGCGCCCGCGAAATCTCCTGGTATGTCAGCATGCCGACGAGCCCGAGATCGGGCGTCACCACCGGAAACGCCGTCTGACGCGATCCCTTGAACTGGCCGAGCACCTTTCGTAGGGGTGCGTCCTCCAGAACCACATCAGGGTCTCGGTTGTAGCACTCGCTGACCCTGACGTTCTCCAGCACTGACTTATCCGCACCGTGGCTGATGTGCTCACCACTTCGCACCAGCTCCTCCGTATACAGGGACTCTCCATGTACACGGCGTGCGATCAGGTAGCTCAGGATGCACACGAGCATGAGCGGAATGACCAGACCATAGTCATTCGTCATCTCCACGATAATCAGGATCGCCGTTAGCGGCGCGAAAGTCGCGCCGGCGGTCAGGCCAGCCATGCCGGCCAACGCATAGGCGCCGGGCGTCACGCCGAGCGACGGGAAGAGTTGGCCCAGCGTCTGGCCAAACAGGGCACCGAACGAAGCGCCCACGAACAGCGCCGGCGTGAACACGCCACCCGCTCCTCCTCCTGCCACGGTCAGGCCTGATGTAAGCATCTTGAGGGCGCCAAGGCTGAGAAGGGCCAGCGCGGAGAGACGCCCGGCGAACACGAGATCAATCCCGCTTCGTCCGTCTCCCAGCAGCTCGGGGTGAAGGAGTCCCGCCGCAGCCAGAATAAGACCCGCCCCAACGGCGCGTTGCAGGCGCGAGGTCAGGCGCCTGTTCAACACGTCTTGAGTTCCAAAAAAGACGCGCACAAAGGCTGCGGCCAGGAGCCCACAGCCAAGCCCAAGGAGAGCGTAGAACACCAGTTCCACAGGATTGGAGAACTCGAACGCGCCGGGGAGAACAAAAATAGACCCACCACCCAAGTGTGTCTGCGCGACGACAGCGCCCATCACGCTGGCCACCATGATCGGACTCATCGCCCCGACCGAAAAGGTGCCGAGTACCACCTCAAGGGAAAACAGCACTCCGGCGATTGGCGCTCCGAAGGCGGCGGAAATGCCTGCCGCCGTCCCACATCCGAGCAAGACCCGGACGCGATTGGGCCCGAAACGCAGACCCTGTCCCACGCCCGACCCGATCGTGGCGCCGACTACGGATACGGGCCCTTCCGCCCCCAGCGATCCTCCGCTGCCAATCGTTACGGCTGCGCTGGCCACGCGCCGGATGGCGGAAGCGATCGGGAGAGCCCCACCACGCTTGGCGGCGACCCGGATCAAGAGCGGGACCATCTGGCCGCTATCCGCGTCCTCTGATCGGCGCAGGGTGGCCGCTATGAAGAGTCCAAGCGGCACCAGTACGAACGGAATCCACGCCGCTCTGGCCGCGAGTCCGGCCGTTGAGCTCGTCCATCCCGCCAGCTCCCGGACCGCGTCTACCACTCCATAGAACCCGATCACGGCGTACCCGGCCATCGCCCCGATGAAGGCGGCGAACCCAATAATGAGCCAGCCGCCGTTCAGGTCGTGCTGGATAACTTGTTGCGTGAATGTGCGCCACGGGCGTCTGCCACGTGCACGCCACCACACTCGTGCTCGGTTTCGTCTGATCATGCCCCCTCCTGGGGTCGCGCCAGTATTGGGACAGACGAGAGCCGCAGCAACGGATGCCGGGCGTTGCCAGTGTTTGCTCCGGCCTCTATGCTGCCGGGCATCGAGGGGCCGGAGGTCGGCGGCGAGCCACCGAATCTGGCCGTCTTAGTTCAGGCCCAGCCGCGGAATCATGGAAAACACGGTCACGACGAACCGCTTTGACGCTCTCTTGGAGGCGTTGCAGCCGGCGTCGATCGATGCGCCAACAGAGGCTCTCCAGCGTTTGGCCAAGAAGGTATTGGCCCGCGCCAGCGACGACTTCTTTGCGGCCGGTGGAGTCGAGGACACAGCACGCGATCTCGAGAGACTCTACGAGCTTGCCGAGCACACTGCCCCGGATGGAATCGGCGTCCGGGTCAGTAGCCACAATCACCGTGTGGTTGTGCTCACGGCGATGCCAGACTGCCCCTTCATCGTTGAGACCCTGCGGGAACATCTCAGCAGTTCGCAACTGACCATTTCCAGTCTTCTCCACCCCGTTGTCGTGCTCGACCGCGGAGCGGACGGCAGGATCCGCCAGATCCGTGAGCGAACCGCCGAGGGGCCCAAGACATCCCTGAATTATGCAGTGCTCGAAGGCCACGTGGACACCGACGCAATCGCCGCACTCGAGGCCGATCTCGCGCATCGTCTCGATCTCGTCGTAGCCGCGACCTCCGACTTCCAACCCATGCTGGGGAGAGTGCGGGAGGTTGTTGCCGATCTAGAGGAGAGCAAGCGACAGCTGCCCTGGCGATCATCGGAGTTCGAGGAAATTCAGGATCTGCTTCAGTGGATCAGCGACGGCAATTTCGTGCTTCTCGGCTATCGTGAGTACGAGATCAAGCCGCTGGAAGATGGTGAACGCCAGATCGCCGTGGCTCGCGGGTCAAGTCTCGGCATTCTGCGGGACGAGAGCGGGTCCCGGTACTGGGAACCAAGACGCATTTCGGAGATTCCTACGGATCTCCGCGCCCGTGTCCTCGGCGGCCCGCCTTTGATTGTATCGAAGACCAACTCCGAATCCCCCGTCCACCGCCGGTCGCGGATGGACGATCTGTCCATCAAGCGTCTGGGCTCCGACGGCGAGACACTGGGAGAGAGGCGTTTCCTGGGTCTCTTCACTGCTAAGGCCTTCTCGGAGGACGCCGCAAACATCCCGATTCTTCGCCGCAAGTTGCGCGAGATCCTGGAGGCCGAGCAGGCTGACAAGGGTTCCCACGACTACGGCCTGATCATCCGGATCTACAACACTCTGCCCAAAGAGGAACTCTTTCTCACCCCTGTGTCCGACCTGATCCGCACGGTGGAAACGGTCATGGACAGCGAGAGTTCCGATGAGGTTCTGGTCAGAACAGAGCCGGACGCCCTCGGCCGTGGCATGAGGGCCATGGTGATCATTCCGCGCGAGCGTTTCTCCGCCGAGGTCAGGCTCAAGGTCCAGGACGCACTTACTGAAGCGTGCGCCGGTAACCTGCTCAACTACCACCTGGCGATGGGCGAGAGCGCCCAAGCCAGGCTGCACTTCTACTTCGCGACCGAAATCAAGGAAATCGCGGGCGCCGATCTGGAGCGGCTCCAGACCGTTATTCGAAATGCGGTCAAGAGCTGGGAGGATAGGCTGAAGTCAGCTCTGGCCCGGCACGGTCCTCCGGAAAGAGTTCACGAACTTCTCGACCGCTATGCCTCTGCTTTCGCGCCCGAGTACATAGCCGTTTCTCGTGTCGAGACCGTCGTATCGGACATCGGTTGCCTGGAGCGCCTGAGGGCGACCGGGGATCTACAAGTGTCGCTCAGCGAGCTGGATGAGCCACAGGCCAACGCCTGGTACCTGAATCTGTTCGCGCCACGGGGATTGCTGGTGCTGAGCGACGTGATGCCGATTCTGGAAAACCTGGGCTTCCGAGTGGTTCACGCCGACGCCTACGATATGAAGGCGGCCGAAGACGGCGGAGCTACGGTCCATACGTTCTTCGTCCAGGTGGACCCCGACTGGCTCATCGAGAGGGAAGACGCCGAGGGCCGAATCGGTGATACAGTTCGCGCGATCCACCGCGGCGATGCAGTGAACACTCGCCTGAACGCACTCGTGCTGTCCGCGAGCATGTCCTGGCGGCAGGTCTCGATGCTGAGGGCCTACGCCACTTATTTATTCCGCATCGGTGCCGTGGCCAGTCTGGCCGGTGGACGAAGACCGCTTACCGAACACCCGGAAGTGGCACTGGCGCTGTACCACGTGTTCGAGGCTATGAACGATCCTCGCCTCGAAGGGGACCGGCAGTCGGAAGTGCGGACCCACATGCGGGCATTTCATCAGGCGCTGGAGGCTGTGCGAAGTATCGACGACGACCGAACGTGTCGGCGATTGCTCAACCTGGTAGTGGCCACGGTACGGACGAACTTTTTCCAAACCCGGGCGCGGCTGCGCTCGGGTGGGATGATATCGATCAAGCTTGACGCGGAGATGGTCGAGGTGATGCCAAGTCCGCGACCCAAGTTCGAGATTTATGTCAGCAGCGCCAACACCGAGGGCTCGCATCTTCGGATGGACGATGTAGCCCGCGGAGGTATCCGCTGGAGCGACCGGACGGACGACTTTCGAGTCGAAGTGCTGGGTCTGGTAAAAACGCAGCAAGTCAAGAACAGCGTGATCGTTCCGGCCGGGGCCAAAGGCGCGTTCGTGCTCACCAACACGCCGGCGGATCGTACGGAGAGGTTGGCCGCAGCCGTGCGGAGCTACTCGGAATTCATTCGTGGACTTCTCGATCTGACAGACAATGTACTGGAAGGCGCGATCGTTCATCCGGCCGAGACCGTAATCATGGATGAGGACGATCCCTATCTGGTCGTGGCGGCCGACAAGGGGACGGCGAAGCTGTCCGACATAGCCAACGAGCTTGCGGCGGAATACGACTTCTGGCTGGGTGACGCCTTTGCCTCCGGCGGTTCGAATGGATACGACCACAAGGAACAAGGGATCACAGCGCGTGGGGCGTGGGAGTGCGTGAAGCGGCACTTCCGGGAGCTCGGCAAAGACATCCAGGAAGAGGAGTTCACGGTAGTCGGCATCGGCGACATGAGCGGCGACGTGTTTGGGAATGGAATGCTGCTGAGCAAGAAGATCCGCCTGATCGGAGCTTTCGATGACCGACACATTTTCCTGGATCCCAACCCGGATCCGGAGCGCGGCTGGGAAGAGCGCCGACGTCTGTTCGAAACCGCGGGCTCGAGCTGGAGCGACTACAACAGCGAGCTGATTAGCGAAGGTGGGGGAATCTTTGAGCGAGGGGCCAAGTCCATCGACCTCTCGACACACGCGCGGGCTCGGCTGGATATCAAGGACGAAAACCTGAACGGGGAAGGCCTTGTCCGAGCCATCCTTCAGGCCCCCGCCGATCTGCTCTGGAATGGCGGAATCGGCACTTACGTCAAGGCGACGGAAGAATCGCATGGGGATGTGGGGGACCCGGGTAACGAGTCGGTGCGGCTAGATGCTAGCGAACTGCGTGTGCGAGTTGTAGGAGAAGGCGGAAACCTGGGCTTCACGCAGGGAGCGCGGGTCGAGTTCGCCCAACTGGGAGGCAGGCTGAATACGGACGCACTCGATAATTCCGCCGGCGTGGATATGTCTGACCATGAGGTGAATCTCAAGATCCTGCTGAACCAGGCCGTCGAGTCGGGTTCGCTGGAGCACGATCAAAGGGACCGGCTACTCATGGATGAAGCGGTTGTTGAGGCAGTGACGGCGGACGTGCTGAGCAACACCTATTCGCAGAGTCTCGCGGTTAGCCTGGACGAGCATCGAGTGACTCGTAGGCCGGAGGCCTTTCGATCTGCGCTGGAAGCGCTAGAACGCTCGGGGATTCTGGACCGGCAGCTGGAAGGTTTGCCCCAGAATGAGGAACTGTTGGATCGCGAGATCCACGGCCAGTCGCAGCTTACCCGTCCTGAGCTGGCCATACTCCTGGCATACTCCAAGATGCATCTCGAACAGCGCGTTCGGGCATCTGAGGTGTCGGAAGATGAGGCTCTGTTCGAGCGGGTGGTAGGGTATTACCCGGGTCCTGTCATCGACCGGATTTCCCGGCAGGCGGTCGTGGATCACAGACTACGGCGGCGAAGCGCGAGCACCCTCCTGACGAACCTTCTAGTGGATCTAATGGGTGGGACGGGGCACCTCACCCTGGCGCGCGACGCCGGTCGTAGCTCAGCCGACGTCGCCAGGGCCTGGTACGCCGCTAACGAGATCGGCAGTGCGGAGAAGCTGGTCAGCCGGCTGCGCGCTCTCGACCTGCAGGTTCCCGCCGCCGTGCAGGCACAGTGGCTGATCAGCGTAGCCGATGCGCTGGGCCGGGCGACCGAATGGTTGCTGGCGACGACGCCATCCACCTGGACGATCGGCGAGATGATTGAGAGTTCGGCAGTGGCTGTTGACCGACTCCGGTCCGATATCTCCGAGTTCTTGCCACCTGTCCATCTGAGCCGGCTTCAGAACCGCATGTCCCTGTACTGCACGGACGGGCTGGATGAGGAGACTGCCGGCGAGCTCGTCACGCTGGAGATACTGGACAGGCTGCTGCCTGTAGGTCGCCTAGCGCGCTCCGCGGAGGCGGATCCGGGCGATGCGGGCCGCGCATACTTTGGCCTGGCTGAAGATCTCGATCTGCCCAGGATTCGGGAGCTTCTGTCGTCTTTCGAAGATGATGGCCCGTGGCAACTTCGTGCGGCGAAAGGACTGTTGTTTCAACTGGATGAAGCCATCAGGCGACTCACCACCGAGTTTCTGGAGGGAGCTGACCGCGGCGATGTGGCGGCGGACCTGGCTGCGTTCCGGGGACGATGCGCAGCCTCGATGGAGCGGGTGGGTCAGATCAACAGTGAGATCGAAATGATGGACACGGTTTCACTGTCGGCGCTGATGGTACTGGTTCAGGCGGTCACGGAGGTCGAGCCGGAGCGCTAGAGTTCAGCGCCCCGGCCCGTCAACTAATACGTAGTCAGGTACCTTCCAAGTTCCCACTGGGTAACCTGCGAGATATAGTCTGACCACTCCTGCTTCTTCGCCGCGACGAAGTTCTCGAACAGATGTTCCCCCAGAGCGTCACGAATCACTTCGCTCTTCTCAAGCTCTACGATCGCCTCACCAAGATTGGCCGGAAGCGACTCCAACTGGTACTTGGTCCGGTCAGCCTCGCTGAGGTTCCAGACGTTCGTGTCCAGAGGTGGGCCTGGATCAATCTCATGCTTCAGTCCGTCCAGGCCTGCGGCAAGTTGCACGGCCAGCGCAAGGTACGGGTTGCAAGCCGGATCCGGCATGCGGAATTCGACCCTTGTCCCCAGCCCCCGGCGCTCCGGCACTCGGATCATCGGCGAGCGGTTGCTCTGCGACCACGCAATATCGATCGGAGCCTCGTACCCAGGAACCAAGCGCTTGTAGCTATTCACCAGCGGATTCGTAATGGCGGCTATCGCGCGCGCGTGCTTTTTCAGGCCGCCGATATAGAAACGCATCACATCCGATAGCTGGTACTCACTCTCCCGGTCGAAGAACGCGTTCTCACCGTCCTTGAAAAGTGACTGATGAGTATGCATCCCCGATCCGTTCTGGCCAAAGATCGGTTTCGGCATGAACGTGGCATGGAGCCCGTGGGCCAGAGCCGCGTTGCGAACTACGAATTTGAAGGTCGTTAGGTCGTCTGCTGTCCTGAGGACTTCCGCGTACTTGAAGTCGATCTCGTGCTGCCCGGGCGCCACCTCATGGTGGGCGGCCTCGACTTCGAAACCCATCGCCTCCAGGTCATTGACGATCATGCGGCGGGCTCTTTCGCCGAGGTCCACCGGAGTGAGATCGAAATAGCCGCCGGCGTCGTGCGTTACCGTGGTCGGTCCGCCTTCTTCATCTCTTTGAAACAGGAAGAACTCGGCTTCAACGCCAGCGTTCATGACGTATCCCAGCTTCGCCGCCTGTGCGGCTGCACGTTTCAACGCGAGACGCGGGTCTCCGAGGAACGGTGTGTCATCGGGCTTGTATACATCGCAGATGAGCCGTGCGACACGCGCCTCCGCCTGCCCCCACGGGAAGACCCTGAAGGTCTGCAGGTCCGGCTTGAGCAGCATGTCGCTCTCTTCGATCCTAACGAATCCTTTGATCGAGGATCCGTCGAACATGATTTCGCCGGAGAGAGCCTTCTCGAATTGACTAGCGGGCACCTCGACATTCTTGGTGTGTCCGAGAATGTCCGTGAAAGTGAGACGTAGAAAGCGGACGTTCAGCGCACGGCACAACTCGAGAATGCCAGCTGGCTCCGGCGCAGTGCCCAGTTCGCGTCCATAGTGATCGAACCGGGCTGTTTCTTCATGTTCTGCCGGAGCCGCAAACAATGCATCTGGCGTCATCTGGTCCTCTTCCCGGTGGTTCCTGTTGATCCGGCATCGATACGTCGCAGCCTATACGAAAATGGCGCGTACGTCAACAGCATTCGCATTTATACATGCAAACAGCGGGCCACTTCACAATAAATCATACGATAGATCGATAATATAAAAGATTACTAAACACATGCTCAAAGATTCTGCACACACCCTGAAAAAACGTCCTACAGCTATCCTCCAGCGCTAGTGTGGCGTACCGCATCCTGCCCGGTGTAGCTTTCAGCCCATGCTCGCCGAACGCGCCTCCGAGCCTCCCCCATCGGATTCTGGACCCCGTATCTCAGGTGTACCTTCGCTACGACTCAGGTTGATGGGAGGACTGTTAATTCTCCTATTCGTGGCCCTGTTCAGCATCGCCATCGTTCTGATCGTCGGTATGCGGCTGGCCCTTCCGCCCGGAACCCTGACCATGGCCGTAGTGGTCGGAATGGCGTGCGCGTTTCTTCTACTGGGGGTGATCGGCGACTACCGGCTGCGCCAGCTCGTGCTCAGGCCGGTCAGCCAAATGGTGCAGGGGGCTGAGCGCATAGCGTCGGGAGACGAAGCTCACCGGATCGAAGAACCCGACACCGAGGAGCTGCACCGGCTCGCCCGCTCTGTCAACGAAATGGCGGACAAACTAATACACAAACAGCGTCAGCTGACAGCCAATATCGAATCACTCGCCCACACCAATCGCGCGCTGTCGGAGGCACGAAGTGAACTCATCCTGGCTGCCAAGCTCGCCTCCACCGGTCAGCTGGCTGCGGGAGTGGCGCACGAAGTCGGAAACCCGCTGGGCGCAATCCTGGGCTATGTAGAAGTCGCCCGTCGGCGAAGCGGCACCGATGAGGAGGCGCTGCAGGGAATCTCGAGTGAAGTCTCGCGTATCGATCGAATCGTGCGCGGGCTCCTCGACTACGCCAAGCCCAAGGCGGCGGCCACACGAAAAGTGGATGTCAACAACGTCGTTCGGGATGTTCTTGACGTCGTTTCGGTCCAGGGACGCTTCAAGGGGATTGATCTTCAGCTCTCACTTGCGGATCATCTGCCCAGCGTCCAGGTGGACCCACATCAGCTGCAACAGGTGCTGGTGAACCTGCTTCTCAATTCAGCCGACTCGATCGAAGAGGGCGGTCTTCCGGGCAGGGTTGAGATCGAGACTCAGACGACTCCGGTGCGACTGGCGCGGGCGGCGCCGGAGATGACCAGCCGGGAATCAGATGCTAGCGGAGTCGATTACTCGCACGTCAGGCGGTGGAACGAACTGGTTCCGCCAAACTACGGACCTAGCCTCAGGGAAGGCGAGGCGGCGGTCCAGGTCGTTGTTCGCGATAATGGAGCGGGTGTTGATGCGCAACTGGTGGAGCGCCTCTTCGATCCGTTCTTTACCACCAAAGAGCCCGGGCGTGGGACCGGTCTTGGCCTCGCTGTCTCGGCGCGTCTCGTGAGTGGCATGGGTGGGGCGATTCGCCTCCTCCCCCCGGGTGAGGCCGGTGCCGCGTTCGAGATTCTGTTGCCGATCGTATCCGTTAAGGAGCCGGAATGAAAATACTTGTCATTGATGATGATTCAGGACTCAGGCGGACGGCCTCCCTCATTCTGGAAGACGAGGGCTACAACGTAATGACAGCGGCGGACGGCAAGGACGGTTTAGAGAAAGCCCTCAAAGAGAATCCGGATCTCATCCTCTCCGACGTTCGGATGCCGGGCCTCGACGGAATGGCTTTTGTACACCAGTACCGGTCCAGCGATGGCGATGCCTCTGTGATCATGATGACGGCGTACGGGAGCCCCGAGCTGGCGGTCGAGGCGGTCCGGGCGGGCGCATATGACTATCTCGAAAAGCCGTTCTCGCCGGACTCACTTCTCCTGCGAGTCAAAATCGCTGAGGAAAACCGCAAGAAGGGACGTGAGATCAGGCGCCTGCGGAAACAGGTGCGTGTCGAGCGGCGACACGACGAGATCGTTGCCAGCAGCAGCGGCATGAAAACAGCGCTGGACATGGCGTATCGAGTGGCGCCTCATCCATCCACCGTGCTGATAACTGGCGAGAGTGGAACCGGCAAGGAACTCGTCGCTCGCCTGATCCACGAGAATTCTGACCGGGCGTCGGGCAGCTTCATACCCGTCAACTGTGGGGCGATTCCGGACAATCTGCTCGAATCGGAACTATTTGGGCACATCAAGGGATCCTTCACCGGCGCCACGGCGGACCGGCAGGGCCTGTTTGAGGAAGCGAACGGTGGAACTCTCTTGCTGGATGAGGTCGGCGAACTTCCCGCCGCGCTGCAGGTCAAGCTGCTGCGAGTGTTGCAAGATGGAGAAATCAGGCGTGTGGGCGAGTCCCGGTCGAGGCAGGTGGACGTTCGCCTGCTTGCGGCGACCCAACGCGACCTGGAGGCGGACGTGGCAGCCGGTGAGTTCAGGTCCGACCTGTTTTATAGAATCAACGTGGTCCGGGTTCATATTCCGCCACTCCGGCATCGGACTGACGACATTCCCGTCCTGGTCCACCATTTCATCGAACTCTTCAACGAGCGGCTGGGTAAGTCCGTCACCGGGATCAGCTCGGTGGCGATGAAGAAACTGATGTCATACTCTTGGCCGGGAAACATCCGCGAGCTGGAGAACCTGGTCGAGCGCTCCATGGTACTGGCGGACGGCGAGAAGATCACTCCCGCCGACTTTCCCGAGTCAGTGAAGAACCCTCAGGCCGGCATGCCTATGCTGTCCGATACCCTTTCCAGCGATGAGCTGTCGGTAAAGAAGCGCACCTATGAGCTTGAGAAACACCTCATCGGCCGCGCCCTGGAGGTAACCGAAGGCAACCGGACGCGCGCCGCCGAACTCCTGGACTTGAGTTACAGGGCTCTGCTCTACAAGATCCGGGACTACGGCCTGGAATAATTCTGGCCTGAAGTTGTTGGGTTTCTGCCATACTCCGTCTGCGGGTCGCGGAGGCCAATCTCGTAACTGTATTCAAGACATAAGGTTATATCGACGCATGTTTGCTGGCACGCCGGATGCTTACGACAGGGTGAGATCACGATCACCCTCGGCTGTGAGAGCCATGCCAGGCGACAAGACATATCGAAGCAGACCCGATCGCGCGTCGCGGACCCACCGGTCCGGAGACATGGCCAGGATCTTCCAGGCTACCGAACACGGTGGACAGGATCCGCGGAACACGTCCCCACTCTCCGGGGCGGTGGTCCGGGTGGTCAACGTCGGGGTGGCTGTACTTGCTCTCGTGCTTCTTTGGCCGCTGATCGCAATCATAGCGCTCAGCGTGAAGATCGACAGCAGGGGACCAATCCTCTACCGGCAGCTTCGCGTGGGTCTGGACAGACGCCATCTTCGCGACCTTCCCGACGATACCGGCAGACGGGCCAGCGATCTAGGCGGGCGTCCGTTTCTGATCCACAAGTTCAGGACAATGCATTTGAACGCGGAGCTCGAGTCCGGACCGGTGTGGGCACAGCATGACGACGTAAGGACGACCCGGGTCGGAGCGCTACTGCGCCGTACCAGGCTCGACGAGATTCCGCAGTTCTGGAATGTCCTGCGGGGAGAAATGTCGGTTGTGGGCCCGAGACCGGAACGCCCGATTTTCGTGAGACAACTGCGGCGGGAGATTTCAGAATATCGCTTCCGCAACCGGGTACGGCCCGGTATCACAGGGTGGGCGCAGATTAATCGGGGATACGACAAAGACGTGCAGGATGTTCGTGCCAAGGTCGGCTACGATCTGGAATACGTGCGCAACCAATCCCTCTGGTTTGACCTCCTGATCATGTTCAAGACTCTCCCGGTGATGTTATACCGGGACCGCAATTGAGCGGATCACAGGAATCCCCCATGACACGACCTAGAGCCGAACCCGCGGGCAAGCCTACGAGCATCCTGCTCGTTAGCGAACGTGACTGGTTCGTGTCTGCGCTCAAGGCTGTCCTGGAGCCGGAAGGATTCCGCCTGACTCCAGTGCGCTCCGCCCGCATCGCTGCACGGGACGCCGCACTGATAGACCCGGAAATAGTCATCATCGACGAAGGCCTGCCCGACCTGGAGGCGTCGGCCCTCACGTCCGCGCTGAGCTCCGGGGCGCTGCGGTCGTCTGTCCCGATCCTCGTGTATTCGCCCAACATCTGGCACGAGTCCGCGCAGGCCGCGGCGATGGGCGCGGGCGCCTGGGACGTGATCAGGGAGCCGATTCGGCCCAAATTGATAGTGGCGAAGCTGCGGCGGCTCTTGGAGATCAAAGGGTTGATCGAGTCTTCGGAAGAAGGAGTGTTGTCTGATCCGGAGACCGGGTTTTTCAACCTGGCTGGCTTGTTGCGCATGACTGAGATTCTCGCCGCCGGCGCTCGTAGAACCGAGACACGGCTGGCCTGTGCTGTCCTCGGGCCGACGACACTCCGGGGTCGCTTCGCTGCGGAACGCAGCCGCGCAGCAATGACGGACCTCTGCCTGCCGAACATTCGCCAATCAGACGTGTGTGGTTGGATTGACGGTGAAGATCTCGGTGTGGTTGCAATCGATACGAACGCTGCAGGTCTGGCGGTCCTCGTGCGCCGGCTGACCGATCTGGCGAGCGGGTCCCGCTGGAACGGCGAAGAGATCGAGATCAGCGCCGGCATAGTAGAGATCGGCCCGACTCGGTGGACTCCATCTGCGCAGGAATCCCGACGAGGACCGGTAGCGAGCAAGATCGCAAGCCTGTCTAGACTCGCCGCGGCGCAGCGCGCCCTTCGCGACGCCCGAACCGCCGGCGGTGGCGTCCGGATCGCGGAGAGTGTCTGACCCGTCTATTCCACCGGGGGTTCCGTCCGAGCTTCGCGGAGAAGCTCGGGCCGCAGTCACCGCTGCGCTGGCCGGGGGCCGTGCCGCCATGCAGTTCTACGGCGGGGACCTGGAAGTAACGCTCAAGCAAGCGGGCGATCCCGTTACCCGGGCAGACCTTGCGGCCAACCACGCGATTCTTGAAAAGATACACGGCTCATTTCCGCACGATCCCGTCCTGAGCGAAGAGTCGGCGCTGGATCCGGGTTCTGGTGCCTCCGACCGCCTCTGGATCATTGATCCGCTGGATGGAACAAAGGAATTCATTGCGCGAAACGGGGAATTCTGCGTAATGGTGGGGCTGGCCATTCGGGGTGAGGCGGTGCTCGGAGTCACGTGCCAGCCGGTAGATGATATCGTGCTGCTCGGAGTCTCCGGCGTCGGATCGTGGTTATCCAGGGGCGACGAATTTGAGGCTGTCAGCTTGGAGCCGAAAGCCACCGGAGCCCTCCGCATGGCGCGTTCGCGTTCGCATCCTGACCAGAAACTGCAGGCGCTGGAAGAGGGACTGCCAAACGCCGTCATCGTTCCTTCGGGTTCGGTTGGAGTAAAGTGTTCCCTCATCGTACGGGACGAGGCGGACTTGTACGCTCATCCCGTGCCGTTCCTCAGCGAGTGGGACACGTGTGCGCCGGAAGCGATCTTGCGTGGGGCAGGTGGGCGAGTAACCGACTGCTCGGGGGCTCCGCTACGGTATGGGAAGCAGGATCCGAGCCAGCCAGGAGGGATCTTCGCGGCCCGGGCAGACGTCTGGTCCGAGGTCTTGCCAACGGTGAGGAAAATATCTGTATCCATGTTTGCCGACTGAGTTGCTGGGTCCGATTGTGTCCGGCAGCTTGCGGCAGGCTAGCCAAACAAATGAACAAGGCAGGCGTCTGTTGAGCATTAAGTCTACAAACGTGACCTGGCATTCGAGCCAGATCGGACGCGAACAACGCGAACAGGCCCGAGGACACCGAGGCGCTGTGCTCTGGTTTACGGGTCTGTCGGGTAGCGGGAAGAGCACGCTAGCGGTGGTGGCCGAAAGGGCTCTCTTCGACCTGGGTTGTGCGACGTACATTCTCGACGGTGACAATGTTCGCCACGGGCTGAATGGTGACCTGGGCTTCTCACCCGAGGACCGGACTGAGAACATCCGCCGAATCGGTGAGGTGGCGAAGCTGTTCGCTGATTCCGGCTGTCTCGTTCTAACCGCCTTTATCTCACCTTATCGCAGCGACCGTGACCGCGTGCGCGAGACTATGATCTATGCACGCGACCTCGTGGAAATCCATGTCTCCTGTCCGCTGGAGACGTGCGAGAGCAGAGATCCGAAGGGGCTGTATAAGAAGGCCCGGGCTGGTGAGATCCCGGAGTTCACCGGAATCAGCGCTCCATATGAGGAGCCACTCGCGCCCGAACTCGTGGTTCAGACCGGCGAGCTTGGCGTCGAGGAATGTGCCGGCCAGGTCGTGGAGTATCTTCGCGAGAACGGGTACCTCGACGTCGGCTAGATGCCATACTACTAGACACCATAAGCAAGGAACTTTGCATGCTTGAGCCATACGGTGGCCAGCTTATCGACCGCCGAATCACCGGTGGAGCTGAGGTGAAGCTACGCTCCGAGGCCGCTTCATTTCCGAAGATCACGATTTCAGACTGGACGCTAAGCGATTTATACCTGATAGCCGTCGGCGGGCTTTCCCCGCTGAACGGTTTCATGGGGAGGGCCGACTACGAGAGTGTAGTCGAGAAAATGACGCTGGAAAACGGTCTCCCGTGGTCGATTCCGGTGACGCTGCCGGCCAACGCCGCTGAGGCGGCGGACCTCCAGGCCGGAGATCGTGTCGCGCTGGTTCTGGAAGACGGGAGCCTGTCCGCCGTTATAGACGTCACGGAGACTTTCCAACGGAATAAGCAACGTGAGGCCGAAATCGTCTTCAGGACCATGGAGGAGGCGCATCCCGGCGTCGCCGCTCTGAACGAAACCGGTGAGTGGTGCGTGGCCGGACCTGTTCACTACGTGTATGACGAGGACATCACCGGCCTTCCGGCCCACAATCTGACGCCGGCCGAGACACGGGCGGAGTTCGAGAAACGCGGTTGGAAAACCATTGTGGCGTTCCAGACCCGCAATCCGATCCACCGGGCTCACGAATACCTGCAAAAATGTGCCATGGAAATGGTGGACGGCCTGCTGATCCATCCGCTGGTCGGCCGCACCAAGTCGGACGATATTCCGGCTGACGTTCGGATGGAGTGCTACCAGGTCATCATGCAGCATTACTACCCGCGCGACCGGGTGTTCATGTCTGTCCTTCCCGCCGCGATGCGATACGCAGGCCCGCGGGAGGCTATTTTCCATGCAATCATGAGGCGCAACTATGGGTGTACACACTTCATCGTTGGCCGCGATCACGCTGGAGTGGGCAGCTACTACGGCACGTACGATGCTCAGAACATCTTCGACGAGATCGATCAGGCCGCGCTCGGCATTCAGCCGCTGAAGTTCGAGCACTCGTTCTGGTGTACGGTGACGAAACAGATGGCAACGGCCAAGACATCACCCTCAAGTCCTGAACAGCGAATTTTTCTCTCGGGGACGAAGGTGCGTGAGATGCTCAGTCAAGGTATCCGCCCTCCGGAGGAGTTCACACGTCCCGAGGTGGCCGACGTGCTGATGAAGGCATACCAGGGGGCAGGAACGGCCTGAAGGACACTTTGCGGAGGGCGCAGCAGTGACGCTCGACATCGCCATAACGCTTGCGGTTCTCGCGGTCACGATCGCCGCGATCTCGCGCGAGGTGTTTGGTCCCGATGTGTTACTGGCCGCGGCCCTCGTTGCCGTGCTGGTGACGGGAGTTGTAGACCCGGCCACGGCTCTCGAAGGGTTCGGGAACCCGGCCCTGGCCACCGTGGCGAGCATGCTTGTGATATCGGCCGCCCTCAGGTCCACCGGTGCTCTGGAGGGGGCCGGCATGCGGGTGTTCGGCAAGGCCACTACCCTGCCGAAAGCCCTATTTCGGCTTACCGGCTTTACGGCCGGACTGTCGGCGGCCGTCAGCAACACCGCGGTCGTCGCCATGGCGATGCCTGTTGTGCAGAGCTGGGCAAAACGGGCGCGCGTATCTCCTTCACGGCTCCTGATACCCCTGTCATACGCCTCCATTCTGGGTGGGATGACGACGGTCATCGGCACATCGACCAACCTGGTGAGCGACGGGCTGCTACGATCCTCCGGCCTCGCCGGTCTCGGGTTCTTTGAGCTGTCCCTGGTTGGGGTCCCCGCAGCTATTATCGGTGTGCTATACCTGTCGCTTGTCGCCCCCCGGCTGCTGAAGGATCGGGTGCCGGTCTATGAGTCCGGCGCCGACGTTCGCCGGTATCTGGCGGAACTAAAGCTGACCGAGCCTTCCACGATCATCGGCAAGACGGTTACGGAGGCGGGACTCAGGCACCTGCCAGGACTCTTCCTGGTTCGAATCGAGCGCAGAACCGGGGTGATTTCCCCGGTGGGGCCGGAGATCAGGCTGTTTGCAGGCGACCGGCTCACGTTTGCCGGTAACGTCGAAACCATCGTGGATATACGGAAGCTTCGGGGTCTCGTCTCGGAGCCAGACGACGCAGGCACTAGATCCCCCGGCCAGCCTCAGGCGGCCGGTTGGTCGCTCAACGAGGCCGTAGTATCGCCGGGGTCGGCGCTCGTCGGATCGACGATTCGGGAGGCCAACTTTCGGTCGCGATATAACGCGGCGGTCGTTGCTGTGCATCGGCGGCGGTCACAACTGACCGGCCGGATCGGAGACATCGTTCTTCGGCCCGGAGACACACTGCTACTCGAGGCGGCGTCGGGCTTTACCAGGACGTTTCGGCACTCGCGAGACTTCTACCTGGTCAGCCATGTAGTGGCCAGCACAAGTCCCCGCCACGACAAGATGCCGATCGCCCTCGGCATCCTGGCGTCCGTCGTTCTACTCGCAGCGCTGAACGTCCTCCCTATAGTCACTGCGTCAATGCTTGGTGGTATTGCCATGATTGCTCTTAGGTGTCTCTCGCCGGGGGACGCCAAGCGCAGTATCGATTGGTCAGTGCTATTGATGATCGGTTCAGCTCTCGGCCTTGCGGCCGCTCTCCGGACGAGTGGCGCGGCAGATCTCCTGGCCGCAGGTATCGTGGGAGCGGCCGGCGGGCTGGGTCCGGTGGGAGTGCTGGCAGCCACGTTTGTCGCCACTCTGATTCTCACCGAGTTCGTGACCAACACGGCGGCGGTAGCTTTGATGTTTCCGATCGCCCTCTCCGCCGCAGCGAGTCTCGGGGTCGATCCCCGTCCTTTCGTCGTCGCAGCCACGCTGGCTGCTTCTCTCTCGATGGCCACGCCGATCGGTTACCACACCAACCTGATGGTGTACGGTCCCGGTGGGTATTCGTTCGGCGACTTCGCGAGAGTAGGCATTCCGCTTCAGATCATGGTCGCCCTCCTGGCTCTTTTTCTCATACCAATCGTCTGGCCGCTTTCGCCGGCCTGATTTCTGTGAGGCGATCCTGACCGCATTGTGCTCCGGCCCATTGCAAAAAGAGGCTCGCGAACTCGGAAACTACAGCCGGAGAAACCTCGTCTGTCTTCCACCGAAGCCATCACCAGCGGCCCTTTCCTAGTTAGACACATGGGCTCGAGGACCAATCGGCGATCGATCGTAGGGTGTCGTACTGATCCAACACCCTGGCCCGACGCTTGCTCTCAAGGGTGCCGAGTGATCGGTCAGATCGCTGGCGAAGTGACGACCGGACAACACGTTTCGTCATAATAGTGGCCGGACGACACATTGGGGTCATTGAGTGGCGCGACTATTGAATGTGCTTGCACCGGCTGCGGGACACCTTCCCCGGTCTCGGAGCAAACGAAAAGGACCATACAGAGCACTATGTGCGGAATCGTAGCTTACACCGGCGAGAGTCCAGCGACCCCGATTCTCCTCCAGGCCCTGAGCCGCCTGGAGTACCGGGGCTATGACTCGGCAGGACTCGCGGTCCAAAACGGGGCGGGAATCATGCGGCGGCGAATGGCCGGACGACTCGAGAATCTCTCCCGCCTGGTGATCGAGGAGCCGCTTAGCGGGGAGTCCGGTATCGCTCACACGCGCTGGGCCACGCACGGTCCCCCAACCACCGAGAACGCACATCCGCATGTCGACTGCAAGCAGAGAATTGCGATATGCCATAACGGAATCATCGAGAATGCCGACCTTCTCCGCGCCGAGCTGGAACGCCGCGGGCATACATTCCTTTCGCAGACCGACTCCGAGGTTCTGGCTCACCTGGTCGAGGAACACTGGGTGCCGCCTCTTTCACTGGCAGTCGCCCGAGCGCTCTCCATGGTCGAAGGCACCTTCGGAGTCGCGGTGATATCCGAGGACGA
>JAZGCO010000122.1:0-8694 GCA_036476995.1 Gemmatimonadota bacterium
GGCGGCGAGAAGAACGGCGAGGTGTATGACCTGTTTTCCCATATGTATAGGATGCGACGGAAGTACCGACCGAGGCAATCCTTGGCGGCTCTGGCCCAGTAACCGTGGAGCATCCGATCAGCTGGTCTATGACATCATAGGCCGTGTCCGCCAGAATACGGGCGCGAGCTCAGTGGCCCTCACCAGTCCTTACCCGTTCGAGTCGCGGTCGCGCCGTGGGGAGCTTCTAGAGCCGGGGCATCACCCGCTTGCCCATCACGGCCTTTCAGAACGAACTTGTGAAAGCGGCAGAGAGACTTCTGAACGAGGCACGAGGCTAGTGAGAATGGGTTGGAAGCAGGGCAGGCGAAGCACCAACGGCGACGACCGGCTTCAGCAGCGCACGGGTCTCGGCCGGCCGTGCCCCTGCAGCTGAGACGCCGCCCGTCCAACGGCCTTCTGTGGTCGGAATGTGCCGAGGGGTTCCTGCGGGAACTGGAAGGCAATCCTGGCCCGTCTGGCTATACTTCATGGTTGTGGCTGACTCACAGGGCGCAGCGGGACGCTCTGTACGAAATGGCCGCGGAACGCGGACTGCACGGTTGGCTTGCCCCTCCGGTGTCGTTTCTTTCCGAACTTCCGAAGCTGTTTGAGATACAGGCCCGCCCGATCGGTATCCTGACAGGACGGCTGCTCGTCGCGCGGCTCGCAGCCCGGAACGCTGCTAGCCTGCACGGCGCCGATGCCGACCGCGAACGGGGGCCCGCCCGATCACACGCTCTGGACCACGTGTTCAGCGAGCTCCTGCCTGAGGGCGTTACCGCCGGCTGCCTTCGCACTGCTCTGGACGAGCTCGGAGGGGATGACTTCGCCCGCCGCAGAAATGCCTGGGTCGTGGACACCTATGAAGCGTTTTTGGCCGAGCTGGAGAGCCGTGGCCGGTTCGATCCGCGCTCCATCCACGCCATGGTGGCAGACCGCATCCAGCTCGGCGGCCTGGCCGGAGCCCTGGGTGGGGCCAGCAAACTTCATATCTACGGGCTCACCTCACTTCGCGGACGTCAGCGTCTATTCGAATCCCTGGCGGCACAGACCGAGGTTGAGGTCAACGTATACCTGCCTGACACGGAAGAAGCGGATTCCGAATGGGACCGATTATTGGGAGCACACTCCGAGTCGCCGAGGGTGCTGTCGGAACGCTCTGAGGAGGACGACGGTGGGTCCACGATCCCGACCGTGCGCGTACAGCCCGTGCCGGACGCGATTCGTGAGGCGGCTTGGGTGGCGCATGAGATCAAACAGTTGCTGGCGGACGGCTCCGCTGAACCCCACCAGATTGCCGTTGTAGCGCGATCCGGGCGCGAGGATACGCGGCGGCTTCACCAGGCGCTGGCTTCGGCGGGCGTTCCGAGCACCGCGCGCATCCGCACGGTACTGGCCGAAATCCCGGCCCTACGGGCGGCCCTGTGGCTCTTCCGGGCGCAATCCAGAAACTGGGACTACCAGGGACTGCGCCAGGTCCTGGCCAGTCCATATTTCGGCCTTGAGATCGACCTCCGACCGATTGATGCGATAGCGGGGAAACGCCGAGTTGCGGGTCTCAGCGAATGGACGGACGCGCTCCGCCGCTCGGCCGGAACCGGCTTCGACCACTCCCGTTTTGAGGCGTTTTGTGACAACGTAGTCGGCTTTGAAAAGGAACGCTCGGAGTCGGACTGGATCGACCTTACCCTGAATCTACTGCAGGGTCGGATGTTCGATTTTCGCGCGATCCTTTGCCGCCCTGTCGGCGACCGCTGGGATATCGTCAGGCTGGACCAGAGAGGGACGGTTCAACTGGAGGCCCTTCTCATCGAGTGGCAGGGTCTGATTGAATCTCGTCAGAAATTCCCAGCCTCCGAGTGGTACTGGCGCCTGCGGCAGCTATTGGAAGCCAACGAACTGTCTCTATCCACGCCGCTCAGGCAGGGAGTTCAGATCCTGGAGGCGCATCAGGCCGCGCTGACGGCGTTCCGGCACACGTTCGTCGTGCACGCGAATGACGGGGTATTTCCGCGTCGTGCCGCGCGGACCGGAGTGTTTGCTGACGAGGAACGGGCCGAGCTATGCCGGCTGGGGCTGCCGCTGTCGACACGGTCCGAGACCCTGAGCCGTGAGCGTAACCTGTGGCGCTCTGTCGTTCAGGGAGAGGCGGTTACGATTACCTACAGAACGACGGATGCCTCCGGGGTGCCTAAGCTTCCATCGCTCATGGTGCCGGATCACAGGGCCGAGGACGAACTGCCCAGGACCATGTCGCAGACTGGCCGGTCTATCAGTGAGCCGGATCATCGCCGAGATGAAACGCTTCGACTTCTCAGCCACCGGAGATCCGGGCGTGCGGCCGGCGAACTGGCTACGGCGGACCCGGAATCTCTGCGACACGCCGTCCTTACAGCGTTCGCCGATGATCTGCGTTCGGGCGCGCTCGACGACTTCGTACGGAACGAGTCCGAGTTGCGGGCCGGTTCTGATTCGCAGCCCGCTCCGGTCACCGAGGCCCAAGTCGCCCCTCTGGATGCCGCTGCCGCTGTGTTCGGGCTTGACCGTCCTCTCTCGGAGCGGCCCACCGCCTGGAACGGAAGACTTCGCGACCCGGTCGTGCTCGGTGTCCTGGCCAGCCGCTTTGGTGAATCGCGCGTATGGTCGGCAAGTCAGCTGCAGACATATGGGATCCGTCCCTTCGACTACCTCCTCGATCGGGTCCTTCGGCTGGGTGAGGTCGAGGAAGCGGACGAGGAAACCAGTGCCCTCACGCTCGGAAGCGTGAACCACCGTATCCTCGAACGCTTCTATTCGGAGCTTATCGGTGACCTGCCATCTGAGTTCGACGCCAGGGCAGCTGAGGTGCTCGACCGGGTCGCGGAGGAGACTTTCAGTGCCTTTGAATCGGACAGCGATGAGTGGCTCGGTGTCCCGGCCCTGTGGGAGGCATCGCGCATTGAGGTTCGGCGGCGTGTCGAGAATTATCTGCGGTGGGAACTCGCCTGGCTGGCCAAGAAAAACGAATCGCCCCTGGAAGTTGAATTGGGGTTTGGGTTCGACGAAGAGGACGGCCCGTTGGTGATTTCGGGACCCGACGCGCAGGCACAGCCCGCCAGCCTTCTATTCCGGGGCCGAATAGACAGAGTCGATCGACATGGCAGTGCAGGATGGCTCCGGGTTGTGGACTACAAGAGTGGTTCGGCTCCCACGACGGGCGGCTATGACGATGGCGCGCTTCTCCAGAGCGCCCTGTACATGCGGGCTATGGCGGAGTTGGGGCGGGGTTCCGTAGCGAGCGGGGTTTTCCGGTCGATCCGGGGCGCCGGCAAGACTGCCAATAGCGGCCTGCTCAAGGCGAGTGAGGTAGATCGGGTGCTCAGCTTTGCGCTCAGCATCCCGGCTCGCGTGAGGGCGGGACTCTTCGAGGCGGTCCAGGCGCGTACGGCCAAGAAGATTAGTCCCTGGCAGCCGGGACGCGAGATTACTCGGAGCAGTGCCGTCATCTCGGCCCGGTCTCGGTTCGATCAGGCATCGGAGTAGTCCGTGACGATCGCGAACACCGAGTGGACCGATGAGCAGGCTGACGCGATTCTGGCGGTCGGCGATGTGCTTCTGGCCGCGAGTGCCGGGACCGGCAAGACGACTACGATCGTCGGGAAGATCCTCTGGCTCCTCGGCCTACCGGTCGGTGTTCGAAAGAGCACAGGCGAGCCTATCCCGGCCTGCGCTGCTCCATGCAAGCTGGAGGAGATCGCAGCCGTCACTTTTACGGAAAAGGGCGCCTACGACCTGAAGCAAAAGCTTCGGACTCATATCCAAACCAGCGAGCGGGGATCCGAGCTTCGGTGGGACATCGATCGGGCGTCGGTGGGTACGATCCACGGGTTCTGCGGCGAGCTTCTCCGGGACCACGCGCTGAGGCTTGGTATTGATCCGACTTTCCGGATTCTTGACGAGCGCGAAACCAGGCTGCGCCAGGACGAGATCGTGCGCGACGTGATTATGGCGTCGCTGGAGCACGGCGAGTCGGATACGGGGGACCTCGTGCGCCGGTTTGGCCTGACCGGCTGGTCGGGAAGGCGAAATGGATCGGCGGACTACGTCCGGTCGGTTCTCAAAGACCTGCGCTGGAGGCCGCGCCGCTTCGAGGGGTGGACGATCCCAGCGTCTGACGCTCTGGGCCGGCCCTCCCTCGACACGGACAGGCTCCGCGCCATCGCCCGGGATGCGGGCGCATGGACGGATCGGGACGGCGCCGCCGGTGATGAACAGAGCCTTCGTGATTCGGCCGCTTTGTACCGGCTGGCCCATCAATCCCTTGCGGCCTGGCTGAAGTGGCTGGAGCACGAGAATCTTCGTGACTTCGACAGCCTCATTCTCGATGCCCGCCGCCTGCTCACTCGTGCGACACCCGAGATGCGCACCGCCCTTCACAGCGTAAGGCAGCGATACCGGATCCTGATCGTAGATGAGTTTCAGGATACGGACGGGGCACAGAAGGACATCGCGTTTGCTCTGGCAGGCCTGGATGATGAGGGGGCTCCGGAGGCGAAACCGCAACTCTTCCTGGTCGGTGATCCCAAACAGAGCATCTACCGCTTTCGAGGCGCAGACATAAGCGTCTGGAACGCAGTCCGGGAGCGGCTCTGCGGTGAGTCGCCGCCCCTTCGTCTTACCCACAACTTCCGGAGCGCACCCGCGGTGGTGGGTCTGGTGAATCGGGTCTGTGAGCGTGCATGGGCTGAGTATGAGCCTGCCGTGGCGCAAGAGATTCCCGGCAGCCGCGTAGACTACCAGCCTCTGGTGGCAGCGCGGCGCCCTACGGCGGCTGCCGGGCTCGAATGGCTTGCCGCGGACCACGGCGGCCCGGTGGCTGAGCGGCGGCTGGCCGACGCACGAATGGTGGCTTCCCGGGTCAGGCAGCTTATTAGAGACGCCGAGGTGGAGGGGGACGACGGACAGCTCCGGCCGTGCAGGGCCACTGACATCGCTGTACTGGCCCGAAAACGCGTGACTCTGTCGGAGCTCGAACCGTCGCTGAGCGAGCTGGGTATCCGATATTACAACACCGCGACGAGCGGGCTGGCTGACCGCCTTGAGGTCCAGGACCTGGTCACCGCGCTCCACGTCATCGACAATCCGCGAAACGAGCTCAAGGCATTCGCGTTTCTTCGCTCTCCCTTCGTCGGTCTTCGGGACGAGGTACTGGCCCGCATTCGGCTGGACCCTGGAGCGGCGCCCGGGAACTACCTGGAACAGGCACAGCTGTTCAGCGAGAAGCTCGCCGAGAAAGACTCAGCGGCCATGTTCCCGGCGCCGGAGAGCCCGCTCGTCGCGGAAGTTGAGCGCGAGGCGCTTGCCCGTGGATTAGACTCAATCCTCAGAGCTCACGATCTGGTTGATCGGGCTCCCGCTGATGAACTTCTGGAGTCGGTGCTCGAAGAAACCGGGTTCCGGCTCCACCTCTTGCTCAGAAGCGGATCGGTCGAGGCTCTCGCCAATATCGAACGCTTCCTGGCGCTTTTGGCTGAATATCGGCACCTGCCGCTCGGAAGCTTCCTCGCGCTGTGGGATCAGTGGGGTGAGCAAGACATGGGGATCCCGCAGGCACCCCTGTTCAGCCAGGGCGACGACGTGATGACCTTGAGCACCATACATGCTTCTAAGGGACTGGAATGGCCGGTCGTCATTCTGATGGGTACCGGAGATGGGCTGTTGTCCAACCCGAACAACGCCTATTGGAGCGATCCGGACTTCGGGCCCGTCCTCCTTCCCAACAAGGACGACCAGGGACTTCGGTCTGAGAAGATGGCCAGGCGGATGGACCTGGAGAGTGAGTCGGAGGAAATCCGCCTTCTGTACGTGGCGCTGACGAGGGCGCGGGACCGTCTGGTGATTGCCGGTCCTACCGAGAAGCTCGCTGGTTATTCAAAGTGGTTGAGCGTCGGTCTCGATGAAGCCGTCGAAGAGTCGGAAGCGGTGCAGGTCAGACGTTCAGACGAGCCGAAGTCGGGAGAGAGCGGCGAGTCCTGGGCGCGGCAGAACGACCCGGCCGACCCGGGCCTGGCGGTGGAGGGCCACCATGGGACCGGAACCGGCCGTCAGATCGACGCGTTCGGACCCCGCTCCGACCCGTCCGGAACTGCCGGACAATTCGACATGTTCGCGTCACCGCCGCCCGGGCCACCCGCGGAGCCCAATTTGGCCCCCGTACCGGATGCGGCGACGATGGTCGTGTATCGCAAGCCCGAGCCCGTACAGGGTACCCTCGCGGATGCCCCTGTATCGCTGGACTGGATGGCCGGAATCAGGGAGGCCGATTGGCCCGCCATCGTCTCGCCGATACGGGTTCCCGTCCGCAGCTTCTCGACGTCAGCCACCGAGATGCGGCTGCGAGAGACGAAGACGGACGAGTGGGAAAAACGGTATCTGCACGGGGTCGAACCGGAGTGGAGCTTCGCGCCGAAGCAGGGGTCGGGCGGGAAGCTCTCACCTTTGCTCAGAGGAACAGTGATCCATGGCGTCCTGGAACGAATCGAAGAAGCGAGCGAGCTCCAGGAAATCCTCAACGAAACGATCGGCGGGATAGACGCTCCGGAGCTGGAGACAGTGCTGGCCACGGGATCTACATACCGGACCCAGCTTGAGGCGGAGATAGTCCGCGTCGTGAAGGGAGCCGACTGGAAGTGGTATGTGGAGGGCGAGAACTATCGGGAGTTGCCGTTCGTACACCTGGTGGGCAAGCGGGAATGGAGGCAGGGAGCCTTCGATCTGTATCGCCCGCCGCGACCTGGGCCCCCCGAGTCACGTTCCCGGGACGAGGTTGTCTGGATCATCGACTTCAAGACGCATGAGATCGATTCGGATCAGGTGGCCGGCGTGGCGCTGGAGTATGAGATCCAGGCCCGTGTGTACCGGGAAGCAGCCAGCCAGTTGGGCTCTCCCAAGGTGCGAGTCGCTCTGCATTTCACGCATCCGAACGTGTCCACCGAGGTCTAGAAGGAAAGTGGGGGACGAAGCTAGTCCCCCACCTCGGCGCCTTCTCCCGTAGCGGTCGAGCGGCTCTATCCGAGACTGTGTGACAAAATATCCGTTTCATATGACAATCCCACACGTATTTGTCTGCCGATGGTGTGGTCTGATAGCTTGCATATGTTACCCTTTCCGGGTTCGCGTCGTCATCTGTACGGATCCGCTGGAAAGGGTCCGCGCATGGCATGAACAAGCACTGCTGGCCGGGGACCGGAACGCATACGCGAAGTTCCGGGTTACCCAGGGGACGGCCAGTCGCGGCGATGTCAGAATGCGGCGGCGGGATACGTAAGGAGAACGGACAATGAAAAGGCACCTACAGGGCACATTTTGGGGGGCGCTGCTCCTCGGTTTGGTAGCTCAGTTGGGCCTGGCCAGCGATGCCAGAGCCCAGGACTACGATGCCTACGAGAATCGGACCGGCGGTCAGGGCGAGTACCAGGCCACCGAATCCGAGGGCGATGACGAGAGTTACGCCTACATACGCACGATAGATGGCACGGCCTACCTGGTGCAGGCAGGCACTTACGAGCGCAACGAAGCTCAGATCAACGAGCCGGTGCTTGTCGGTGACGTGATCGAAGGCAAGGGAGGCTCGAAGATAGAGCTGATTCTTCCGGATCAGAGCCGGATTCGGATCACCGACAAGGCACAGCTGGAGATCGAATCTCTGGCCATGTCTGCCGAGACTCCGGATCAGCCGACCGTACTGGTGCTCCATCGCGGCCGCATGCAGTTCGTCGCGGATGATCTGACGGGCGACTACGTGCCCGTTATCCGCACACCAAACGCCGACGTGGAGATTGAGCAAAGCGGGACGTATTTCATCCGGTCCACCAAGGATGACCGTACTACGGTCGTTGTGCGGGAGGGCCGGGCCACCCTGCGAACGGACGTGTCCACCAACGACGTACGTGAGACTCAGGAAGCCACGGCGCGTGGCCGCGTCCGCGTGCGTGTAGAGTACGACCGCGCTCGCGGCCTGGACTCTATCGAACGCTGGGGCCTGGATCTGGACTCCTACGCCTACGAGGCGGACAGTCGTTATGTAGACCAGCGTCTTCGCTACTCTACGGCCTCGCTGCGCGGCTACGGCCGCTGGGTGCCGGTGGGTGGAACCTACGCCTGGCGGCCTTATGTGCGATCAGGCTGGCGACCATACACGAATGGTCGATGGCGGCACTCCTCTCACGGTTTGATCTGGGTCTCGTATGATCCGTGGGGCTGGGCGCCTCATCACTACGGTACCTGGGACTACTCAGCGGGCTATGGTTGGGTTTGGTATCCGGGGCACCGGTACTCGAACGCCTGGGTCACCTGGTACTGGGGGCCGACGTATGTCGGCTGGACTCCAGTCGGCTACTACTACAGCCATCACGGCCATCATGCGCGGCATCGCGGGCATTACTATCGGCACGGTTACGGGTACGACCACAGCTTTCTTGGTTACGTAGCCGGTTCGATTGTGGACTACGCGCTATGGTCGTTCATCCACCACGATCACATCGGGCGCCGCCATCAGTCGCGCTTTACGCGCAGCGGCGGTGCGCTTCGGCGGGTCCAAGAGGAGCTAGCCCGCGGTGTGCTGACGACCACCACGGAGGGGCTGACGCCTGAGCGCGTCAGAAGCCCGCGCGACGCCATGACGGTGCTGGCAAC
>JAZGCO010000123.1:0-7194 GCA_036476995.1 Gemmatimonadota bacterium
AAGCAATTGCAGCTCGCGAAGGGGGCTTGACCGTGAGCGACAAACCATGGGGCGGGAGGGACTCGAACCCCCGACTTCTGCGATGTGAACGCAGCGCTCTAGCCAGCTGAGCTACCGCCCCGTGCAAACAGCGACAAAGGGAAAAGCGGGTGACCAGATTCGAACTGGCGACCTCAACCTTGGCAAGGTTGCGCTCTACCAACTGAGCTACACCCGCAAGTCACACTTCCCAGCAAAGGCACCTCGAAACTTGGCAAGGTGCTTTGACTCGCTACGCTCGCAAAGAACTTAGCTACACCCGCATTGCTATCGCTCGCTACCCCGCGAAAAAAAGGAGCCGAGCCCTCCACGGGCCGGCTCCAAGCGCCGTCAGATTGTACGCTAAATCAGCGATGGATGTCAACCAAGAACGACTGGCTAGGCTCGCCACGGAGCAAGAATCCGCCACAGTATCTCTCTGTTGTCCAGTAAGAGTTCGCCAAGAGTTTTTTCCGAGTTGGCCCGTGTGCTGATATAGCACTGGTCGCACGTGTTCTGCTTCGTAAACTGCTCGAGCATTTCCTTCTGCGTGTCGAAGTAGGCCATTACCATCGCGCAGGGTGTCATCCGGCCGTCCGGGTTCACGACCAGGAAATTGCGTCCTGCCTGACACCCGTTGATCCCGCCTTCGGTCAGGAACTGGTAGTACTTCCATATCACGCCGGGCTTCGTGTATAGCGGATAGCCGCGCTTCTGTAGATCAATCACTTCCTCGAGCATCTTCTTCAGATCCGCAAAGAGTTCGGCCTTCGGCAACCCTTCCCGGTCCTGTACCCGAAGGTGAGAGTACACCGAGAGATTAACCGGGACCCCCCAATCCTTGGCCAGCCGCACGATGTCCGGTACAGCTTTGTAGTTCCACGCCGTAATACAAACATTGAGCAGGATGTCGTCGTACGGATTGACGCGGGCCAGGTCAGGAATGACCTCCGACATGTGATCGAACAGACCTGGGATACGCCGAAAGTCGCTGTGTCTATCGTCCGGAAAATCCATCGAGACGGAGAGCTGATGCATCCCCGCATCTTTCAGCCGGAAAAAGCGTTCCGGGGTCAAATTGGAGGCGTTGGTGACAACAACCATCCACGGAAGGCTCCGTTTGTCTCTTATCTTGGCCACGATCTCGTACACATCTCCGCGTGCCAGCGGCTCTCCACCGGAGATATTGCAGACCACCGGATGGAGTTCCCGGCAGATTTCTGCGTACTGGTCGGCGTTGAGGCGCGTCTCTTTGATCGGGCCGCCCCAGTTGCAATGCCAGCAATTGGCCGTGCACGAGTGCGTGATCTCGAAAGAGACCGACAGCGGCTTCTTCTGAACCTTATTACGAATCGCGCGGGCCGCCATCAGGGTTGCGAGTCTACCGGATACGTTCACCTGGCCTCTTTACGTTGCCGAAGATTCGTCCGCACACTCCGCCAAACTTTTGGTACGACTCTTATGAAATAGATATTGATGATGATCAGGAAGAAAAGAATAATAGCCCAGTTAGGCACATCGAGCATCCGCCCGAGCCACGCCAGCAGAAAGTACCTCGGAAATCGCCCGGTGAGGAGCGCGCCGAGATACTTCCAGAGCGGATACTTGAGCGAGAAGCTGAGAAACTTGAACGGGAAGAACGGAATCGGCGTGAGACCCGTTATCACCAGAACCACGAACGGGTGCTTGAGAAACAGGCGTGCGGCCTTCTGATACCAGACTTTTTCCTTGTAGCCGGACAGGGCCGTAAGGTTCATCACCGGGACGAATACTGAGTGATCCAGGAATCCGGCGATGAGCGTTCCCGTAGAAGCGGCGATCGCTGTCAGCAGGAGACTGCCGTTCTTTCCGAAGAAAATGACCACGGGCTCATGAGGGAAGACGGAGATAGCGCTGTTGGCTGGTATCGCGTAGAAGACGAGGTACAGATAGCTCTGCGACGTAAAGTCGCGGAACATGAGCACAAGCGCGATGATGGCCATGACCACGAGTAGGGCGCCGAACACCCACACCTTCGCATCCAGTCCTGCAACCCCTTCGGAGGGGCCGGGAAGCGCGTCGAGTGTGGACGGGTCCGGATCGGGGAGAGCCAGAAAGCGCCTTTCGCAATGCGTGATCGGCCGCACCGGCCTCGAGACCGCCGCAGAATACAGGAGGGTTTGAGGTGGCGCCAGAATCGGTCGTTGGCGGCTCCGGTCGTCCTCTTGCTGGCAGCGTTTCGGCAACCCGGTGTAGGTTCGGAGCACAACATCGAGAACAAGGATAACAGTGGGAACACCGATCGAGTGCCCCGAGTGCGGAGCGGCCCAGGGTGAGACTGACCAGACGTGCCAGAAATGTGGCGCCCGGCGATCCTACGATGCAGACGAAAGTGGCGTCGCGTGCGCCGTCTGCGGAGAGGTGATAACCGCCTGGACTGCCACGTGTCCGGCCTGCGGGGAGACGGGGTACCCGGCCTTGCGTCCCCGCAAGGGTAGGGGCTTCAAGGGATCACCCGAATTCGAAAAGAGGCGAGACGGCTGAGCAGCCAGTCAGACTCTCGGCTCGACCACATCGTGATCGTGTTGTTCGAGCCGCAGGATCTAGTCAATATCGCGCTTGTGATCCGGGCCATGAAGAACATGGGCCTGTCGCGGCTGCGCTTGGTAGCGCCCGCAGAGTTCGACGCCTATCGCATTGAGGGAATCGCGCACGACACCGGGGACGTGATTGAACGGGTCGAAATCTGCGAGACCATTGAAGAAGCTCTGACCGGAGCCGTACGGGTGATCGCGGCGACCGCCAGGCGCCGGACGCAGCAGCAGACATGGGCCACGCCCGTGGAAGCAGCACCGAGCTGGATTGAGCATGCAGAAACGGGAGATGTCGCGGTCGTGTTTGGGCCAGAGGACCGCGGCCTTCCGAACCACGTTCTGGACCTCAGCCACGAGGCCACGTGCATACCGACGAGCGTGGAACACACGTCCATGAACCTCGGTCACGCAGCCGTGATCCTGTTCTACGAGATTCGGAGAGCGGCGATGCGCCTGGATGATCTTCCGGAACGCGACCTGTCCGGGAAGCTCCGCGATCAAGCCCTACCGGCGACCGCGGATGAGATGGAGAGCTTCTTTGGCCTGTGGGAAAAAGCCATGGATACGATCGGAATGTTCCGGAACGTGCCGCCCACATCACGGATGAGGATGTACCGGAAACTCTTCAACCGCGCCTATCCGGACCGGCGGGAACATTTGCTGCTGGAAGCTACGGCGTACAGGATCCTCCACTACGCCGAAAGGCTGAAGGAGCGGCTTCAGCGACACGACCTGCTGAAGAAACCCCCTGCCGACTAGATCTTCGCGGCCACCATATCTAGCAGAGCGCGGTTGGACGCGGTGCGGTTCATGATCCCGCGCACTTCGATCATTGCATCTACGGGAGAAGAGTTGCTCAGCTCGCGGCGCATGGCGTGGGAGCAGGCAAGCGCGCCTTCCGAAAGCAGAAGCTCCTCCCGCCGCGTGGAGCTAGCGTTGATGTCGATCGCCGGGTATATACGCCGTTCGGCGATTTCCCGGCTCAGAATCAGCTCGCTGTTGCCCGTCCCTTTGAACTCCTCGAAGATCACCTGATCCATTCGGGAGCCCGTGTCCACCAGTGCCGTGGCGATGATCGTCAGGGAGCCACCGCCCTGCTCCGGGTTGATGTTTCTGGCGCTGCCCAGGAAACGCTTGGGCTTTTCGAGAGAGTTCGCGTCCAGACCTCCGGTGAGCGTTCGGCCGCTTCCCTGCTCCACTGTGTTGTATGCTCTGGCCAGCCTGGTGATCGAATCCAGAATCAGGACGACGTCCTGTCCCATTTCCGCGCGGCGGCGCGCTCGCTCGAGCGTGATTTCCGCGGCGGCTACGTGCCGCTCGGCAGGATAGTCGAAGCTGGATGCCGTTACCTCGCCGTATCCGCACACCTCCATTTCGGTGACTTCTTCCGGCCGCTCATCCACCAGCAGAATAAGAACGGTCGCGTCCGGATAGTTCTTGACCACGCCCTCGGCGATGGCCTGAAGAACCATGGTCTTCCCCGCCTTCGATGGCGAGACGATCATCGCCCGCTGCCCCTTTCCCAGGGGACAGAAGAGATCGATAACTCGATTCGTGCAGTCCCGCTCTCCCTGGCGCTCCAACCCGCATTCAAGGACGAGCTGTTCGTTCGGGTGCAGCGCAGAAAGACGAGTGAACTGGGGACGCTGTTGAAGCTCTTCGACCGGAACACCGTTCACAGAAAAGATCCGCCTCAGCGGAGCGCTCTTGCCGTTTCCGGGCGGGTCTCCGGCCTCGCCGGCGATCTCATCCCCGGTCCGGAGATTGTACTTCTGGATCAGGCGTTGGCCGACATAGATGTCGTCGGTTCCGGGAATATAACTGGATGATCTTCTCCGGATGAAACCCGACCGGCTTCCCAGGATCTCCAGGACACCGAGTTGTGCTTCGCTACTCACAATGTGTTCACTTTGACGGGATTACAGCCTCGACGAATCACGGAACTGTGCCTCACCACGGGGGCGTTTCGGATAACTCGGCTGAAGCGAACGAGAGTTTCGTCCGCCGACAGAGAGAAACCCGCAACTCAAACCAGGGATCCACCGCTCTCCGTCCCTGTGTCGCGGTACCCCGTTTTGATGACTGTGGGTGACCCCACCGGAGCGCCTATAAGATGGGGCCAACGGCGCCCCAGCGCCAGATCTACCACGAACGCGGCCAGGCCTACCGGAAGCTGACCAGAAGCCCGACGCTGAGCACATTGTAATTGGCCACCGCGTAATCGACGTTCAGGCGGCCGGGTCCGAATCCCAGCGTGGTGCCGAGCGTCAGCCGCGTCGAATTGGCGCCGTCCAGCTCGAACTCAATGACCTCTCCGTCGGCCGGCAGTCCAGGCGTGCCGTTGGGGTTCTCGAACGTGTACTGAACATCGAAGTCGGAGTCTTCGTACGTGGCGGCTCCATACAGGGTCAGCATCGGCGTACCCAGGCTCCCGATGAGCGACACTTCGTTGGACCGCGCGCTCAGGTAATCGCCCACATCGAAGTTGGTGTGCCCGAACGCGACCGCCAGGTGGACCGGGGACCTGGGAACAAGGCGATCGAGCGAATACTTAAGCCCGAATCCGAACATCGAAATACTGCCGATGTCAGGATCAGGCTCGAACGAGGGGACCCATCTCAGGATCACCTCGGCTCCGCCCCCGATTCCGGCCGCGCCTTGAATTGCCGCGAACGGCACGAACGGAAAATTGAACCCTTCCGGGTAGGTGACGTCGAAGCTGTCCGGATTCTGGCCGGAGCCGACGATCGCGGTCCGAAACTCTCCCTGCGGCACGAGCGTCAGGCCGGCTCCGTCACCCGTAACGGTAGGCGTAGCCAGAAGCCCGCCGTTCTGCGGGCCGTACGGATCCAGGTACGTCTGGCCCTGGAAGATGATGCTGCCGGGCACGCTGGGCGCGAACAGTCCGTCTTCCGTGGGCACGAACGCTCCCACAATCCTCACTCCGATATCGAAGCCGCCCAGGCCGTGCGAGCCCGCGGTCGAGAACCAGGCCGTGTTCATGCCGGCCCCGAGACCGTTGGTCACCGGCCGGATGTAGAGAGCAGCGTCTTGCGTTGTGAGAGTGGAGATCGCCCCCTCAATGTCGCCGCTGTCGGCGTTGAGCACCTGCGCCGGAGCAGAACCGGGCAGAATCAGCAGGCAAACTGTGCACGCGCCAGCCGCTAGCATCCGCGCCATGTCGGCACGACATGTTCTGGAAATCGTTTTCATGCCTGAAGTTCCTGTGCTTGATAGGTCAATGTTGCCGGAGGAGCCGGCGGAAATCAGGCGGAAGAGTGCAGGGATCGGGCCACAAGCGGCCGGATGCTATCGGGCGGGGGCAAACGCGCCGCAGCTACGAGCGTCTGGCCTCGGAACGACCCAATGGTGCAATTTCAACCCTGGAGGGCACCGCGCTATCCTATCCTTTGACATGAGCAACCTCGCTTTGGCCAGGAGTCCGAGACACAGCGACGTGCTGGAATCTGACGATCGCCTCGATGCCAGACAGGCAGCGGCGGGAGATACGGCGGCTTTCGAGCGGCTGTACCGGCGTCACGTTCCACGGGTGCATTCACTGGCCCTGCGGATGCTCGGGCCCGAACTGGCGGACGAAACGACACAGGACGTGTTCGTCAGAGTGTGGCAGAAGCTGGATACGTACAGGGGCGACGCCAAGCTCAGCACGTGGATGCACCGGGTGGCGGTGAACCTGATTCTGGCGCAGCGCAAGAAACTGGGAATCCAGCGTGAGCGCAGCCATCCGGATTCAGAGGGTGCACTGCAGCGGGTAGCCGGGCCCAAGAGTACGCCGGAGTTGGGAACGGCCCTCGAGAGAGCGATTCAGGCGCTGCCCGCGGGAGCGAGGGAAGTATTCGTTCTCCACGACGTTGAGGGCTACAAACACAGAGAGATCGCCGACATGCTGGGAGTGACGAGCGGTACGACGAAGGCCCAGCTGCACCGCGCACGCATGATGCTGCGCCAGCGGTTGCAGGCCTGATGAAGACCGGATGGACGAGATGAAGAACGACTGGACAAATATGTTGTCAGATTACCTCGACGACGCATTGAGCGAGGAACGGCGTGGGGCGCTGGAGGACCAGCTGCGGCAGGACGCCATGCTCCGCGACACGCTCGAGGAACTGCGTGCGGTCAAGAATCTGGCGGGCAGTCTTTCGGACACGGAGCCGACTTCCGACCTGTGGCCGGGAATCGCGTCTCGCATAGATGTGGCTTCCGATGCGGCGGTGGTTGGCGATCCGGCGGTGGTACCGCTGCTGCCGCGGCGGCGAGAGAGTCCGTCGCGTTTCGCGTTCACGGCGCCACAGCTTGCAGCGGCGGCGGTTGTTATGGTGCTCCTGGGCGGAACTCTGACCTACGTTGCCCAGCACGGCAGCGCACCGGGCTCGACCGATGGGCCGGAAGCCGGCTCGATTGCTGCCGGTCCAGACACCTCGAACGGGATGCCAACTGGGTTACCCGTCTTCGCAGCCGCAACGGTGAAGTATGAAATCGCCATTCATGAGCTCGAAGAAGGGCTTGCCGCGGGCCGCAGCAGTCTAGCTCCGGAAACGGTCCGCGTTATCGAGGCCAGTCTCGCGAAGATCGACCTGGCCAT
>JAZGCO010000124.1:0-10594 GCA_036476995.1 Gemmatimonadota bacterium
GTCCGCGAACCGGACGGTGAGGACGACGTACCGGCGTCATGAATGGCGCTGGCAGCATTGCCGAACTGACTAGAGAAGTCTGAGGAGTTATAGAATGAAATCGATTTTTCGAAGCCTGGGACTCCGGGTAGCCCCGGGGACCGATGCGACGTGGAGTGCCGGAATGACATGTCGCTATCGCAGTGCCACGGGAGTGGTGCAAACTAGAGCCGTGCAGCTCCTGGCCATGGCCATGGCCGTTTCTGCGTGCAGCACGCTCGCGTGGGCCAGCAGCCTTGTACTCCCGGCTACCGACGTGGACACGGCGCTGGGCGCCGGCCGGTTGGATATCTCGCATCTAGATGAGCCGGTCGAAGTCGTGGCTTCACCGGCCCGGCGACGACAAGCTATTGAAGCCTACGCGGCCCGGTACCGAATATCCGCTGACCTGGCTACCGCCATACTGGACCACTCGGCTGCGGAGGGGATCGATCCGGATATCGCGTTTCGGCTTGTGCAGACCGAATCCTCGTTCAGGCGAACTACTGTCAGCACGGCTGGCGCGATTGGCTATGCGCAGATCAAGCCGAGTACGGCCAGGTGGCTCGATCCGACGGTCGACCGGGAAGACCTGTTCGAGCGGGACACGAACCTGCGGCTGGGATTCGGCTATCTGGCGATGCTGGCCGACAAGTACGACCAGGACATGCGCATGGCGTTGCTGGCGTACAATCGGGGACCCGCTCGTGTCCGCCGAATGATAGCCGCGGGCGAGGATCCAGCGAATGGATACGCTAGCAGGATCCTGCAGTCCCGAAACTGAGCCGGACACGCGGGACATCTCGAGAAAAAGAGGCTACATGACACTCGAACAGGATCTGCTGAGCAAAATCGAGTCCCACGAAGCCCGCGTAGGAATTCTCGGGCTCGGATATGTGGGCCTTCCGCTCGCAGTCGCGTTCGGAGAAGCGGGGTTCCCCACGTTGGGATTCGATGTGAACCCATCCGTCGTGCGGGGAATCCAGGCCGGCAAGTCGCACGTGACCGACGTGACACCCGACCGCGTTCAGAGTCTCATTGACCTGCAGCGGCTCGACGCGACGCTGGACTTTTCCCGGCTCGTGGAAGTCGACGCGATCATCATCTGCGTGCCGACACCCCTTTCGAAGACCGACGATCCTGACGTTTCCTATATTCTGAAGGCGACGGAGGCCGTCCGGAAGCAGTTGCGGAAGGGACAGCTCGTGATTCTCGAGTCTACGACATACCCGGGAACAACCCGAGAGCTGATTCAGGGACGCCTGGAGGATACGGGGCTAGTCGCGGGACAGGGATTCTTCGTGGCGTTCAGCCCTGAGCGAGTGGATCCCGGTAATCAGGTCTGGCACATCGAGAACACTCCGAAGATTGTAGGCGGACTGACGCCGGTATGCCATAATCTGGCGGTCAGACTGTATGACGAGGTCATCGAAACTATAGTGGAGGTGTCCTCTCCCGAAGTTGCAGAGCTCGCGAAACTCCTCGAGAACACCTTCAGGGCCGTGAACATCGGGCTCGTGAACGAGATGGCTGTTATCTGCGACCGACTCGGAATCGACGTGTGGGAGGTCATAGACGCCGCTTCTACGAAACCCTACGGCTTCATGCGTTTCTTCCCGGGACCTGGTCTGGGCGGACACTGCATCCCGATCGACCCGCTGTTCCTGGCCTGGAAGATGAAGACGCTACAATACCGGACCCGGTTCATCGAGCTAGCGGCCGAGATCAACGCCGAGATGCCTCGATACGTGGTGGAGCGGGTTGTGGAGGCTTTGAACACCGCTCGCAAGGCGCTCAACGGCAGTCGCGTCTTGCTGCTTGGTGTGTCCTACAAGCCAGACGTCGATGACACACGGGAAAGCCCGGCCCTGGATATCCTGCAGCTCTTGGAGGAGAAAGGCGCCGAGGTTTCGTATCACGACCCCTACGTGCCTGAGATTATCCTGGATAGTAAGCGCTACCAGTCGGTGGATCTCACCGCCGGGTCCATCTCAGAATATGATGTCATCCTGGTGACAACAGATCACAAGCAGGTGGACTACAATCTGGTCATGGAGAACGCGAAGATCGTGGTCGACCCCCGGAACGCGTTGAGTGGGGCCACTGGCCAAGCGTGCGTTTACCCCATCGCCGGCCCCCCCCGCAACTCGCAACAGTCTCAGCCTTCCAAGGAGCATAGCGCCGCGACGTCGGCGGGCTAGGGCGCGTAGGAATAGTCGGTCTAGCGGCGAACGGTCAGCCGGTCTCCCGGATAGATCCTCGAGGTTGTGAGGTTGTTCATGGCGATGAGCTCGCTGGTAGACACGTTGTGCCGACGCGCGAGCGTCCACAGCGAATCTCCGCGCCGGACCGTAATAGTCCGCGGCTCCGTCCTGGATGTCCTCGTCGAGGTAGCGGCCGAAGCGACAGAGGTTCGTGCCATCCCTGAGCGGGGAATCACCAGGCGCTGGCCCACACGAAGCCGCCGCGGATTGACGTTCCCGTTGGCCGCCCGGATAGCCCTCACACTCGTCCCGTGACGAACCGCGATGTGAGAAAGCGTCTGGCCTCTGGTAACGACGTGTTCAAGCCATGTCACCCGCTCCGAAGGCGGGATCTCAGCATAGTTTGAGGCGAATGCGGTGGCGTGGCCCTGCGGGACGCGGAGTTGTACCGTCCGCTTCGGAGGTGTGGCGCCCCGAAGAAACTGTGGGTTCAGCGCCTTGATCTCTTCCTCCTGAACGCCAGCCGCCTTTGCCAGCACGTCGAAGCTGGTGGCATCGGGTACCTCGACAACCTCGAAATCAAGTGGCGGTTCCGGCTCGACGCCGTAGAATCCGTACTTGTCCAGGTTCCGCGCGATCGTGGCCGCCGCGATCATCTTGGGCACGTAGTTGCGGGTCTCGCGTCGCAGCACGCGTGCGTCGGCCAGTCGCCAGAAGCTCGTGGAGCCCGTGCGGCGAATACCCCGACTGACTCGGCCTTCGCCCGCGTTGTACGCGGCCGCGGCCAAGTACCAGGATCCGAACCGGTCATGAAGATCCGCCAGGTACGCGATCGCCGCGTCCGTCGCCTTGAACGGATCTCGCCGCTCATCAACCCAGTAGCTAATCTCAAGCCCGTATCGGCGACCCGTACCCCTGATAAACTGCCACAGTCCGACAGCACTCGCCCGGCTGTAAGCGTACGGGTTCATCCCGCTCTCTATCAACGCGAGGTACAGCAGGTCTTCCGGAAGGCCTGACTCACGCAGCTTACCGCGAATCATGCCCTCGTACCTGCCGGCACGCTCCAGATAGGTCCGGAACCGGGCGGGCTGCCGAGTTTGGAAATAGTCGATCCAGCGGTCCACGAGAGCATTAGAGTCCGGAAGCACAGCCAGGGGTGGCGGAGGTGAAGCCGTGCTTGCCCTGACGTAGGGATCTGGGCCTAGCATCCACACCACTTCGCGTTGCGCCAGATCTCCGACATTCGTTGGGTGCGGCCTCAGGCTCGGAATCGGGCGGGCGGCTGGCAGCGGAGTGGGATGGCCGGCTCGCTGCACGTCTGGAGCCGCGATCGCGAACGACTCGGACCGGCTGGGCACGTTATCCTCAGCGGAGCTATTCGCTCCTGCTCCAGTAGCCCGGGCATCTTGGGCGCCGGGCGTGAGACCCGGCTGGGCCCCTCCCCCGCTGGCACATCCGCCGAGTGCGGCCGAGACCGCCAGGATACCGGCCCACTCCATGCGCGGTGTCGTGTTCTTCCGGCACTGGTTCATAGTCTGCCCTCTCCGCATCCCCAATCCGTGACTGTCCGCAACTCTATAAGTGGTAGTTAGGCGCCTCACGCGTGATCACCACGTCGTGTGGGTGCGACTCTCGCAAGCCGCCCATCGTTACCTGCACCATCTCGGCATCCCTCAGTTCCAGTACGGCTGCCGCACCGCAATACCCCATTCCGCTCCGCAACCCGCCGACCAGTTGGTAGAGCGTATCCGCCACCGGCCCCTTGTACGGCACTCGGGCTTCGATACCCTCCGGAACCAGTTTCCGGCGTTCCGACACCTCGCCCTGAAAATAGCGATCTGCAGAACCATCCTCCATCGCTGAAAGAGAGCCCATTCCGCGAATAACCTTGAATCTGCGGCCTTCGAGCAGAAAGGCCTCGCCAGGGCTTTCCTCCGTTCCTGCAAGCATCGAGCCGAGCATGCAGGTGCTGGCGCCCGATGCCAGAGCCTTCACAATGTCTCCTGAATACTTAATTCCACCGTCAGCGATAACCGGGACGGCGTCGTCAGTTCCGCGAACAGCGTCCACGATTGCCGACACCTGGGGAACACCCACTCCGGTAACCACGCGCGTGGTGCAGATCGAGCCTGGCCCTATTCCCACTTTCACAGCGTCCACGCCACGCTCGACGAGGGCCTCAGCCCCGGACGCCGTCGCCACGTTGCCAGCCACAATCTGGGCTTCGGGCAGTGCTGCTCGCGTTCGGGCCACGGCGTTGAGCACCCCCTCCGAATGCCCGTGGGCGGTGTCGATCACGAGCACATCACAGCCTGCCTCGGCGAGTGCGCGGGCACGATCCAGGTCGTCGAGTGCCGCACCTATCGCCGCGCCGGCCAGCAGCCGTCCGTGCTCGTCTTTCGAGGCGTTCGGGTGAGACCGGCGCTTGAAGATGTCCTTGACCGTGATGAGGCCTTTGAGCATTCCGTCATCATCTACGACGGGCAGCTTCTCGATCTTGTGGGCCCTGAGTATGTCCTCGGCCTCCTCGAGCGATGTGCCCTCCGGAGCAGTAATGAGGCCTTCCGACACCATCACCTCACCGACCGGCCGCTCGAGGTTGGTCTCGAACACCAGGTCACGGTTGGTGATGATTCCGATCAGAAGTCCCGCCACATCCACAATCGGAACCCCGCTTATCGAGTATTCACGCATCACAGCCTTAGTCTGGCTCAGCGTGGCGTCCGGGCCCATGGTGACCGGATCGAGGATAATTCCGCTCTCGGAGCGCTTGACACGGTCAACCTCCATGCACTGCGCCTCGATCGGCATGTTCCTATGAATGATCCCGACACCGCCATCGCGGGCCATGGCTATGGCCATTCGGTGCTCGGTCACCGTGTCCATCGCAGCGGAAACGAGCGGCATCGCGAGACGTATGCGCCGGGTGAACTGGGACGACACGTCAACGTCTGCCGGGTGTATGGTGGCGTGCCTGGGAACGAGCAGCACGTCGTCGAAGGTGAGAACGTGTCGGAGATTCGGATCAATCTTGGCTGGGGCTCGCATCCGATACGGTAGATAGCCGCCGTCTGCGCGTCAAGAAGTCCTCCGGCGGGTCAGTCTACCTTGATTTCTCTGGGGCCAGTAGGTGGGTTGTCCTCCTCCGGCACCGAAGGCTCGGATGATCCCACTTCCAGCTCGGCCAGAAACTCGCGGCCAGCTTCTTTGAACGCTCCGAGAACCCTGTCGGCTGTCCCGAGGACACGCATCGTCTCACGCAGGGCGCTGGCGGGCACACGCCTCTGCCGGAGAGTGTCCTGCACTGCCTCACCAAAGCGCTGAAATCCGGTCGCTGTGTCGTCCGCTGGGCCGTACTTGGAGTCCAAGAACTTGATGTAGTCGAGAACCTGATAGGCTTTATCATCGGGCAGCGTTTCCAGCTTGCGCCACAGTTCCTTGCGGAGAATCTCGTTCATCCCGGTCCTTTCTGACGGCGCCCGACGGCCAGCTGATGCAGAACCATGCCTACCGTGAACAGCACTCCAAGGCCTATGTGCGATACGGCCAGGGCGGCAAGCAAACTGAGCGGCGTGATGACCTGGATAAGATAGCCGGTCAGCACCATTGGAACGATGACTCCTACGATTGTGAAGCCCGTGCGGCGCCCGAACTGAACCCGGTTCTTGATATGTGTCCAAATGTGGCGCCCCGCGAGAAGCCCGATGGCAAAGACGAACAGAGGAGCCGATACCACGTGGACCTTCAGAAACCATGGTTCCAGAGGGTGGTTGATCGCGGCGAACGGATCCGGGTTCTCGACGAAGTATTTGGTCCAGGTGTAGCCGAAGCCGGACAGGGCCACAGCAATAGAGGTGATCCACACGGACAGCTTCTCGAAGCGGCTCACGGGGTAGGCCCGAAGGGTTTGATGAGCTCGTGCAGCGCGAGCACCCGCCGCACGGCAGACGTCACCGCCCGCGAGGTCAGGGTGGCGCCCGTCATTCGCGCAACACCCCGTCCGATCGAAACGTCGGCATCGAGCCGTCGACCCTCGAACTGTTTGAGCCATGCCGCCGAGGCCAGATAGTCGCGAGGCTCGGCAAACTTGAGGATTTCCACGCGGGTGACTTCGCCTTCCGGCCCGACGACGATCATGATGGCTTCAGGCAGCGTCCGGACGCGGTGCGCATCGTAGTAGGCCACTCCCTGAGCTTGATTCTCGAGCGTCCCCACGTAGTAGGACACGATTCTCTGGTCAACATCCGAACCGGACCCGGCCAGCTCATCGGCCCGGCTCAGGTCGGCCTCGGATAGAAAGGCCGTCCGGCGCTCCACGCTCATCGGCGGTGGGAACGCGAGCTCAAGCGCCTCCTGCTGGGTGAGGAACACCTGCCCCGCCGCCGGCGCCGGCGCGCAGATCGTCAGGACGACAAGTACGGCCGCCCATCTCGACGCGCCCCTCAACCGTCTCGAGACACTCATCAAAAGAGATATCCGAGCGATATGTTGAACCGATTGACGCCCGTGTCGGCGTCGTTCGACTCCAGCACATAGTCGGTCTTGAAGACGATGTTCGGAACGGGCTTGAGGTCCGCGCCGATCGTGACGAGGGTGCGATCGCTGGCGGGGTCCGCGCTGAACCCGGCCGGAACCTCGCTCTGCGTGTTCAGTCTTTCGTAGCGGACGAAGGGTATGAACTGCACCTGGGTCTCGGAGCGATTCAGAACGTCGTACCCGCCCTCGACGTACCCGCCCGTCAGCCGCTCGCCGATGCTTTCGCCGCCTACAAGTCCCCGAAGCGCGTTGAGCTGCGGTACGTCATCCACCGTAGCCACGCTCAGCAGTCCCCGAAGCGACAGGCCCCGGACCTGAGCCTGAGCGTGTCCTTCCCAAATGAAGGTCCTGGCGCCCAGAGTCTCGCCCGGGAGGAAGGGGTCGGCATTCCCCTGGCCCGAGTTCCCCACATAGGCCGACGTTCCGACCATCACGCCGTGGGGGTTCTTGTAATCGAGCCGGCCCGTGAGCGCAAAATCATCGGCGTCCGCTCGCGATCCCTTCTGCCGCCCGCCCCTTAGACCGGAGGACGAGAACCCGTCTGCGTCCGAGCCTCCGCCACCAACTCCGTCAAACCCGGTAACAAGGAACGCCCGATAGCTGAGAGGCCCGGACTCACCGAAGAATCCGAGACCGTTCTCCCGCCACGTGGATGGAATGATCCGCCGCTCCGTCTCCGGCCGCTCGCTGGAAAGAAAGGTAGGCGGCTCATGCAGTTCGTTGATGAAACCCATCGGAGGAAGCACAAGACCGGCGCGGAGATTGAAAGCGTCCGAGATCATGAAGTCCAGGTACGCGAACTCAAGCGACACGCTCCCGGTCTGCCCCGTAGATGCGTGCTCAACCTCGATCTCGGAATTGAATACGAACCGATCGTCGAACTTGTAACCCACGTACAGGATCGCCCGCACGAAGTCGAACCGGTCCGTTCGGCCGGAGGGCAGATCGTCCTGTCGAGTCGAGGCGAAGTTCTGATACAGCATCTCGCCGTAGCCCCCGATCGAGACGCCCTGCTGTACGGCGTACACCCTCGAGGCGGCCGGCCCGAGGCCGAACTTGCTCTCGTCGGCCACGGGAACGACTTCTTGGCCCAGGCGAAGGCGCTCCAGTTCACGCGTGAGAGCCTCGATCTGGGTGCGGAGTCCCTCCGTGTCGTCGGCCGGTGCGTTACGCTCGACTGCCTGACCCAGGCGTTCGACCTTGTCCTCCAGGGCCTGAAGGCGGTCGGTCAGATCGGCTGCGTCTTCCTGGGCTACGGCGGGAGAGGCGCTGAGGACCACGGCCAGGCAGGCAGCGCTCCACCGCTGGGCCCAGAGCGCCGTCATAGGCCCATCTCCTTTACGAGCTCGTCCTCGACCTCACCCGATGCATCATCGGCGTCACCCGAAACGCCAGACAACTCGACAGTACCGTTGAGTTTCGATGTCCAGGTGGCCTCGACATCGCCGTCGCTCGTCTTCAGGAACAGCGCGGCCACACCGTTTCGCTCGGCCCATCTGAGGCCGGGCTCCGGTCCCATGACGAACAGGGCCGTCGCGAGCAGATCCGCCACCATCGCGTCGTTGTCTACGACGGTGACACTGCCCCAGGGGGGAGCGGGGCGGCCGGTCCTAGGATCCAGAATGTGCCCGAACCTCTTTCCACTGGAGGCGAATCGCTTCTCAGACAGTGACGTCGTGGCGACGGAGCCGCCGCCTACCTTGAGCGTCGCCGCAGCCCGCGATCGGTTTCGAGGATCCGCTACGGCGATGGTTTGCAAAGAGGGTTGCTGGCCCAGAAGTAGCAGCTGCCCGCCAAAATTCAGCACCCCAGCCCTGATCCCAGCTCTCTCTGCCACGGTTCGGGCGGCGTTGAGGGCCGCACCCTTTCCGAACGCGCCGGCGTCAATCCAGGCGCTTTCGTGTGTGCGTCGCGCCAGGCCGTCGCGGATCTCGAAGCGATCGATTCCGGAGGCGGCCAGGGCGGCCTCCAGCTCGTCAGCCGAGGGCACACGGCCGCCGGTGCGGAGTCCCCACGCGTCCACGAGCGGACCGATACCGGGATCGAACGCCCTTCCTGTGGCCGCGGCCCAGCGCGCGGCGTCCTTGAGCAGGTACGTCAGCTCGTGTGACGCGACTGTCTCGCGGAGCGGTGGAGCGTGGTTGACGCGCCCGAGCTCGCTGTCGGAAGACCAGCTGCTGAGCACGGACTCCAGTCGCGCAACTTCCTCGAATACCGCCTCCGCCACTGCCAGCGCGGCGGATCGCGACTCTGCCCGCAGGCGGACCGTGAGGCTGGTTCCCATGAGCAAGCGCTCACGCTCGATCCAGCCGGTATCCTGGCTAGCCACCTGGGCTGCCGGCCCTTCTGAGGTCAACTCGGCGGAGTCATGGGCCGCCTGTTTGACGGCCTCCTGAGCCGCGGTGACAGCCGGCGCGGGCCATACGAGGGCCAGCCCCAAACAGATAAACAGGGGGCCAGGGATCACGCCCCCCGTAACGCCTCTATGCTGTTCTATCGGATTTGCTTCGTCGCTCAGGAGTATTGAAAACGAGATTGAGAACCATTCTCAACTAGCGCCGAAACTAGTCCTGACCTGCGAGAACATCAAGCGGCTGGGAGGTGCTTGATTGACAATGCTTCCGGTGCCCGTCCAGATTCGGTCTTTGTGGTCACCCGTACCTGAGATGCGAAGCAAAATGGTCCAACTTCCCCTCCGTCGGCTGGCTCCGGCCGCCGATGCCACCGAGTTATACGATGCCTGGCTGGGCGAGATCGAGGAACAACTGTCGGACCCAGGCTGCGATCGGAACGCGCTGTGCCGCGAGGTACTGACGCCGTTGTTCTTTCCGGGGGCCAACCTGGATACCCGGGATGACTCGCTCCCACTCGCCGCACGTGTCAGTCTGGCCACACTGGATCCGCGAAACGTCACCCTGGAGCCCGAGTACTACCACGAAATTGACGAAGAGCTGTACTACACCAGGAAACCGCTCATATGGATGTGGCAGATGTTTGACCGCTCATCGGTGGGCGGGAACATCCATCTGGGTGTTCGGTTCAGGCGGATGCTGGCACCCTACGTATTCAAGAGCGTCGGCGAGAATTTCAAGGCGTTTCATTTTGTGGAAGTGTCCTTCGGCTACAATCTCGAGGTGGGCGACAACGTGGTCGTGCACCGGAATGTCCTGCTGGATGATCGCGGCGGAATCCTGATCGGTAACAACGTCTCGATCGCCGACCATGTCGCCATCTTCAGCCACACGCACTCCATCAATGATATCGTCGACGTCACCAACGTTCAGACAGTTCTCCGCGACAGAGTGCGAATCACCTACGGGGCCACTGTCCTGGCGGGAGTGGAGGTCGGAGAACAGGGAATGGTCGGAGCCAAGGCGCTCGCGACGCGCAACGTGCGCCCCTACCACGTCAACGTCGGGATCCCGGCCAAGTCAGTCCGCGTGAAGTCGATCGCGCCCGACGAGTTTCGAAAAGACACGACGGTCGATCGCAGCTAAGCCCTGTTGGTCAGGCCGGTCCGGCGGTCAGGCGGCAGCGTCGTCGCACCAACGCAGGTTCGAATCCAGGCGCCGGTCTATCAGATGACGACGATCACGATCCAGGCGCCGGAATCTTCCAGGCTCGCTATCACTCAGCTGAGCGGCGTACTTCTGCACCGCTGCGTATAGCTCACTGGCACCCCACCGAATATCCCAGCGCCGCTCGAACGCTGGAAGGACCGACGCGATCTTCTTGAAGCTCACCCGATACGTACGGGAATCGGTAGCCGATTCGTCCGCGAACTCGATCCGGCAGTTCGGCACCACGCTGGTGACGATCTCGGCGATCTCTCT
>JAZGCO010000125.1:0-33091 GCA_036476995.1 Gemmatimonadota bacterium
AGCTGTGCATGGTCATCCCGATGAACAGCGAGCCCCTGGAGTGGAACTCGGTTGAGCTCGCCGCGCTTTCAGCCTACGTCGAATCGATCCAGCCTGGCTTCGATCCCTCGGCGGCACCGGCGAACCCGTGTGCGGCGAATCCATGTGCGGCGAACCCGTGTGCGGCGAATCCCTGCGGAGGCTAGCGGTCCTAGAAGCTTCTTCGCCGCCGGGGCACCGGGTTCCGGCGGCGACCTCCTCTAAGTAGCTGGCGTAGCGCTGTCCTGTGCGCCGAGCGGGGGCGCAACCAGCAGCATGGCCAGCAGTGCGGCCCTCTCCGGCATGCGATCCACGATGACGTGCTCATGCTCTGCGTGCGCCCCGTCACCGACCGGGCCTAGCCCGTCGAGCGTCGGCGCGAATCTGGCCGTAGTGTTTCCATCGGAAGCGCCACCGGACATTCCTTCTTCGATCGTCAGGCCGAGCGACTCCGAGGCCTGCTGAGCCAAAGCCCACAGGCGCTGCACTTGCTCGTTGCGCTCGAGGGGCCAGTGTTTGATTCCACCGTCGTAGTTTGCGCTTGTACCAGCCACGTCGGGCTGCACTTCCCTGATTTCTTGCGCCAGGGTCCTCAGGTCATCCGCAGTCAGGGCCCTGAAATCCACCTCCGCGACGGCTTCGGCCGCCACAACGTTGGGCCGTGTGCCGGCCCTCACCGTGCCCACGTTGACCGAGATCCCGTTCGGAAGATCGCTGAGCGCGTGCAGTCGGCTAATCATACCCGCGAGGGCCAGGATCGCGCTGGCCCCTTTCTCCGGGTCCAACCCAGCGTGAGCCGGCTTTCCCCGCACGGTCACGAGGAAGTCACCGCCGCCCTTGCGCTGCGTCTTGAGCTTCCCGCTGGTGCCCAGGGCTGGCTCCAGAACCCAAACTCTGTCTGCCGCTCGCGCCAGCAGTCTCAGATGGTTCTCGGCTTCCTCACTTCCGGTCTCCTCATCGGTGTCCACGAAGACGACCGGCGTCACGAACGGCTGTACTCCTATCGCCCCGAGCGCGCTCAGCGCGAACAGTCCCTGAACCAGACCCGCCTTCATGTCGAATGCGCCGGGTCCGTAGTAGGCGCCGTTCCTGACCCCGGCATCCATCTTCTTGGCCGTTCCCACAGGCCACACAGTGTCGCAGTGGCCGACGAGAAGCTGAACGGGGATGCCGTGCCTGCGGCCCTGCGGTACGCCCAGGAGATTTCCTCCTCCGCGCTTGCCGCGCGTACGTCGAACGCGGTAGCCTCTGTCCCCTAGCATAGAGCCGATGAGGTCGAGGTTGACTGCCAGCAGGGCAGGGTCGCCGCTCGGAGATTCCGCCTGGACGAGACGATCCAGAACCTCCACCATCTCGTCTTTTCTGCCCTGCAGGTGGGTGGTGAGCTGAGCGGCTAGATCCGGCGTCATGCCAGCCCCGTTCTGGAGTGAAAACGTTGGGTCCGGACGCGTTCGCTGTACGCGCGAATGAGATAGCCACTTGCGGGCGTCCGGAACAGACATGCGCCTGACAGCGAGCAAAGTCGGTAACGTAGACTCCGCGGAGAGCGACCTGCCGGGCGTTCTCGACCCGCGTCGCGACGAAGAACGCGCCCCGACGAACCGAGAGAAACGGACCATGACGACACACGTATCAGCGACCGGTTTCGAGCCGACAGAGGATCTCACGGCCGCCGCCGAGTCTCTGGCGGCAGCGCTGGCCGATGAGGCCCACGCTGAACTTACAAAGATCGCGCTGGAGCAGATGGGCGAAGTTCTAACGGCCGGAATCATCCTCGCCGTGCCTGGCCAGGGATCCGTGGTCCGGCACGCCACCGCCCGGGACTGGCCCGGTGTCCTCCGCGAACTGGGTCAACTGGTACGGAGTGAACTCGAGGCCCGGTCGGGAGCGGTTCAGTAGTACCTTGGTTCCCGCCAGATGGCACGGCGAACGCCTGCAAGTACGGCGATTACAAGAGCTACAAAACCGAGCATATGGATCACGGCGGACAGCAGTTCGGCGTTTTCCAGGAGACCGAAGTGTTCAAATAAGTAATTCCAATCATGCCGGCCAGCCTCGGCTGCGGGCAGCTCGAGTGTTTGCTCCTTGGCGTCGGACATATAGCCCGCCACACTGAATAAGTTCTGAGCCAGCCAGGCGATGCCCAGCGCCGCGCCGTACCGGATCCCAGCCAGAAAGAGAACGGAGGTGAGGACAAGGGGTAGCCCAATCTGGGCGATGGTCCCTCCGAGCGCTCCCGCCACCTCGCTGAACTCGTCAAAGATCCCGTGGCCGCCTTGATGGATGGCCTCCGTGATCATGTTTAGAGCTCCCAGATACTGCGGATTCAGCGCGTATAGCATGGCGTAGGCAGCTACCACCGCCAGCAAGGCCAGTCGCGGTATCTGCTGCAATCCGATCGTCGCCAATTTCTGTCTCCCGAACTCTAGCTGGCCGCGGCGTTTTGGGGGCGGCTCGTTCCTGAGTTAATCTGAATCCTGTTGCCACCCATCCGTTTGGCCTCGAACAACGCTTCATCGGCGGCCTGAACCAGATCGCCCGGACTCGTCATGTCGCTCGCAAAAGCGGCGATTCCTGCGCTCACCGTCAGGGGCGACCCGTCTGGCAGCTTCACCCGGCCAATAGCAGCGCGGATACGTTCGGCGAATACAGCGGCACCGTCAACGCCTTCACCCGGAAGGATAGCCACGAATTCCTCTCCGCCGTACCGCGCGAGGATGTCCATTCGGCGTGTGCTCTCGCGCAGGGCGGTCCCTACGTCCACAAGAGCCTGGTCGCCGGCCGTGTGGCCGAGCCGGTCGTTCAGCCGCTTGAAATCATCCAGATCAAAAAGCACGATGGTGAAACCCGGTCCCTCTCGTGCGACCGCGAAATGCCGTTCCAGGAAGAAGTCGATGACACGCCGGTTGGGTAGGCCAGTCAGCGCATCGGCGTAGGCCATGTCCAGCGCTCTACTACGGCGCCGCCGCAGCGATTCGGTCACCCAGCCCGCCCCGAAGCTTACCGCGAACAGTGCGGTGGTCAGGCTCAACGAGCGTGGCCAGTCAATGCCGCTGGAGCCGCGGATCGGAAGAGCCTGCAGGACCAGAAGGCCCACAATGGTGGCGCCGAGGCCCAGCGCTGCACCCGACCATCCCCGGTAGTATGCGAACAGAAAACTCGGGACCGCCGCCAGAAGCCAGGCCAGGACAGCGAATTCGGATAGAGAAGCGGGCCAGCGTCGCGCGGCCACGGCTGTGACGCTCAGCGCCAGCAGACTCACCGCCACGGAGATGGGTGGGATTCGAGTTCGATGTTGCGGGAAGCCTTGCATGCCGCGACGAACATGCGCGCCGCATCATGGCAGCACAAGCGGCCCGGGAAAGGCTCGTACCCTTGCTATCGTCTCACGCGTCGGTAGGATGCGGGTATCGGCAGCCCGCAGCGGATGTCATCCGGTGGTCGCAGGCACTACTGCGGCCTCCGCAGTGTTACCCTTAGGTACATGAAAACGGGAGTTGGTCGGAGCACATGCGAACCATAGGACGCGTCTTGATCGGCGCGGTGGCTTTGATCGTTCTAGGCGGAGCGGCGGACCTCGGATTTCGGATGGGAACCGGTGGTGAAGGCGGTCTGTGGGCGAGTCTGGTGGGCTCGCCGAGTCCAACTCGCGACGGCTGGCTCGAGATACCGTCCCCGGAGGTCGAGTTCGAGACCGTCTTCGGCGAGTTAGCTACGCTTGAGTCGTACCGCGGCCAGCTCGTTCTTCTCAATTTCTGGGGCACATGGTGCCCCCCGTGCCTGCGCGAAATACCACATCTCGTTCAGGTACAGGAGTTCTTGGAAGCAGCGGGGGGGACGATAATCGGACCGGCGGTGGACTCCGGATCTACCGAGAATATTCTCGAGTTCGCCGAAGCGCACGGCATCACCTATCCCATTTGGCTGGCGACGTACGAGATCGCCGTGGGTGAATTCGGCGCTTTGGGCTATCCGTTTACCCTGCTGATTGACCGTGAAGGGATGATTCGAAAGCAGTATCTCGGGCCGCAGACATCGGCCACGCTGGTAGCCGATATTCGAAAGCTATTGGCAGAGGAAACTCAGACCGTGGCGGTCGCTTCGTCCAACTCCAGGAACTGACCGCGGTACAGCCGGGCATACAGCCCATCTTCGGATAGAAGTTCGCCGTGCGTTCCCTCCTCCTTGACCCGCCCGCCATCTATAACCAGAACCCGGTCGGCCCGGCGCACGGTTCGCAGCCGATGCGCGATGATCACTGTTGTCCGGTCATGCATGGCTGCCTCGAGCGCCTCCTCGACGAGCCGTTCGCTCTCGGTGTCGAGACTGCTCGTCGCCTCGTCAAGGATGAGGATCTCCGGAGACTTTAGGAAAATGCGTGCGATGGCGATCCGCTGGCGTTGGCCTCCCGACAACCGGATGCCGCGCTCTCCAACGACAGTGTCGTATCCCGACGCCAGATCGAGTATGAAGTCATGTGCATACGCCGCCCGGGCCGCCTCTTCGATCTCTCCGGTGGTCGCCTCGGGCCGGCCGAAGGCGATATTCTCGGCGACGCTCCCCGCGAATAACAGCGGCTCCTGCGGAACCATGCCGATCGCTGATCGAAGTTCAATGAGCGGAATTCGCCTAAGGTCCGTCCCGCGCAGCGTAATGTGTCCTTGGGTTGGATCCCAGAACCTGGGCAGGAGTGCCGCGAACGTCGTCTTGCCGGAGCCGCTCGGTCCGACCAGAGCCACGACCTCCCCGGGTGCGATCGTAATGGACACTCCCTCCATGGCCCAGGGCTCATCGTGACCATATCGGAACCACACGTCGTGAAACTGTAGACCGCCCGGAGCGCTGGCGGGCGGAAGGGCCACCGAATGACGCGGCTCCCGGATTGCCGGCTCTGAATCCAGCAATTCGAACACGTGTTGAGCTGCCCCCAGGGCCTCTTGGTAGCTGCTCCACACGGAAGCCAGGGCCGTAATGGAGGCGGCCACGGACACGGCGTATAGCAGGAAGGAGACCAACTCTCCGGCGGTAATCTGGCCAAGGATTACCAATCGGCCGCCCTGCCACAGCACAACCGCGATGCCGCCGAACGCGACGAATGTGATGACACCGAAGAACACACCGCGGACGGCGGCGCGGGAAATCGCGGTGCTCAGAGCCGCGTGTATCCACTTAGAATATCGGCGCTCCTCCCATCCTTCTCGGACGAAGCTCTGCACAATCGGGATCTGAGTGAACGCCTCCTCGGCCACCGCGCTGGCCTCCGCGAGCTGGTTCTGCACCGTCGTACTCTTACTGCGCAAGAAACGGCCGAACACGAATCCGCTCAGCACGACCACCGGGGCGACCATGAGTGTCGTGAGCATGAGATCCGTGTGCAGGAAGGCCAGCAGCGCCAGCGCACCCACCAGGTACAGGATCTGACGCAGCAGTTCGGATACCTGATGACTCACGACGCTCTGCAGCGTGGAGCAATCTGAAGCCAGTCGGCTGGTCAGCTCGCCTGAACTGCGAAGCGTGTAGAAACCCGGTGAAAGCGTAAGGAGATGTGAGAACAGGTCCTTTCGAAGTCCCGCGATCAAGCGCTCGCCGGTAGCTCCGAGTAAGAAGACCTGGATGAAGTTGAGGACAGCCTGAACGGCGAACATACCCACCAAGAGCAGAGCAATCCGGTTGAGGACTGTCATGTCCGGCGTTTCGAACGCGGCGTCGAGAAGAAAACGAACCACGAGAGGGAACGCGAGGCCGATGGCCGCGCTCAGGACGAGGCAAACAAGGGCGACTGACAGAGAGCGCCGATAAGGACGAAGGCGCGGCAACAGCCGACGCACCGCAAACAGTGAGAAGCCGGATTCCTTTTCCGTCGTTGGAGGCCCCATGGCTTCGCTTTCCAGACGTCCCTCCTGCGGCTGTGTGTAGCGCGTGGCGCCCCCGGAAGTGCGTCCGTAGGTTGCGCGCCTTCGCAGCAGGATCTTAGCGACTCCGAGATGCGGCGCAACGAGCCGTATCAGCGCACCGCGTCTTGTTCAACCGAGGAGCCCGAGTGGAGCACCCAACGGACACCGCGGTCAGACGCTGGGGCCGCCTGGCGGGTCTCACAGCACTCAGCACATTGGCGCTGATCGTGCTCGGAGGTGTGGTGCGGATTACCGGCAGCGGAATGGGCTGCGGCGACGACTGGCCACTGTGTAACGGCCGGCTGATTCCGCCCATGGATCTTCCCACGATGATCGAATACGGTCATCGCCTCGTGGCGGCAGCGTTGGCTCTACTGGTATTCGCACTCGCCGCGAAGGCCGTGCTCTCGGCCAGACAAGGCGCCCCGGGATGGCGTGTGCTGAGACGCCATTCGCTCGCTGCGGCGGCGCTCCTCGTCATCCAGATCCTGCTGGGCGCCGTGACCGTGCGGCTCGAACTTCCTCCGGCCAGCGTGATCCTGCACCTTGGTACCGCCATGCTGCTGCTGGCTGTCCTGATCGCGGCAACCTGCGCGGCTCTGTCCAGCCGCTCAGACGTGCGGCCCGATCACGCGTCGCGGATAACGTGGGCTACCGCTGGCCTGGCATCCGTAGTCGTGCTGGCCGGGGCCCTGGTCGCCAATCTGGACGCCGCCCCCGCCTGCCAGGGGTTTCCGCTGTGCAACGGCGAGTTGCTGCCGAGCGCCAACCCCAAGGTCCGTGTCCACTGGTTCCACCGGACGGCGGCCTACGTGCTCTTCGCCTGGTGCGTGGCCGTGCCCTGGTTCATGGGCCGGGTTCGGCCTGGGGACAGGGCGGTGCGCCGAATCGCCATCGCGGCGGCGGTCCTCGTGGTGCTCCAGGTGGCGGTGGCGGCTGACATGATTCTGCGTGGGCTACCTCCAGGGCCGAGGGCCGTTCATGTGGGCCTCGGTGCGACCGTGTTCGCGGCGCTTGTCGCTCTCGCTTGGTTCGTGTGCCGGCCGACGGACTCGCCGACCTAGACAGCCTCCAGGAGGGCAACGTTGCCCTGGCCGCCGGCCGCGCAGATACTCACGATGGCCCTGCTCCCGGCCGGCATCTCGGCCAGCTCACGGACTGTCTGAGACAGGATTCTGGCTCCCGTCGCTCCGAACGGATGCCCCAGCGCGATGCTTCCTCCGTTCGGATTCATTCGGTCACGCGGGAACGAACCGAGATCTCGTTCCACACCCGCCCGGTCCCTTAGCCATTCGCTGCTTTCCAGGGCTCGGATCGTGACCAGCACCTGTGCCGCGAAAGCCTCATGGATCTCCCAAACAGCGATGTCGCCATATCCCAGGTCGTTACGCTGCAGGAGCCGTGGGATCGCCAGTGCGGGGGCTATGAGCAGCCCCTCCGTCTTGGGGTCGATGGCCGCCTCCTCCCAGTCCAGCAGCCTGGCGCGCGGAGAAGCGTCGCCGATGCGCGCAGTTCCCTCGGCGCTGGCCACCCAGCAGGCGGCAGCCCCGTCCGTGAGTGGCGACGAATTGCCGGCGGTCAGGGTGCCGCTGTCCCGGTCGAACACAGGCCGCAGTTCGCCCAGCCTCTCCAGCGAAGTGTCCGCGCGCGGTATGGTGTCACCGTCCGCGGCATAGGTCCCGGTCGACACCAGTAGCGGCCGGAAGAAGCCAGCCGCCGCCCCGGCCACCGACCGCCGATGGCTATCGAAGGCCAGCTGGTCCTGTTCGGCGCGGGGAATATCCCAGTCCTTGGCCATCTCCTCCGTGTGCTGGCCCATTGTGCGGCCGGTCGAGCGCTCCGTGATGCCCGGGATGGAGAGGCGGATGTCCCGCAGCTTGAGTCCCTTGACCTTGGAGAGCGCGTCGCTCGGCCCGCGAGCTCCAGCCGCCCGGCGGATCGTTCGGCTGAGTTCGCGCGACAGGCCGATCTGGGTGTTGGACATCGACTCCACGCCGCCGACGAGAGCCAGGTGCACAGCTCCGGCGCCTACTTGACCGGCCGCGTGAGTGGCGCCCGCCAGGCTGGTCCCGCAGGCCTCAATGATCGTGTGGGCGGGGACGTGCGGCTCGAGTCCGGCGTCGAGCCACACCTCGCGCGCCCAGTTGCTGACACTCAGAGTAGGAATCACGGAGCCCCACACGACCAGGTCCACCTCGCCGTCTCGTCCAGGACCTGGGCCACTGGGTCCGATCACCGTTTGCTGGACTACCGGGACGGAGAGCTGGACGGCGTCGAGCGGAGCCAGTTCCGTGTCGATCTTGGTGAAGGGGCTGCGGAGTCCCGGTAGAACGTAGATGTCGCGCTCAGACACTCATCCGCCTCATGCAAGAGGTTTCCGCGCAGTCTGGTGGCGCGCGGAGAGGCTCGGCTGCAAGATGAGTGGCGCCCGTGGCCGCCGCTACCGGCCTTCAACCTGCAGCCAGAGTGACAAGACTATTTCCGACCAGACTTCCGTGCCGCGTGTGCGATTCGCACCTAGTCCGACCGGCTTTCTGCACGTCGGCGGTGCTCGTACGGCGCTCTTCAACTATCTGTTCGCGCGCAGCACGGGCGGTGCCTTCCTGCTGCGAATCGAAGACACGGACCGGGAGCGATCGAGCCAGGCGATGACCGAGCAGATCCAGTCGTCCATGGCCTGGCTGGGCCTGGAGGTTGATGAAACGCCCGTGCATCAGGCGGACGGGCTCGAGCGCCACCGCGAGGCAGCCGATGCACTCCTGAGCGCAGGGTTAGCGTACCGCTGCTATTTGGCTCAGGAAGAGATCGCGGAGCGCAGAGCGGCAGCCAAGGCCGACGGACGGGTGTTTCGCTACCGCTCGCTTCGCGGCGACACGACCGGCAGCTCGGACGATTCCGAAGCCGCTGATAGGGGGGGCGCCGGCCGTCCGTTTGCGCTCCTGTTCAGAGTGCCGGACGGGGCGACGGAGTGGGACGATGCGGTCCACGGCCAGACGAGGTTCGCCAACGACAATCTCGACGATTTCATCATCTTGCGCTCCGACGGCACACCGGTGTACCAACTCGCCGTGGTGTCTGACGATATCGACATGGGTATTACCCACGTGATTCGTGGCGATGACCACCTGTCGAACACCCCGCGCCAGGTGATGATCTACAGGGCTCTTGGCGCGGAGCCGCCAGTGTTCGCCCACGTCCCCATGATACTGGGTCCGGATGGGAAGAGGCTTTCCAAGCGGCACGGAGCTACCTCAGTTGAGGCGTACCGTGACGAACAAGGGATCCTGCCCGCCGCGATGGTCAACTTCCTGGCACTGCTCGGATGGTCGCCCGGCGACGATCGCGAGATCATGGATCTGTCCGAGCTTGTTGAAGCGTTCAGCCTGGACCGAATTCTCAAGAAAAGCTCCGTATTCGACCCACGAAAGCTGGAGTGGCTCAACGGGCAGCACCTGTCACGCATGGACGCCGCGGTGATCGTTTCCCAGATCCAGTCCGACCTCATTGAGCTAGCGCCGGCTGCGGCGGACGACGCGGAGCGGCTTCACCAGGTCATCGACCTCGTGAAGACACGGGCCCGGACTCTGGCCGACGTGGTTCGCCAGGCCGTGCCGTACTTCAGCGGAGATTTCACATACGACGAGGCGGCGGTCCGGAAGTATTGGAAGGACCCCATTGCCGCGGCAATCCGTCTCGCGGCGCTGGCCGGGATCGTGGCCGAGACGGAGCCATTCGACCCGGATACTCTCGAGCGCGAGCTACGCGCCCTGGCCGACACCCTGGAGATCTCCGCCGCCAAGCTGATCCACCCGCTTCGGGTTGCTCTGGTCGGGGCGGCCGTGAGTCCTGGGATCTTTGAGGTCCTCGAGCTGATGGGCGGCGAGCGGTCTCTACACAGAATCGAGAGAGCTCGGGACTACCTGGCCCGGATCCCGGCGGAGGGCTGAGATGCACGAACCGTCCATGCGGATAGCCCTTGACCAGGCACGCGCGGCCGGAGACGCAGGCGAGGTGCCGGTCGGCGCGGCCCTCGTCTCGGCCCATGGGCGAACCTGGACCGGCCACAATCGGACCCGCGAACTCTCGGACCCCACGGCCCACGCCGAGGTTCTCGTGCTCCGGGCCGCCGCCACTGATCTGGGAGACTGGCGTCTTCTCGGATGCACGCTGTACGTGACGCTCGAGCCCTGCGCTATGTGCGCCGGCGCAATCGTCCTGTCCCGGATCGATCGTCTCGTGTTCGGCGCCTCCGATCCGAAGGCCGGAATGTGCGGCTCGCTCGGCAATCTTGTGCAGGACGTCCGGCTGAATCACTCCGTCGAGGTCGTGTCCGGCGTGGGCGAAGAGGAGAGTGCCGACTTACTTCGCGGCTTCTTCGAAGCTCGCCGATGAGCGCACCGCGGCGCACGCGAAAGTACGCAGGGGCTCCTAGCGTGCTGGAACGGCCGACGCCATCCGCCGTACGGATTGCCGTGGAGCTTCAGCCCTTCACGGAGGCGGAGGGGGTTGCCTGGCCAGGTGCCAGGACGGCCCGGTTCTATAGTCTCCCGGACGGAATTCCCGCGGGGAAGGGGATCGAGGCCCTCATTCCTCTGGTTTCGCATCCGGTCGGCGCTGCGGAGTTAGACCTCCTTCCGGACCTGAGGGTCGTCGCGAACTACGGGGTCGGTCACGACAACGTAGATGTAACGGCGGCCGCGGAGCGGGGCATCACCGTGACCAACACGCCCGGCGTGCTGACAGAGGCCACTGCCGACCTCACGCTGGCTCTTATTCTGGGAGCGGCCCGGCGACTACGGGAGGGTCTGGAGACCGCCACAAGCGGCTCATGGAAGGGGTGGGGGCCTACGGAGCTGCTCGGACTCGGCCTTCAGGACCGAGTGCTGGGCTTGCTGGGCGCGGGCCGGATCGGCTCGGCCGTGGCCCGCCGCGCCGCCGCCTTCGGCATGCGAATCCACTACTGGAGCCGCCGGCCAAATGCCGATCTTGAGACTGAGTTCGGAGCAATTCGCCGAGACGAGCTGAGGGACCTGCTGCGCGAGGCCGATGTCGTATCCGTTCACCTGCCGCTCACGCCACACACCGAGGGATTGATCGGCCCCGATGAACTCCGCCTCATGCAGGAGCACGCGCTCCTGGTCAACACAGCACGCGGCGCCATCGTGAATGAGGAGGCGCTGAGCGCGGCGCTGGCGGCAGGCACGATCGCGGGGGCCGGCCTGGACGTCTACGCGCAGGAGCCGAGCATCTCGGCCGCCCTCGCCCAGCATCCTCGGGCGCTGTTGCTACCGCACCTCGGGAGCGCCACCCACGCGGCCCGGCAGGGGATGTGGGGGCTGGCCGCGGCGAACGCCAGGGCCGTGCTCGAAGGCCGGGAGGCTCCGAACCCGGTGCGGCCCCGGGGCGGCGCGAGTCTTCGCTAGCGGCCCTGGTTCATGGCCGGCATCGCGGCCGGTCACCGGTCCGTCGTCTGGGGCGGAACCGCGGTGCCCCCGCCAGTATCAATCCGCCCACCCCCAAAGCGCAGCAGCAGGTACAGTCCGATACCGCCGACCGCGTAGGCGATGGCCGGATGCAGGCCGTAGCCGACGGGAAGAGATCCCACTAGCACAGCCAGAGCAGCCACAGCGAGCGCGTACGGAAGCTGAGTCCGTACGTGATCCATGTGGTCGCAGGCGGACGCCATCGAGCTGAGAACGGTTGTGTCCGAGATCGGCGAGCAGTGGTCTCCGAAGATCGCGCCCGCCAAGACCGAAGCGGTGCTTCCGAGCAACAAACTGTACTGCGCTCCATGCTCGAACCCGACGGTGCCCCCGAAAGCGATGGCCAGCGGAATGACGATCGGCACGAAGATGGCCATCGTGCCCCACGAAGTTCCCGTGGCGAAGGCCGTAGCTGCGGCGGCCAGAAACACCACAGCCGGCAGCAGCTCGGGCGGCAGCGAGTCCTGCAGCAGGCTGCTTATGAACGGCCCCGTGCCCAGGGCTTCGGTGACGCCACCCAGGGCCCAGGCCAGGGTGAGGATGATCGCGGCGAGGAACATGCTGCGCATCCCGGCGACGCCCGCATCCACTGCCTGCTTGGTCGAAAGAATACGCTGCGCGACCGCCAGAACGATCGCGACAATGAGGCCGGCGAGCGACCCCCACAGTAATGACGCGAACGGGTCAGACTGGCCGAACACCTCCGATAGGGTGCCCGGTCGGCCCAGGGCTTTCAGGCCCGACGTATACAGCCCGATCAAGACGACCATGATCACGGTCAGCACTGGCAGCGCCGCGTTGTACCAGCGCAGCGGCGCCCCCTTCTCCGGCTCCAGCGTTTCCGAGCTCGTATCGGCCAGGAGCGCGGCGCCTTCCCGGTAGACGCCGTCGCCGCCGGCCGCTCTCCGCTCGGCAGCCAGCATCGGTCCGAAATCCCGCCGGGTAAGCACTACGAGTCCGACCATGATGAGGGCCAGGATCGGATAGAACAGGTAGGGAATGGTGTGAATGAACACCGTAAACGGATTGGCCGCTTCCAGGCTAGCCGCGACAGCGGGAGACGTGGCCGCGTCTGCGGCCGCCGCCCGAAGGCCGTCTCCGATAAGGGAGATCTCGAAGCCCGCCCATGTGGACACGAACATAATCGCGGCTACCGGTGCCGCGGTGGAATCCACTATGTAGGCTAGCTTCTCGCGTGAGACCTTCATGCGATCGGTGATCGGCCGCATCGTATTCCCGATCACGAGCGTGTTAGCATAATCATCGAAGAAGATCGCCAGGCCGCCCAGGTACGTGGCCAGCTGGGCCCTCCTCGGGGTCTTGGCCAGCGGCCGGACCGCCTGCACGATGCCGTGGGTCCCGCCCGAGCGGCTGATCACTCCGACCATCCCGCCGAGCAGGAAAGAGAACACGAGGATCGCCGCGTGGCTCCCGTCGGCTATCGCAGGGGTAATGAAGCGGTCCACCGTCCGGGCCATGGCCCCGATGGGATTCAGTCCAGCGTAGGCGAGCGCGCCGAGCCAGACTCCGGCGAACAGCGAGATGATCACTTCCTTGAAGATCAAGGCCAGCGCAATGGCCACTATCGGAGGAAGAAGACTCATCCAGCCCGGCAACACCCGCGGCCTGAGCTCGATCGCCTCGCCGCCGTCCGTCCAGCTGAACCGGAGCGGGGCCTCGGAGGCCGATTCCAACCTGAGTCCTTCCACGGTGGCTGTCTGTCCCGCGACCAGGTCACCTCCCGCGAGCAGGCGCCCGCCAGCGGTTCTCAGGGTGAACGCCCCAGGAGGTCCGCTCGTCATTTCCAGCTCGACAGAGAAATCCAGGCCGGTCAGCACGGCCGTGGGCGCCTTAACCGAAATCCGCCGCTCCTGCGGCTGCGCGGCGTCCTGCGGTTGCGCGGCCGCCTGAGCCGCAGGGTCCTGCGCCATGGATCCGGTCAGGAGCGATATGGCGATCAGGGGTAGCGCGGTCAGTCCCGGCATGGATTCGAGTCCTTGAGTCGCGTTCTTGGCAACCTGCACGGTGTCCGGAGGGTGGCGAAAAGCTAGAGCGGCCCCCGGATGTTGTAAAGAAAACATGGGGGCGTTGATCGCCCGGCAGGTGTCGGGTATACTGGCCGCGCAGTCTGCCCGAAGCGGTCTGCCGAGTGCTCAGGAATCCACGGAGGGCGGTACGCGCACACCAGTCTTGTCGGAGGAGGAATCGAAGGCGACTCTAGCTCGTCTGGCGGACGAGGTTGGGAAAGGCGGCGAGATCAACGACCTCGTCCTGGTCGGAATTCGGCGGCGCGGAGACCATCTCGCGGCACGGCTGGCCTCTCATCTCCTGTCTCGCCATGAGACCGACGTTCCCACCGGAAGTCTCGATATCACCCTGTACCGCGACGATTTTGCCCAGATCGGCCCCCGGCCCATTATCGGGGTGACCGACATTCCCGTCGATCTGACAGACAGGCGTGTGGTCGTGGTGGATGACGTGCTCTTCACGGGACGGACCATCCGGGCTGCCCTGAACGAGCTGGCGGACTTCGGCCGTCCGCGGCGGATCGAACTCTGTGTGTTGATCGACCGGGGCGGACGCGAGCTTCCTATCCACGCCGACTACGTCGGGACCACGGTTGAGGTCGGGGTGGGTCAGCGCGTGGTGGTGCACGTCCCTGAAGAAGACGGGGAGCTGGGCGCCTTTCTCGAGTCCGAACAGGAGGCGGGGTGACGCCGGCAGCTGCCGCACCGTCCCCGGCCGGACACCACCTCGGCAAAGATCTCATCGGGCTGGAAGATCTCGACGCCGATCGGATCCAGGCCATTCTCGATACGGCGGAGCCGTTCAAGGAGATCAGCGAACGGCCGATCAAGAAGGTGCCCGTGCTGCGCGGCAAAACGATCGTCAACCTGTTTTTCGAGCCCTCCACCCGGACCCGCATCTCGTTCGAATTCGCCGAGAAGCGACTCGGTGCAGACACGGTGAACATCAGCGCCAGCGGGTCGTCGGTGGAAAAGGGAGAGACCCTCGTGGACACGGCCCGTAACCTCGAGGCCATGCGGATCGACATGGTCGTGGTGCGCCACGGCTCTTCCGGGGCGGCGCAGTTTCTGGCCGAGCGGATACCCTCGAACGTGATCAACGCCGGAGATGGCCAGCATGAGCATCCCACCCAGGCTCTGCTGGATCTCCTCACGCTACGTGACACATTAGGTAAGATCAAAGGTATTAAAGTATGTATCGTTGGTGATATACGGCACTCGCGCGTCGCTCGCTCAAACATCTTCGGCCTCCTGCACATGGGCGCGGAAGTGGCGGTCTGTGGCCCGCGAAGCCTGATTCCGGCGGGCATCGAAGAGCTGGGCGTTAGGTGTTTCGGTCGGGTCGAGGAAGCCATCGAGTGGAGCGACGCGCTGAACATTCTGCGCCTTCAGCTCGAGCGCATGAAGACCGGTTTCGTTCCCTCTCTCAGGGAGTACAACCGGGTGTTCGGGGTCAGCCGCGCTCGGCTGGACGCGGCGGGTCGGCGGATCGTGATTCTTCATCCCGGACCCATGAACCGTGGCGTTGAAATCGACTCTGATGTGGCGGACGGGCCCGAGTCGGTGATCCTCCCGCAGGTGACCAACGGAGTCGCGGTCCGTATGGCGGTTCTGTACCTGCTGGCGGGCGGCCATCCCGAGCATGCCGAGGCAGCCAAGGGAGGCGCCGCATGACGCGTTCCTCCCGCAGGCCCGTCCTCATCCGCGGCGGCCGGGTAATCGACCCGTCGCAGGACATGGACGAGAACGCGGATGTGCTTGTGGTAGGCGGCCGGGTTGAGGCGATCGGGCCTGGCCTCTCGGCGCCCGACGAGTCAGAAATCATTGACGCCGTCGGTCTCGTGGCCGCTCCCGGTTTTATCGACGTGCACGTCCACCTCCGAGAACCCGGCGGCGAGCACAAGGAGACGATCGCCACCGGCGCCCACGCCGCAGTCGCCGGGGGCTTCACTCAGGTCTGGGCCATGCCGAATACGGATCCACCGATCGACAACCCGGCCGCCGTCGGATTCGTGATTGCCGCAGCCGAGCGCGCGGGAGGGGCCAAAGTCAGGCCGATCGGCGCGGCGTCGGTGGGCCAGAAGGGCGAACGGATGACCGAGGTAGGCGAACTCGTCTCCGCAGGCGCCGTGGCGGTATCCGACGATGGCTACCCGGTACTCGATTCGGGGCTCATGAGACGGATCCTCGAGTACACACAAACGTTCGGCATTCCGATGATCCAGCATACGGAAGACCCGTCGCTGTCCGCTGGCGGAGTCATGAACGAGGGCAGCGTGGCGACAGCCCTGGGACTGCGAGGCATCCCGAACGCGGCCGAGGCAGCCATGCTGGCCCGCGACGCGCTTCTGTCCGAAGTGACGGGAGGCCATCTCCACGTGTGTCACGTCTCGACCCGCCAGAGCGTCGAGTACCTTCGCATGGCTCGAGCGGCTGGCCTTCGAGTGACCTCTGAGGTGACCCCTCACCACTTGCTGCTCACCGAAGAACTGGTTCGCGGATACAACACGGAAGCCAAGGTGAACCCGCCGCTGCGTAGCGAGGCGGATGTCACCGCTGTCCGCGAGGCACTGGTTGAAGGCGTTATCGACATGATCGCAACCGATCACGCTCCGCATCACTACGAAGAGAAGGAGCGCGAGTTCGACGACGCTCCGTTCGGCATCAACGGACTGGAGACTGCGTTCGGATTGTGTCTCAAAGCCCTGGTTGAGCCGGGGCACATGAGCCTGTCGATGCTGGTCGATCGAATGAGCTGCGCGCCGGCGCGAGCGATGGGCCTGGAGGAAGGAACGTTGCGCCCGGGCGCGCCCGCGGACATAGTGCTGGTGGCGCCGGACGAGGCGTGGACGGTTGACCCGTCCCGCTTCGTTTCGAGAAGCAGAAACACGCCGATCGCGGGTTGGGAGCTTCCGGGAAGAGTGCGCCACACGTTGGTGGACGGCGAAACCCGGTTCACCACACCGTAGGCCTCAAAGGCGGACACAAGCCATGGCAAGCAAGAAGGATCAAAATCAGGTCATACCTGGAGCGATCCAGGGCCTCCTAGACCAGCGTACGACCTTCCAGGGCTGGCTCGCCAAGCTGGACGGCGTCGTGTCGGATTTCCGGCCCGAAGTCGCCGAGCGAGTCAGGAAGGACTACGAAAGCAGGCTCAAGGGCGTCGAGTCAGAGCTCGCCACCCATAGCTCGGAGCTGGAAAGCACGGTGGCGTCCCGAATCCAGCGGCTGGAGGAGCTGGCCTCTGAACACGACAGCCGGTCGGCGGATCTCGAAGAGTCTCAACTCCGGCACGAGGTGGGCGAGTATTCGCAGTCAGACTGGGAAGAGAAGCGGGCCGAGCACGCCAACGTCCTGGACGCCCTGGGTGATGAGATCGGCGCCGAGCGGGTCGCTGTCACGGAACTGGAAAAGGTGCTGGCCGAGGTCACCGGCAAGCAGCCCGAGAACGGCGGGCTACTTGTCGTACCTGATCTAGACGCAGACGGGTTCGACGACGAGTCCTTCGACGAGGATACGGCGGATTCCGCCGAACAGGCCGAGAACAAGATCGAAGTCGACTCGGGGTTGGCCGCGGAGATCGTTCCGGCTGCGGCGGTAGCTGAGGTGGCGGTCGAGGCTACAGCTGAGACGGCCTCATCCGGAGCCGAGGGCGGGGACGACGCGTTCCTGGACGAACTCGAGTTTCTGGAGAGTCTGTCGATGGACGACAGCACGAACTTCGACGCTGTATCACAGCTGCTCGAAGAAGAGGAAGCCGGAGCTGAAAAGGGGAAGAAGGACGCCTGATTCGGCGCCCGGCTACAGACTGCTGACGTACCTGCTCAGGCGTGACTTCTGGCGCGCCGCCCTGTTGGGGTGCATCAGTCGGCGCTGGGCAGCCCGGTCGAGAACGGCAGCCAACTCGCGGTACGCCGCTTCGGCTTCCGACTTTGAATCGAGCTGCAGGAGGAGCTTGGTGCGCGTACGGATCTCGGAGCGCGCCTTCCGGTTGTCGAGCCGGCGGCGCTGTGACTGTCGAAGCCTCTTCTTGGCACTCTTTATGTTCGGCACTAATCAGTCCTTCAGCTTCTCGGAGTACGGTATGTGTTGCCAGGGGTTGAACCCGGTAGCAAGGCTAGCCTAAGTTTATTGTGAATCAGAGACCCGATCAAGGTCCATGAGAGCCATGCTACGAACCGTTCCAGCACCGCGTCGACCGCCGGGCCTGTTACAGGTCGAGCCCTTCGTCGTCGAACTCGATCGTTTTCAGGGCCCGCTGGACCTTCTCCTGCATCTCATCCGGTCTCAGGATATCGATATCTTCGACATCCCTATCGCTCGCGTCACCACGCAATTTCAAGATGCCCTAGGAACGGGGATGGACAAGCTCTCCCTGGATAGAGCGGGAGAGTTCGTGGAGATGGCGGCAACCCTGATTCGGGTCAAGGCACAGCTGTTGCTGCCGCGGCCCGGGACGGCAAATTGGGACGAAGACCCGAGGCAGGATCTGGTCCGGCGCTTGCTGGAGTTTGAACACTTCCAGGACGTGGTTCACGTGCTGGCCACGGCGGAGAGCCAGCGGGCCCGGCACTTCGGAAAGGGATATGTTGCGGCCAGGCCGATCCCGAAGCCGGTCAGACCAGCCCTGGAAGTCGACATGATCGACTTTCTTGAAGCGGCCGTGCGCATACCGAGAACTCGACCCGCCGCGCACGTCATGCCCCCGATCTCAGTGGTCAGCGTGCAGGAGAAGACATCTTTTATCCGCGAGCTCATGCGCGGCGCCAAACGCCTGGCTTTTGACACCGTCCTGGCTCCGTTTCGTACGCGGCCGCACGCCGTAGCTTCTCTGCTGGCCTGTCTTGAGCTGGCCAAGCAACGGATTCTGCGCATGGAGCAAACTGCGCCTTTCGGTTCCATCTGGTTGTTTCCGAGCCGGCATCTCACCCTGAAGGATGAGGACTGAGACGTGACATCTGAACAGATCGTTGAGGCCACCCTGTTCTCGAGCCAGACCGCTCTGACCGCTGCGGAGTTGGCCTGCGCCGATCGATCGCTCGACATCGAAGGAGTCGAGGCGGCGATCCAAGCGCTACGCGACCGGTATGAGGCGGAGGAACACGCGTTTCAGATTTACCAGCTGGGCGATGGATATCAGATCCTTACGCGTCCCGAGTTCGCGCCATACTTGGAGCAGTTCGACTCCGTCCCGCGATCGCCGACACTCTCGCCAGCCGCGCTCGAAACGTTGGCCATTATCGCCTACCGCCAGCCCATCGGCCGGGTCGAAATCGAGGAAGTGCGCGGAGTGTCGGCCAGCTCCGTTCTCCGCACGCTTCTGGAGTGGGACCTGATCGAGGTAACGGCCCGTGGTGAAGGCCTCGGCAGGCCGCTCCTGTACGGAGTCTCGAGAGTCTTCCTGGATCACTTCGGGCTCACCGACCTGAGTGAGCTTCCCGATCCGGAGTCTCTTCCGGTGCGGCTCCAGGAGCTGGCGGATGCGGCTGCCGACCTGTCGGCGCCGGAGCCTGCGCCAGAGTCCGAGGTGTCACCGGCGGCTGCCGACCAGCTTTCCGCCGATGTTCGTCAGCTGCAGCGTGACCTGTCCGAACCCGCACCGGCCCTCTCGTCGAACGGAGCCGGTACCGATACGGTGGCCGCGGCGGTGCCCGGAGGCGAGTGACGGAGCAAGTCCGGCTTCAAAAGTTTCTTGCCAGCACCGGGGTCGCGTCTCGCCGAGCCTCTGAGGAATTGATTCGTGAGGGCCGGGTGCGGGTGAGGGGCGAGGTAGCCGCTCTCGGCTCCTCCGTCGATTCGAACTCCAGTGAGGTGACACTGGACGGACGCAAGGTGACGGTGGAGCCGCTGCGCTGGCTCATGTTCCACAAGCCCCCGGGTGTGGTGTGCAGCCGGAGCGATCCGGAAGGCCGTGAGACCATCTATAAGCTTCTTCCAGATCGGTACGGGTCACTCTTCCACGTAGGCCGCCTCGACTACATGAGCGAGGGACTTCTCCTCCTGTCTAACGCCGGAGACGTGTCGAGCCGGCTGTTACACCCGAGCGCGCAGCTACCGCGCACGTATCATGTCACTCTGCCGCTTCCTGTTGGCGACGATGTACTGCAGGCCCTGTGTCACGGGGTCGAGCTGGAGGACGGGCCCGCCCGAGCTACAGCGGCCCGTTTCGTAGACGGGGGACGGGCGGACCAAGTGGTCCTTGAGCTCGAGCTGATGGAGGGGCGAAGCCGGGTTGTTCGTCGTATCATGAGTACGCTCGGGCTGACGGTACATTCCCTGTGCCGGACGAGCTTCGGACCGCTCCAACTCGGAAGCTTGCCGCGAGGCGACTACCGGTCGCTTACGCAGGCGGAGATCCGGCAACTCGAGGAGCGGGTCAGCACGAAGCCGAGCTCGAGGTAATCACCACACACTTGGTTCAGGGCACTGAATGGACATAACCGAGCGCACAATCCTGCTTCTCGGCGGATCCGGGCTGATTGGTACCGCCATATGCAGGGGCTTGCTACCGCATCGACCCTCGCGGGTGATCATCGCAGCCCTTACGCAGTCCGAGGCGGAGAGCGCGATCAGGGAGCTGGGTCCCGAGGCTGACGAGTTTGGGACGGAATTAGTAGCGGAATGGGGTGACATTTTCTTGCGCGGATCCCGAAAGGGTGCCTTCCGCTCTCAGCTGTTGACTCAGCCTGACAGCCGGGCGGAAATCCTGGCTGATTTGTTTGGGGAGGACACGACCGGGAGTCAGACGAAGGCACTGGCCTACCAGTTACTCCAGAAGCACTCGCCCTCTCTAGTCGTGGACTGTATCAATACGGCCACGGTGATCGCCTACCAGGACATCTTTCACTCGGCCCGCAGGGTCCAGGCAGCGCTTGAGCGCGGTGGTTCGCCTGATCCAGCCCTGGTGGAGGCGCACCTGACGACACTTTATCTTCCGCAGCTCATTCGTCATGTACAGGCGCTGATGAGAGGTATGCGGGAGGCCGAAACCAAGGTCTATCTCAAGGTCGGAACCTCGGGAACGGGCGGAATGGGCCTCAACGTACCCTTTACGCATTCGGAGGAGAGACCGTCCGCCACCTTACTCGCCAAAGCCAGCGTAGCCGGGGCTCACTCCATGCTCCTCTTTCTGATGGGACGTACGCCCGACGCCCCCATAGTCAAGGAAGTAAAGCCAACCGCGGCCGTGGCCTGGAAGAGGATCGGGTTTGGCCCCGTGACGCGCGGCGGCCATCCGATTCCGCGCGAAGACAGCACGACCGCGCTGGCGCTTGCAGAGGCCTTCGGGCCTGACGCCGGATCGAGCGCCGCCCGCACGGGCGATAATCTGGAGAACGTATACCTGGACGCCGGCGAGAACGGCCTCTTCAGCCTCAGCGAATTCGAAACGATCGCGTCGCTCGGACTGATGGAATTCATTACGCCCGAAGAAATAGCCGACGCGGTCCTGTCCGAAGTACTGGGACGGCCGACGGGCCACGACATCGTGGCTGCCCTCGATGCGAGCACTTTGGGTCCGACGTACCGGGCGGGTGCGCTCCGCGAGTCGGCGCTCAGATACATGGAAATGCTGGAATCGGAGCACGACATACGCTCCGTCGCGTTCGAGATGTTAGGGCCGCCGCGGCTCAGTAAACTGCTGTTCGAGGCGCACATTCTGGAGCGGTTTTTTGGGAAAGTGTCCGTCGCCGCGAGCCTGGACCCCGACGCTACCGCCAGCCGTGCCACGACGCTTATCAATCAGGACTCACGTCTGCGATCTGACATCTTGTCGGTGGGAATTCCTATCCTCATGCCCGACGGAGAGCACCTGCTGCGCGGCTCCACCGTGTCCGTGGAACCCGACCCGGATGATGGGGTCCCCCTCGTGGATCTCGCGCACCGGGGGTGGGTTGATCTCCGGGCCTCTTCCTGGGAGCAGTGGCGGGAACGGTGCGAAAGATTCCATACCGAGATCGTGCAGATGCCAGGCGCCGACGCGGGTTCTGGAGGCGACCTGGATGAGCGATGCCGCAGCGGAGATATCCGGTCGGGCGCCCTGGCCGCCTTTGTGCTCAGATATGAAGAGGCCGGCGAACGAATGAAACGATGACGGAGCCATCCATGAGCCAAACACTGCTTTCGGGCGACGAGCTGGAAAGCCAGACTGAGAAGATCCAGCAGGCCGCCAGCTTCGTGGAACCGCTGCGCCGGGCTGTGGCTCGTCGGGTCGTTGGCCAGGAAGCGATGATCGATGGCCTCCTCATCTCCCTGCTGACGGGAGGGCACGTTCTCCTCGAGGGAGTGCCTGGTCTCGCCAAGACGCTCGCCGTACAGTCCCTGGCCGACGCCATCGACACGGGATTCCAGCGGATACAGTTCACGCCTGATCTCCTGCCCGCGGACCTGATCGGAACTCTGGTCTGGGATGAGGGAACGCGCGAGTTCGTGCCCAAGCTCGGACCGATTTTCTCTAACTTGATTCTGGCAGATGAGATCAATCGGGCCCCGGCCAAGGTCCAGTCCGCTCTGCTCGAAGCGATGCAGGAACGCCAGGTCACGATCGGTAATTCCACGTACGAGCTTCCGGAACCTTTCCTGGTGCTTGCAACACAGAATCCACTCGAGCACGAGGGCACCTATCCGCTCCCCGAGGCGCAGGTCGATCGATTCATGCTGAAAATTCGCGTCTTCTACCCGGGACGCGAAGAAGAGCGTGAAATCATGCGGCGCATGACGGGAGACGCGTTGCAGGAGATAGAGGTGGCCGCGAGCCCTGCCACGATTCTCGAGGCCCGGGATATTCTGCCTGACATTCACCTCGATACGCGCATCGAGGACTACATACTCGACCTGGTGGCGGCCACGCGCGACCTGGGACAGGTGGACGAGGAGATGAGCGGCTGGCTGGAGTACGGGGCCTCGCCGAGGGCGACGATCTTCCTGGCCAGAACGGCCCGCGCTCAAGCCTTCCTGCAAGGCCGGGCCTACGTCATTCCCGAAGATGTCCAGCGCATGGTTCCGGATGTGCTGCGCCACCGTCTGGTGTTGACGTTCCAGGCTGAAGCTGAGGACGTGACGACCGACGATGTTCTCGAGCGCCTTCTCGAGAAGGTGGCCGTGCCCTAATGGCCCTGTGGCCGTTCCGGCAGGCTCCAGCGGAGCCGAACGGCTGCACACTCTCGGGTGAGGACGCGGCCGCGATGGTCCGGAAGCTGGAGATCCGGGCCCGGCGGCTGATGGACAGCCCGATGCTGGGGCGGTATGACTCGTTGTTCCGGGGCCACGGGATCGAATTCGCCGAAGTCCGGAAGTACGAGCCGGGCGACCCGTTCCAGGCTATCGACTGGAAAGTAACGGCCCGCATGGGCCGTCCCTTCGTGAAGCGTTTCGTCGAAGAGCGCGAACTTACCGTTTTGCTTCTGCTGGATGTTTCGCGCTCGACGAACTTCGGATCACGCACCCGGACGAAGCTGGAACTCGGTATCGAGGTGGCCAGCGTCCTGGCCTTCGTGGCCGGCCGGAAGAACGATCAGGTCGGTCTCATCCTGTTCAGCGACCGAGTGGAGCGCCTCGTGGAACCGGCCCGCGGCCAGCATCACCTGAGACGCCTGCTGTACGAGATGGTTACGAGCAAGCCGGAAGGCTCGGCCACAGATCTTGGTGTCGCGCTCACTACCGCCTCCCGTCACCTTCGGCGCCGGTCACTGGTGTTCGTGTTGTCAGACTTTCAGGGTCCCGCTTTCGAGCGTCCTCTGAGTGCCCTGGCTCGTCGCCACGAGGTGGTGGCTGTTCACCTGGAAGATCCGGCGGAAAGTGAGCTACCGGCCACGAGCCTCGTCGAGTTCATGGATCCGGAGACCGGGGTGCGGGACGTACTCGACCTCCGGTCGCCGCGCGTCCGCGACGCATTCGCCCAACGCCGTGCGGCGGAGAGCGATGATCTGCGCCGAGTGCTTCGAAAGGCCGGGTGTGACCATCTCCTGCTGCGCACCGAGGAGCCCTGGGTGCCGAACCTCTTCACGTTCCTCGCGGCCCGGTCCCGCCGCCGGAGAGCCGGATGATCGCGGGGCTCGCCGTCCTGGTGCTGCTGCAGGCCGCGCCGGGGTCCGTGCCGCAGGTCGCGATCGTCGTCGAGCCGGACACCGTCACCGTAGGCGAGCCTTTCACCGTAGCCGTGGCGGTGAGCTCGCCGGCCGACACCGCCGTCCGCTTCCCGGCGGCTCTCAGGCTCGATTCTCTGGCCGAGAACGTCGGGATTCCGGCCCTGTCCGCCGACGAGCGCGCTCACCGCTGGCGGGCGGCGTATCAGGCGGTGGCGTGGAAGAGCGGCGAACTAATCCTGCCCCCGCTCACGATTCGGCTGGCCGGAGGGACCGGCATGTCCGCCCGCGTGCTCGACGCGCAGCCGCCCGTGTTGATCGTGAACTCGGTCCTGCCGCCGGACACCGCGGCGCTGGCGCTGATGCCGCCGCGCCCGCCGTTCGAGAGCGCCTCCTGGTGGTGGCTGCTGCTTCTCCTGCTCCTGGCCCTTCTAGCCGCCTTCCTGTGGTGGCTCTGGAGGCGGCGTAAGAAGCCGGCGGAACAGAAGGCGCTGGCCGACCCGGCGGCCCGCGCGATTTCCCGCTTTCGGGAACTGGAGGAACGTTTCTCGACGTCTGGCCTGCCGCAGGACGTCTACTACGACGACCTCGAACACGTGCTGAGGCAGTACGTCGAAGAAACGAGGCCTTGGCCTGCCGGAACGCCGCTGACCGCACCGCGGCCCGACGGAGCTACTGTTCCCGACACTCTGGACCGCTCAGGCAGGGCCCGGTTCGGCCGCACCGGCACCGACCGAGCGACCGCGGCCGCTGATGTCGAAGCCTGCGTGGGCTGGCTGCAGACGGACTGGCAACAACGCCGTCCCAACCCGGACTCGGATCCCGGCGCGTGAATTTCTCGGTCTGGGTCTGGTTCCCGTTGGCCCTGATGCTGCCGATCGGCGTAACGCTCGCCTCGCGGAGACGACTCCGGTTCCCGCTTCCCGCCACCTCGGCCGGGCCCCGTCACCGGCGGCCTTTTTGGTGGTACTGGACTCCGGTGCTGCGCGGCCTGGCGCTCGTGCTCCTCATAACCGCGCTGGCCAATCCGGTACGAGCGATTCGCGACCAGGAGCGCCGCTCCGACGGCATCTCGATCGTGCTGGTGCTGGATATTTCCAGCTCGATGCTGGCCGAAGACTTCGCACCGGACAACCGGATCGCTGTCGCCAAACGCGAGCTCGCCCGCTTCGCGGAAGGCCGCGGCGCGGACCGGCTGGGCCTGGTCGCGTTCGCCGGAGAGGCGCTCACGGTGGTGCCCGGAACGCTGGACCACGGCGTGCTGCTACAGGCGGTAGGCAACCTGGAGGTCGGCCAGCTCGAAGACGGGACGGCGATCGGAACCGCGCTGGCCACGGCAGTCAACCGCGTTGGGGAAGAGCGGGGATCGCGGGTGGTTGTGCTTCTGACCGACGGGGACAACAACCGCGGCCAGATCGAACCACTGGAAGCCGCCGCCGCAGCTCGTGCCTTGGGGGTGCGCGTGTACACGATAGGCGTAGGTCGCCGCGGTACGGCTCCTGTGCCCATCGGCCGAACCCGGTTCGGCTATCAGTACGCGAACATGGAAGTGAACGTCAACGACGAACTCCTGGAGGCGATGGCGGAGGCCACAGGCGGACTCTACTTCCGCGCCACGGACCCGGCTGGCCTGGCGGAGATCTACGAGAGGATCGACGCGTTGGAGACAGCGCCTCTGGAGGAGCGGCGTAAGGCGGAGCGGGTGTCCGCCCGCGCCGATGTGCTTCTCCTGGCCCTGGGCGCGCTACTCCTCGAGCTGATCGGCGCCGCGACCCGGGCCCGAAGGGTGTTTGGGGCGTGAGATCACTCGCCGAACTGTTGCTGGGATCCGGTGCCCCGGTTCTGTTCGCGGCCGGACTCGCGGCCACCGCGGCCGGACTCTTCTCCCTGGTGGCTGCGGCCCGCAGCCAGCATGACCGCGAGGCTCTGGCAGACGCGGGATTGCTCGAGCGGCTCGTGCCGGGGTCGGGCCTGGGCCGCGTCTGGCTCAGTCTCGCCCTCGTTGCCACTGCCGCCGGCATGATCGCCGCCGCCGCGATATCGAGCTGGAGCGGCCGCTCCCCGGCCTCGGCCACGGGTCCCGAGACGGTGATCGTGCTGGACGCCTCCAATTCCATGCTGGCCAGGGATGCGGACCCCGACCGCATTACGGCGCAACGCCGGCTGGCGACGGAGGCCGCCGCCCGGCTCCCCGGCCGGCTGGGAGTCGTGTTCTTCGCCGGCCGCGCCTATGTACTGTCTCCTTTGACCGGAGACCGCGATGCGACCCTGATGTTCGTGGAGTCGGTCGATCCATCCGCGGTGGGCCGGGGAGGGACCGCGCTGGCCGCGGGCGTGTCGCAGGCTCTGGACGTACTGGTCGGGGGCTCGGCGTCCGTGCGCCGGATTCTTCTGTTCAGCGACGGCGAATCCACGTTTGAAAACGATGCCCTCGACGGTGTGATCGATCGGGCGTCGAGGGCAGGGGTTCCCGTGTACACCGTGGGCCTCGGTACCACGGCCGGGAGCGCGATCCCGCTGCCGGGCCCGGGCCCGTCTAGCGGCGCCCGAAACCAGGCACGTGTCGGGGAGATGTTCATGCGGGACACAGATGGCGAAATCGTGATCAGTCGGCTGGCCGAAGACCAGCTGCGAAACATGGCCCGCAGGACGGGCGGTGTCTACGTCCCGGGCACGGCAGAAGGAGTTGCCGCGCTGCTGCCGCGCCTCTCCGGGCACCCAGGGACCGAGCAAGCCAGTGCACCCGTACTCTTTCTCGTGCTTGTCGCGTTCGCACTCTTGTTCTGCGATGCCTACGTCGTGAGGAAGGGCTGATGCGACGACGCCGCGGGTTCGCCTGGCGGATCGGAACCGTGCTCGCCGCACCAGCGCTGGTCTCGGCTGCGGCCCAGGTAGCACCGGGTGCCGGGCAAGCGACCCAGGAACCACCAGGCATTACCGCCGATGAACTGGATGACTACTGGCGGGCCGCAGATGGCTCTGAAGACCCGGAAGATTGGTATAACCTCGGGGCCGCGCTTCTGGTGGGGGGCGATGACGAAGGCGCCGCACCGCACCTTACCCGCGCCCTGAACGAGGCCGAGGGCGAACCCCAAACATCGGCCCAGTACAATCTCGGTCTCGTGGACGGAAGGGCGGGCGCTCCCGACGGACCGGCCCGGGACGAACCGGCGGCCGACCGACGCAGCCGGCTTCTGGAAGCGCGCGAAGCGTTCCGCGAAGTCCTGCGCGAGGACTCTACATCCGAAGACGCGCGGTGGAACCTGGAGCTGATCGATCGTTGGCTGCAGCAGAACCCCCCGCCTGAGGTCCCCGGTGGTGGAGGCGGGGGTGGAAGTGGAGGCTCCGGAGGTGGAGGCGGAGGAGGCGGCGATGCGCCGCTGGAAGTGCCGCAGATGTCAGCCGCGGAGGCGGCCGCACTGCTGGAAGCCGCCGCCGCGCAGGAGCGGGGTCTTCAGGAGCGTCGGCTGGAACGGGCGCGTCGCCGCGACCCCGTAGTGGAGCAGAACTGGTAGCGATCCGGTAGTCTGGTCGGGGCCCGATCGCCGCGGCGCAGCCTGGAACAGGCTAGGTGTCGGCGTCGTGGTCGGGGCGCAGAGGGACGAACCGGACCTCCTCCAGATACTGCCACCGCAGCTCGCCGTCCGCGAAGTGGCCGCGGCGTATCACCTGAGCGCCCGGCGGTCCGAGCGGTGCTACCAGCACTCCCGTGGCCGCCAATTGACCGGGCAGGGCCGGCGGAAGTTCTGGCGAGCCGGCCGTGACGAGAATACCGCCGAAGGGCGATTTCTCAGGCCAGCCGAGCGCCCCATCTCCGATCAGCAATTCGACGGACTCTGCATACCCAGCCGCCTCCAGGTTGGCGGCAGCCCGGTTCGAGATGCCGGCTTCCCGCTCAACGGAGAATACCCGGCAACCGCACGCGGCCAGAATCGCGCTCTGGTACCCCGACCCGGTTCCAATCTCCAGGACGCGGACCTCGTGGTCTCCTGTGCCGGTCCCGGCGAGGTTCGAGAGGTCGAGCGCCGCTGTCATGCGGGCCACGATGTAGGGCTGGGAAATCGTCGAGTGCGGACCCAGTCCGAGCGCTCTATCCGCGTAGGCGAACGTCCTCTTGGCGAGGGGCACGAACAGGTGCCGCGGCACCTCGGCCATGGCTGCGAGAACGATCGGATCGAGAATACCGCGCCGCCGAATCTGTTTCTCCACCATCGCCGCGCGCTGCGCTTCGAAGTTGGCCCTGTCACGGAGGTGCCAGGCGTTCATGCCGTAAGGTGCAGAGCGTGACCCGCTCGGGCAAAAACGGACCGGGCGTGGCGCGCGCCGCGGTGGCTTTCTAGCTTCACAGGCCTGTGGATCGATTCCTCTGTCTGAGAGCGTGGATGAACACTCCCGCCGCTGAGCGAGTGCGGCTCACGCAGTACTCACATGGTGCCGGCTGAGGCTCCAAATTGGGTCCGGAGGACCTGAGACGAATACTCAGCTTCCTGCCGACCGGTACCAGTGCGGACGAGCTCATTGTCGGCCTGGATAATCCGGACGACGCCGCAGTCTACCAGGTCCGCGATGACTTGGCCGTCGTCGCGTCGGTGGATTTCTTTACGCCAATCGTGGACGATCCGGCGGAGTTCGGGGCGATCGCTGCAGCCAACTCGTTCAGCGACCTTTATGCGATGGGTGCGAGCCCGGCTTTCGCGCTCAGTCTGCTGGGATTTCCGGCCGAAACACTGCCGGTCGAGATCGCTGGCGCCATGCTGTCGGGGGCCGCCGAAGTGTGCCGCGAGGCCGGGGCCGCGCTGGCCGGAGGGCATTCGATCATCGACCTGGAGCCCAAGTTCGGCCTGGCGGCGATAGGTTTCGCACATCCTGACCGTCTGTTTCGGAAAAGCGGAGCGGTACCCGGCGACGCCTTGGTACTCGGCAAGGCCCTGGGGATCGGCGTGCTGGCGACAGCCATCAAGCGCGCCGAAGCATCAGCCGAGGAACACACGGCGGCGGTTCGATCGATGCGACAGCTCAACCGGGCCGCGGCCGAAGCGCTGGCCGAATACGACGCGCACGCGGTGACGGACATCACCGGGTTCGGCCTGCTCGGGCACCTGCACGAAGTGTGTGTCGCCTCGGGGCATGGCGCTGCCGTGTTCAGTTCGGCCCCGCAGCTCGTTCCCGGGACAGACCGGCTCCTTGCGGCCGGGTGCGTGCCCGGGGGCACGGCCCGGAACCGGTCGGCGCTGGAAGACGCGGTCGAATGGCCGGCCGGATCAGACGACAGTCTGCGGAACCTTCTGTTCGATCCGCAGACGTCGGGCGGGCTCCTGGCTGCGGTCCCGGAAGCCGAGGCGGAGAGTCTGCGGCGAGAGTGGATCGAGGCCGGCTATGCAGCATCGGTGGTTGGACGGATCGAAGAGAGACAGCCGGAGGGTGACACCAAGGTGATCAGAGTGGAGGCGTGATGGAAAGCGCAACGATGCGTCCAGTGGCCACACGGATACCTGAGTTTCCAAATCTCATCATCACAGCGCATCCACTTCTTCGCCACAAGGTGCGGCTGCTTCGGTCAGTCAAGACGACCAAGAAGATCTTCAAAGAGTTGGTGGACGAGATCGCCATGCTCATGGCGTACGAGGTCACGGCGGACCTGGAAACGGAGGAAAGGGCTGTCGAAACGCCGCTCGAGCGCACTACCGGCGACAAGGTGCGGGGTGAGCTGATCACACTGGTGCCCGTCCTCCGGGCAGGCCTCGGGATGGTGGAGGGTGTGATGCGCCTCATGCCCACGATGCGCGTCGGCCACGTCGGAGTGCAGCGGGACCACGACACGCTCGAACCCATTGACTACTACTTCAAGATTCCTACCAACCCTGCGGCCCGAGATTACATCGTCACCGATCCCATGCTCGCGACCGGCGGGTCCGCCAGCGCGGCGATCGGTTTCCTCAAGAAGTCAGGAGCGCAGCGGATTCGGCTCATGTCTATTGTGGCCGCGCCCGAGGGGGTGCAGCGTCTGCTTGACGAACATCCGGACGTGCGAGTGTTCACGGCGGCGCTCGACCGGCAGCTCAACGAACACGGGTACATTCTGCCGGGGCTGGGCGACGCTGGGGATAGACTGTTCGGAACGCTGGAGTAGCGCTTGGGAGCGACCAGCGGTCATCATGTCGGCACGCCCTTCACTCGCCGCAATTGAAAATTGAACGCTTCGTTCCGGACGCACCGACATGCGTCCTACAAGCTCTAACAATCGCTAGGCGAGCAGGGGAGAACTACGAGACCGCCGGTTAGCCGCCGTACTTCTCTCTGAGCGCCTCATCGACCCAATCCACGAAGTCGTCGGTGTAGAAACCGGAGTCCCTTGTCTGGAAGTAAACTTGACGAGCTCTCGCGGATCGCAATATCGTCAGCATGACACCAGCTCGTGTCATCCAGTACTCCTCATCCAGCAATCCATCCCTATACAGTAAGTATGCCTCTTCGCTGCTTCGAAGCAACGCACCGACATAGGCGGTCAAGTTATTTACTTCCGTCTCTGTCAGGACGACGTCATCGGCCTCCGGGCCAAGAATGAGCCTGTTGATGCCGATATTAGCAGAAAAAAGAGCCAGGTCCTGCGCCCTGGTGGCGACAGCCTGTCGATTCGAGGCGAGGCTAACTTTCGTGTTTTGCTGAATCTCGTAGCCCACGTACAGGAGTGAGGCGACCACCGCGAGGGCACTGCCGATCTCAGCTATGCTCGCCCAGTCAGAGAGTCTCAGTCTACTCATGCCATTCCACCGTGCCTTACTTCCGGATACCCATCCGGCCTTTGCGGGCCAGGATCCGGGCCACGCTGGGTCCGGCGGAGCCGCCTCCCGCGCGCATCCAGGTGCCCGGGATGATCAGCACCAATAGGGTATAGAACTCCAGCCTTCCCAGTAGCATCAGCACTGAGAGTGTGACCAGGGCAGGGGGGCTGAAGTGCGCGTAGTTCTCCAGCGGTCCGACGCTTGCCAGTCCAGGTCCGATGCTCGAGATGGCGGCCAGCGAGGCGCTGAGCGCGGTGATCAGGTCCGAACCCATCGCGGCTAGGATCACGGTGCCGATGGCATGGGTCACCATGTAAAGGGCCAGGAAAGCCAGTACGTTATGGACGAGGCGCTCGGGAATGGGCCGCCCGCCCAGCCGCGTCACAACTACGGCGCGCGGGTGCAGTACCTTCTTCACCTCGCCGAACACGTGCTGTGCGACGACTGCGCCGCGGACCATCTTGAATCCCCCTCCTGTCGATCCTCCCATCGCGCCGACGAACATGAGTCCGAGGAGCAGCGCCTGCAGAAGCGAGGGCCAGGCCGCGAAGTCGGCCGTGACGAAGCCGGTAGTGCTCTGGATCGCGACGACGTTGAACAACGAGCGGCGCATCCCGGCCATGGACCACATTCCGTCGCCCATGGCGAGCACCACGAACGAGAGCAGCGAAATAGTCAAGATGGACCCGATGTACCAGCGCCACTCGGGATTGCGCAGAGGTGCCTGCCAGTTTCCGCTGAACATCCGGTAGTGCAGCGTGAAGTTCACGCCGGCCAGGATCATGAACAGGATCGTGGCCCACTGAATAGCGGGTGAAAAAGCGGCCATGGAGGCCGTCCGGGTCGAAAATCCACCGGTGGCCAGCGTGCTGAGTGCGTGATTCACGGCGTCGAACACGGACATTCCGAGCACGAGATACGCTACGAACAGCGCTCCGGTAAGTCCGACGTAGACACTCCACAGCAGGCGGGCGGTCGTCGCGATACGCGGCTGAAGCCGATCGGTCGAGATACCTGGAGCCTCCGCCCTGAACAGCTGCGCGCCGCCGACTCCGAGGAGTGGCAAAATGGCGACGCCGAGGACGATGATTCCCATCCCGCCCATGAAATGAGACAGGCTGCGCCACAGGAGGATACTGCTTGGAAGGTCCTCCATGACCGGAAAGATGGTTGCTCCTGTCGTCGTGAAACCGGAAGCCGATTCAAATAGGGCGGCTGACAGGCTGGCCGTCGTGCCGGTCGTCAGAAAGGGGAGGGCGCCCGCAACGACTATCGCTATCCAGCCGAGACCTACCACGGCCAGTGCCTCCCGGGGGTTGATCTGGAGATCGCGCGGTGTGAGGAGCCACAGCAACGCACCCACGCCGCCCGCCACGGCAACCGAGACCAACCAGCCTCCGACAAGGTCCTCGCGGAGGGCGAGCGCGGTGGAGGGAAGCATGGCCAGCGCGACCGACATGAGCAGGCCACCGATGATGTGGCCTACTTCGCGTAGGTTCACGAGGGAAAGAGCTTGGTGACGTCAGGGACGGCATGTCCGAGTGCGAAGACGATCGCCTCGTCGCCGGGCCTCAGGATGTCGTCACCACGCGGGATCCTCATTTTTCGGCCGTCCTCGCGTACGATGGCCGCCACCAAAGAGTCATCCGGGAAGTCGATGTCAGCCAGGCGCTCATTGGCCACGGGGGCGTCTTCCGCCACGATGAACGAGATCATCTCCGCGTTGCAGTCCTTGAGAGCGGCTACGCGCGTTATGCTTCCACGCCGGACGTACCGGAGCACGGCGTTGGCGGCGCTGATGCGCGGGCTCACGGCGGCGTCGAGCCCGATGTGCCGGGCCAGCGGCAGGTAGTCCGTCTTGTTCACGAGGGTGATCACCTGCCTGGCCCCCATGTCCCGCGCCACGAGAGAGGAGATGATGTTCTTATCGTCCTCGTCGGTCAGGGCGACGAACGCATCGACTTCCGCGACGCCTTCGAATTCGAGAAGCTCGACCTCGGTGGGATCTCCCTGCAGGACCAGCGCTTTCTCGAGCTTCTCGGCCAGCTCATGGGCCCGATCGGGATCGCTGACCAGAAGGGTGGTCTGTACGTCATGCTCCTCCAGGATCTTGGCCAGGTAGTAGGCCTCCAGACTGCCGCCCGCCAGCATGACGCGGCGGAGCGAGGAGCGCTCGTGGCCGGCCAGCTTCAGCACGTTGAATACCTCGGACCGGGCCGCGGTCACGTATGCGAGATCCCCGGCCTCGAGCCGGGTGTCGCCCTCAGGGACTATGGTCTCGCCGTCTCGCTGCACAGCGACCACTAGCTGGCGAGCCAGCCCGACGGTGTTTCCGATCTCGGCCAGCGTCTTCCCGTCCGTGAAGGCTCCCTCTTGGATCTTCACGGCGACGAGGGCCACTGCGTCGTTGGCGAAGAACTGCAGGTCTAAGGCGGCCGAGGACTGGATCAGGCGGAAGGTTTCGGCGGCCAGCTCGCGCTCCGGGTTGATCAGTAGATCGACGCCGAACCGGCCCGGGTCCAGGGCCTCGCCGTCTTCGTAGAAGTCGGGGTTTGAGACGCGTGCGACGCGGAGAAGATCCGGATCTTCCCGGGCCGACATGGCGCACACGAGGTTGACTTCGTCCACGCTCGTTACGGCCACGAGAAGTCCGGCACCCTCGATGCCGGCTTCCTGCAGCACGGACAGGCTGGTGCCGCTTCCCTCGAGCACGGCTACGTCCAGATGGGTGTCTACGTACGCGAGCCGGTCGCTGTCCACGTCCACGACAACGACGTCGTGCTGCTCATTCGAAAGACGCTCTGC
>JAZGCO010000126.1:0-7951 GCA_036476995.1 Gemmatimonadota bacterium
GCCATCCGTCCCGCGTAGAATCGGCACTGTGATGCAGACCTGGGGATCCTGTCCCGCTCTCTCTTGAAACGTGCGTCCCAGCAGAAGATTGAACTTCTGGTCCGTTCCGCCCAACTCCACATCGGCGTTAAGCCGAACTGAGTCGTACGCCTGCATCATGGGATACAGGAATTCGACCATGGAAATAGGCCGTCCGTCTGCATAACGCCGCGAAAAGTCGTCTCTTTCCAGCATCCGGGCCACCGTATACTGCCCGGTCAGCTCCAGCACATCGTGCAGCGTCATGGGCGCGAGCCACTCACTGTTGCGGCGAAACTCAGTGCGGATCGGATCGAGGATCTTGCCTACCTGTTCCTGATATGTTGCTAGATTCCGCTGTATCTCCTCGGGCGTAAGAGCGGGGCGAGTCTCGTTGTGGCCAGAAGGGTCTCCCACGAGCGCCGTAAAATCGCCGATTAGAAAGACGACCCGGTGCCCCAGTTCCTGGAACACGCGCAGTTTGTCGATTGAGACAGCGTGGCCGAGATGCAGGTCGGGCCGGGTAGGGTCGAAACCCTGCTTGACGATCAGCGGCACGCCGCTCTCGCGAGACGTCTGGAGCTTGGCGCGCAGCGCTTCTTCGGGAAGGATTTCGGCCACTCCGTCCGTGATCAACGCTATCTGTTCATCGACCTTCGGAAACATTCGCATTTCGTCTCTGGTAGGACTGACTGTGGGAACGCGACTCTCCTATACTATACCGTTACAATATGGCCGCATTCATGCTACGAGGACGGGGTAGGTTGAATCAACTCAGGGAAATATGGGCCGGGCTGGGTCACGGGCTTGGAGGCCTCGCCGGGCACCTTCGCGTGCGCGGCCGCGCGAGAGATTTGCGAGATCGTACTTGGGGCCGGCTCGGACCCCGGGGGCGCTGGCGGGTGGCGGCAGCGCTGGCGGGTCTCGCTGCTCTGGGCGCGGGTGCTGCCCTGGGTTCATGGAAGCACATTTGTGACGATTGCCCGTCAGTGGCCCAAATCTACGCCTTTGAACCGAAGGAGGCGACCAGAGTCTACGCCGCGGACGGTAGCTTGCTGCACGAGTTTGCCATCGAGCGCCGGACGGCCATCGAGTACGCCGAACTTCCCGAATTCGTCACCGACGCGTTCGTCTCGATCGAGGACCGCCGCTTCTGGAGCCACCACGGGATCGACTACCTGCGCACGGTGCGCGCCGCCCTCGAGTTGGCGTTCGGAGGCTACGGCGGGGCCGGGGGAAGCACCATCACACAGCAGCTGGCGGGAAACATGTTTGCCGGAGTCGTGGACCGCCGGGACATCTCCGTGAGACGCAAGCTGCGCGAAATGAAGGTCTCCAAGTCTCTCGAGGCGGCCCTGACCAAGAAGGAGATCCTCGGAGCCTACCTGAATCAGATCAACTTTGACGGCGTATACGGAATCCAGAACGCGGCGCAGCGCTATTTCGGCAAGGACGCCGCCGATCTGAATCTTCCGGAGGCCGCCCTGTTGGCGGGACTTCCCCGGGCGCCCGCTCGCTACTCTCCCGTCAAACATCCCGAAAGAGCCGTGCAAAGGCGCAACCTCGTACTCAGCCTGATGGCGAGGCAGGACCGGATCAGCGACGAGGATGCCGTCACTGCCATGGCATACCCACTCCTGTTGAACCCCGGCGCCGGGTCAGAGCCTCTCGCACGGTACTTCGTGGAGTGGGTGCGGCGGATACTGATTGAGCGCTATGGAACTCGGATCTATGAGGCAGGGCTCCGTGTCTTCACGACACTCGATCCGGAATTTCAGGCCACCGCGGATTCAGCCCTGGAGGCCCAGCTGCAGTGGATAGAGAAACAGCCAGGATTCCAGGCGCCTACCTACCAGGAAACCCGGGATTGGGACGAAGGCGAGCTGGATGGGACCGTGCCGTACCTCCAGGGAATGTTTATAGCCGTCGATCCGGAAACGGGTGATGTGCTCGCGATGGTGGGTGGACGCGACTTCGACGATTCCGAGTTCAACCGGGCGACACAGGCCGTACGGCAACCCGGTTCCTCGTTCAAGCCGATTGTGTACGCGGCTGCTATCGCGAGCGGAATGCCGGCCTCTGAGGTGATTTTCGACTCGCCGCTCGAGTTTGTGCAGGCCGACGGGAGCATCTGGTCGCCCCGCAACTTCAGCGGCACGTTTCGGGGGCCTATCACCTTGCGCGAGGCCCTGACTCGTTCGGTGAACGTCGTAGCGGTCAAGGTCGCACTGCGTATCGGCATCGAGACGGCCGCGCAGTTCGCGCACCGCATGGGCATCACCACCGAGGTGCCGCCGTTTCCGTCGACTGCAATTGGGGCCGCCGCGGTCCGGCCCATCGAACTGGTGCAGGTGTACACGACGTTCGCCAATCTGGGAGTGCGCGTAACGCCCAGACCCATCCTGCGGATCGAAAACGCAGAGGGCGAGGTGCTATGGGAGAGCACCGTGGACCGGGAGGAAGTGCTGGACGAGAACACCTCCTGGATCATGGTCTCCATGATGCGAGATGTCGTCGACCACGGATCGGGGATTGCGATCCGGAGGGGCGGAGTACCTTACGACGTGCCTGTGGCGGGCAAGACCGGCACGACGAATGAAACCACCAATGCCTGGTTCATGGGTTTCACGCCCAATCTCGTGACAGCGACCTGGGTGGGGTTTGACCGGCCCGCCCGTATCCGCACCGACGCACAGGGAGGTGTGGACGCCGCTCCGGTTAACGCCGCCGCGCTGAAATGGTACTATGAACACCATCCGGTACCGCCGGAATGGCCCCGGCCCGCCGGTCTTATCACCCGGCGCGTGGACCGCCTTACCGGACAGCTCGCCAGCGAGTGGTGCCCGGCGGACGAGGTGTACGAGGAGTATTACGTGCCCGGAACAGAACCTCGAACGCTCTGCGAGATGCACGGGCCGTTCGGGGCCCGCGTGCTGGAGGACAGCCTGCCGGGGGACTCGATCGGGCTCTCGGTTGGAGACGACTTCGACTTCTAACCGGCGCCAGGCTGACCGGACTACTTCGACTTCTAGCCGGCGCCCGGTTCGATTCGGCAGCGGACGAGCGGAGGTGGGTCGGGAGGCGTATCGGGTACGAAGCTGACGGCTCGCTCTAGGCGTTCGGCGGCGGCTTGGGCTGCGGACTCGCTGGCCGCATGAATGGTGGCCAGGCGCTGCCCGGTTTGTACCGGATCACCGATTCCGCACTCGATCTCGAAGCCTACCGCGGGATCCACCACGTCTTCGATCCGGGCCCTGCCGGCACCAAGTTCAATTGCTGCGAGACCTACCTGGCGTGCATCTATCGAGCTCACGAAACCGTCCTGGCTGGCGACCCAGGGCACCTGAACCGGAGCGGACGGTAGACGATCGGGGTTCTCGACAACGCTGGGGTCACCGCCCTGCCGCTCAATGAGCCTTGCGAACCGCTCCAGCGCAGCACCTGAATTCAGGATCTCATCCAGGCGTCGCCGGGCTGCCGTCTCATCTTCCACTCCGCTCAGTACGGCCGCCTCCGCGCAGAGAGCGACCGTGACCTCCCGAAGGTCCGGCGGCCCCCCACCTCCCAGCGTCTCGATCGACTCCCGAACCTCCAGTGCGTTACCCACGGTAACGCCCAGCGGCTGCTCCATCGCCGTGAGAAGCGCCGAGGCCTTGAGTCCCTCCGCTTCGGCGAGGCTCACCAGGGCTCGGGCCAGTTCCAGCGCGGCGTCGTAACCTGGCATGAAAGCCCCGCTGCCGTACTTCACGTCGAGCACGAGCGCCTCGATTCCCTCCGCTACCTTCTTGGAGATAATACTGGAGGCGATGAGCGGGATCGACTGAACGGTCGCCGTGACATCCCGCAGGGCATACAGACGGCCGTCCAGCGGGGCCACCTCGGGCGTCTGGCCGATCATCGCACAGCCTACTTCCGCCAGGATGGCTTCGAATTCCGTCAGATCGATCTGGGTCTGGAACCCTGGGATGGCCTCCAGCTTGTCGAGCGTACCGCCGGTGTGACCCAACCCCCGTCCAGACATCATCGGTACGCGGAGGCCGTACTCGGCCAGGAGCGGCGCGAGAATGAGAGACACCTTGTCACCGACGCCGCCGGTCGAGTGCTTGTCCACCGCGGGGGCGTCGCCTCCGGCGAAGCTCAGCCGCCGCCCGGAGTCAATCATGGCGCCCGTCAGGGCGGAGAGTTCTGCTGCGGAAAGGCCTTGGAAGTACACCGCCATGAGGAAAGCGGAGATCTGATAGTCAGCCACATCTCCCGCCTGGAACCCAGACATGAGAGACCGAAGCTCCTCAGGGGTGAGTTCGTGGCCATCTCTTTTTCGTTCGATCAGCTCCGAAGGGAGCACTCAGGTCTCCCGCCGGCCTCGCTCGCGCTCTACGGCGTCGGCCAATCGACTTCCCACATCACCGGCCGCCGCCCGGGCACGGCGAGCGGCGCGACGAGCGTCGCGGGCGGCGCGGTCGGTGAGTCGCCGGGCTTCGTCAGTAGCTGTTTCAAGCGATTGGCCCGCCGCGTCAGTCCAGTCCTCGGCCCTACGCGCAATGAGGCGCCGAGTGCGCTGTCCGCTTTGGGGAGCCGTCAACAATGCAGCCGCGGCGCCCACGAGCACGCCTATCAGTATTCCTGCCACAAGGCCACGAGCTTCGGCCGCGCTTTGATCGTCCATTCGTCCCTCCTATAAGGACGAAAGATAGCACACACGGAAGGCCAACGCCGGCCGCCCGGCCGCAATCGCCACGCGTTGTGTGCTTGCGGGTTCAATGCCAGAGATCCGAGATTCGCCCTCGCTGGTAGCAGACATCGGAGCTGAGGTTGGCCCGGGCCCGCTGATGCAGGCTTACCCTGAGCGAAGAGGGACGATACGGCTGTGGACACGCACGAACTCTCCCATGCCGGGAGAGTGGCAGCGATCGACTACGGACGGCGGCGCATTGGGGTCGCCGTTTCGGATCCGACGCAGACCATAGCCAGCCCGCACAGCGTGTTTCTCAACAAGGCCCCGGCGGCCAGCCCGCCCATCTCACTGATTGTGGGATTGGAGAAGCTGGACTTGGCCAGGATACTGATCGGCGTCCCCTTGCTGATGGATGGGGGTGAAGGCGAAATGGCTGCCGAAGCACGCCTCTTTGGACGCATACTTGCAGAACGGCTCGGCGTCCATCTAGTGGAATGGGATGAGCGGCTCAGCTCACTCGAGGCGAGACGCGAGCTCCTGCGCCTCGGAGTGCGGCGCGGAAAGAGACGCCGAAAGGGTACAGAGGATGTCATGGCTGCGACACTGATGCTTCGGGACTACCTGGGAACGCTGTGAAGAGAGGCGGCGCGGTGCGGAAATCGGCCCATCAAGTGGCGCTGAGATCGGCTCTGGCAGCGGCTCTGGCAGGGAGCGCGCTGGTCCTGGCGCTCGCCGGATGCTCTGGTTCCGAAAGTGGAGCCGACGAGCGTCTGGACTCCGGCACGCAACCAGTCGATTCGACCCGGGTGGACATCCCGGCTGGCGCATCGGCGTTGGCGATCGGAAACGCGCTCAGAGACGCCGGGTTGATTCGGACTCCCCGAGGGTTCGCTTTGTATGTACGGCTGCGAGGCGCGCAATCTGAGCTCAAGTCAGGCCAGTACAGTATACCGTCGACTGCGGGCTGGGCCGACATCCTGGAACAACTGCGCCGAGGACAGGTGCTGACTTTGGCCGTGACGATCCCTGAGGGCTTCACCCTCCGTGAGATCGCGCCTCGGCTGGCGGAAGTGTCGGGCGTCACGGCTGACTCGGTGGTGGCGCTGGCGCAGAGCCCGGATCTGACCCGACAGCTGGGAGTGCCCGGGCCGACCCTGGAGGGCTATCTGCTCCCTGAGACGTATCGGTTTGCTGAGGGCGTAGATCCGGAAACGGTACTGCAGGCGATGGCCCTGGCCTACCTGGACTTTTGGACGCCGGAGCGCCGCGCCTTGGCCGACTCGCTGGGCCTCGACGAGCGCGAACTCGTGACCCTGGCGAGTATCGTCGAAGAGGAAGCTCGGCGTCCGGAAGAGCGGTCGCTCATCGCGAGTGTCTATCTGAACCGGCTCCGGATCGGGATGCTACTTCAGGCAGACCCCACGGTTCAGTACGCGCTGGGCGCGCCGCGCGAACGGCTGCTGTACCGCGACATCGACAGCGTCGCCGACAACCCGTACAACACGTACACGCACCTCGGCCTCCCGCCCGGACCGATCTCTTCCCCCGGTGCGGCGACCCTGGACGCGACGCTGCGGCCGGAGGAGACCGACTACTTGTATTTCGTCGCCCGGCCAGACGGTTCCCACGTGTTCACCCGATCAGCCCGGGAGCACATCAACGCCAAGAACCGCATCCGACGCGGGGGTTGAGTGGCCGTCGGAGCCGCTGTATGACCGGTGGTCGGGACCTGGCGGCGTGCCTCAGGCTGATGATCATTACACACCCTCGGCCTGCGTGCGGCAGGAGCCTCATCGATGTCGCCGGCGAGTGCCTGGAGGCGGGCGCAACAGCTATCCAGCTGAGGGACAAACAGGCTTCTGACGCTGAAGTCCTGGCCATCGCCGCGGAGCTGCGCGACCTCTCCGCACGGCACGATGCGCTCTTCATTGTGAACGACCGTTTTGATCTCGCACTGGCCGCTGGCGCCGATGGTGTCCACTTGGGCCCTGGCGATCTCCCGGTGGTGGCGGTTCGCCCTCTGGTGCCCGATAGCTTCATCATCGGGTATTCAACCGATACTGCGGAAGGCGGGCGGGTAGCCGAAGGGGCCGGTGCTTCGTACCTGGGCGTAGGAGCGCTCTATGGAACCTCGTCCAAGGCCGGACTGGAGCGCGAGAGGATCGGAATCAAGCGCCTGCATGAGGTCATCGATTCCGTTTCGATCGCGACGGTAGGAATCGGCGGGATTACCGCGGACAACGCCGCAGCCGTGTACTCGGCGGGTGCCGGCCTGGCCGTCCTGAGTGCCATCATGGACGCCCCTGAGCCTGGCAAGGCGGTGCGCGCGATACTGAAGGCCAGATTCGTGGACCCGGGCGCGGAGGCCCGACCGAAACCGCTGTGAACGGTGGGTGTTAGATGGCAAAAGCAAAGCCCCGCACTCCATCCGGAGTACGGGGCCTTACGTATGAGACCGGCAGCGACCTACTCTCCCACGGCCTGGAGCCGCAGTACCATCGGCGCTGAGGGGCTTAACTGCTGGGTTCGGGATGGGACCAGGTGTATCCCCCTCGCGAAAGCCACCGGATCTGACTTCGAGAAACGCCTCATCTCGTCGTCAGGCTTCTCAGGCTCGCTGCGAAGTACCTCTAAGTACTCCTTCGCTCGCCCTCGTCGCCTTCCTCGACCTGAGCCGTTTCTCAGCGTCAGATAGTCTCTCTGATAGTCAGATAGCTCTCAGAATTCTCTCAAAAAGCGGTTGCAGGCCGGACGAACCGGCACAACTTGTTGCAGGCCGGATGAACCGGCACAACAAAGTATGTCAAAAAGGAGTGGAGCAAGTAGGTAAAAAGAGTACGCCCAATAGACGAAGAAAAGGATCAAGCCTCACGGCCGATTAGTACGGCTCGGCTGAAGCGCTTACACGCCTTACACCTGCCGCCTATCAACGCAGTAGTCTCCTGCGGGCCTTTAGGCACCTTGCGGTGCGGGAGATCTCATCTTGAGGGGGGCTTCCCACTTAGATGCTTTCAGCGGTTATCCCGTCCCGACGTAGCTACCCTGCAATGCCCCTGGCGGGACAACAGGTACACCAGCGGTCAGTCCACTCCGGTCCTCTCGTACTAGGAGCGGCTCCTCTCAAATCTCCAACGCCCACGGCGGATACAGACCGAACTGTCTCACGACGTTCTAAACCCAGCTCATGTACCGCTTTAACGGGCGAACAGCCCGACCCTTGGGACCTTCTCCAGCCCCAGGATGCGATAAGCCGACATC
>JAZGCO010000127.1:0-3242 GCA_036476995.1 Gemmatimonadota bacterium
GAGACGCGCTCTCAGATCTCCCGCATGACGCACAACCTCATGCAGCGGTTGGGCCCCGCCCCGGGCCAAGCACCCTGAAGTCATGACTCAGAACTCAGAACTCAGAACTCAGAACCGAAGCACACACGGGGCTACGCCGGGATATCAAGGGCAGCGCCCTTGGCTAGTTAGTCCGGCCGCTCATTTTCCCTTGTCAGTTGCCGGCCCATCTCGCTACGCTATTTTAGCCAGGTACGTGCCCCTGGCGCGGTGAGGGCCCTCATGGCGGGCCTTCGGGAGACAAGAGTCGTGCTGAGGCGCAACCGGAGAATCGTCACGCCGAGCATCATGGCCGCGTTGGTGGCGTGGTTGATTTTCGCGCTGCCGGCCGGCCCGGCCGCTCACGAAATTCCGGCGGACGTGACGATTCAGGCGTTTGTCAAGCCAGAAGGACAGCGGCTGCGTCTGCTCGTTCGGGTGCCGCTCATCGCCATGCGTGACATCGTTTTTCCGACCCGTGGGGTGGGGTACCTGGATCTCGCGGAGATCGACGGCTTGCTCCCCGAATTGGCGATGTTGTGGATCGGTGACGAGGTGGAGCTGTACGAGGGCGACACGCGCCTCGGGAGCCCGCAGGTTGTCGCGGCTCGGGTGTCGCTGCCAACCGACCGATCCTTCCGAAGCTATGAAGACGCGCTGGCGCACGTCACGGGCGCGCGGCAGCTGAACGACACGGACGTCTTCCTGGAAGAGGCGATGTTCGACGTGTTGTTTCAGTACCCGGTTCGGTCGGATCAATCCAACTTTTCGATCCGGCCCGATCTTTGGCGGTTGGGGTTGCGAGTGGTCACCGTTCTGCGGTTTCTGCCGCCGAGTGGCGTGGTTCGCGCCTATGAGTACTCCGGCGAGCCGGGCCTGGTCAGGCTCGATCCTCGGTGGCACCAGGCCGCGCTGCAGTTCGTCGAGTTGGGGTTCTTCCACATCCTGGACGGGATCGACCACCTGCTGTTCCTGGGGTGCCTCGTGATCCCGATCCGGCGCTTCCGCACGCTCATCCCGGTCGTCACCGCGTTCACCGTGGCGCACTCGATGACGCTCATCTCGTCCGCCTACGGCCTGGCGCCGAACGGCTCGTGGTTTCCGCCGCTCGTCGAAACGCTGATCGCCATGTCCATCATCTACATGGCGGCTGAGAACATCGTCGGGGTCGGGGTTCGGCGGCGCTGGCTGATCACCTTCGGGTTCGGTCTCGTTCACGGGTTCGGCTTCTCGTTCGCCCTCCGGCAGACGCTGCAGTTCGCCGGGTCTCACCTGCTGACATCGCTCCTGGCGTTCAATGTCGGCGTCGAGCTTGGGCAGCTCCTCGTGCTCGTGCTGCTCATCCCGACGCTGCACGTCGTGTTCCGGTTCGTGGTCGCCGAACGGACCGGAGCGATCATCCTGTCGGGGCTGGTGGCCCACACTGGCTGGCATTGGATGAGCGAGCGAGCAAGCCTGTTGAGTCAGTACCCGTTCCAGTGGCCGACACTCAGCATCGCCCTGCTGGCGAGCGTCGTGGGCTGGCTGATGCTGATTCTGATCCTTGCGGGCCTGGTCTGGCTGGTGTTCGGGATGCGCCGGCGTCCAGGGGGGCGGAGCGCCAAGGGCGAGGCCGCTGCCGGAGCAGAGGAATAGAAAGGGACATGGCCGGCGCCGCGCCGCGAGGATGGCTCGGGGCGCGGCGACCGGACGGCGTGCGGCTAGCCCCGTTCCTCACTTGAATTGCCACTGCTCCTCGCAACCGAGCAGCGATTCTCCGGATCCACAGCCCAGCCCGAGTGCGTCAACCCAAGTGAGGAACGGGGCTAGGGCAGCGGCAGGAGATCTCCCTCGTAGGTGATCTTTTCACCCAACAGGATCCGCACGTTCAGGACGAGCACTTCGTAGCCGTCGGCCAGAATCTCGATCTGATATGGGCCTTCCTCCAGACGAAGGCTCTGGAACACGCCGTCGAAATCGTCGACTCGTCCGACAAAATAGCCATCGACGAAGACCTGGGCGTGGCGGGGCCTGACTTTCAACCGCAGCGTGCCGGTCGGTCCATATCCATAGCTGGCACCATAGCCGTACCCGTAGCGCGGGTAGTAGCCGTAGCTCGAGTACCCGTAGGGATAGGCGTACGAGTAGTAGGAAGGGTAGCCCAGGCCGAAACCTACACTGAACCTGTTGTAGCCCCCGAAATAGAACGAGGTGCCGAAAATCCTCGGCGCGTAGTACCCCGGCAGGTGGATGTGGACACCCAAGTGCCGCGATCTCACGTATCCCGCGCGGTAAGGCAGCACCGAGCGAGTGCGCCCGCCAGGAATGATGAGCGGACGTGACGCGAGCGGTGAGCGACCACGAGGCACCGCCCGGGTGATCAGCCGACCACTTGGCCGCCGACTGACCACGCGCGGCTGGGCCTGGCTGGGACGGGATGTCCGACTCGGCGTCCGCCGCCCGTCAACTCTCCCATCTCTGCCGTCTGCACGCCCGGCCGGACGCGTCTCGCTGCCTGACCGTACGCGAGGGACAGCCCTGCGCGTCGTACTCCCCTGATTGGCTGAATCGGGTCGACGTTGCCGGACGGCCGGCTGTTCGGTCTGCGGAGCCGCTTGGACTCGACGTCGGGCGCCGCTCGTTCGGGCGGACGTTCGGCCCGGCGTCGACTGGCGGATCGTCGGTGCCTGTTGGTTGCGTTGCGGAGCCGCTTGGACTCGACGTCGCGCGCCACTCGTTTGGGCCGACGTTCGGCCTGGCGTCGACCGGCGGATCGTCGGCGCCTGCTGGTCGCGACCTTGCGCTCCGGTACGAACGGCCGGCGCCCGCCGTGGCGCGGCGCGACGAGCCACTGCCGGAGCCGAGCTCCTGGCCGCAGGTGTCGCCTGCGCGTGGGCAGCCTCCGAGTTACGGGATCTTCGGCTTCGCTGTTGGTCCTCCGCGCGGAGAGGCGGAGCGCAGAGGGCTAGCACGACGCTGACGCCAGTCAAGACGAGAGCCCTGCGACTCATACCTAGCTCCTATTGGTTAGAGACACCCGCACCGAGAGCTCTCGAAGCATGGGTCATGCCAATGCGCGTTTCCACGTTCTGGGCGGAAAAACCCCCCTTGCGCGGTGCTCCTGTCGCTCACAGGTGTCAGCCTGTCCGGTCCCGAGAACGGCAAGGCCCTGCGGCGTCGGAGGTCCTACCACTATGACCACGGAGAACGCTGGATGCAAGACCGGAGGCCAGAGGACAGGGGCC
>JAZGCO010000128.1:0-10570 GCA_036476995.1 Gemmatimonadota bacterium
CCGCAGGTCAGGTGGATCCGACCCTGGTCGCATCGGGGATCAAGGTAGCCTTGATTACCACCGCCTCCGGTCTCGCCGTCGCGATTCCGGTCAATATCGCATACAACTATTTCGTGACGCGGATCGACGCTCTGATCGCGGACATGGAAGAAGGCGCCCAGGCCGTGCTGGACCTGATCTGGGAACTTCAGACGAAGGGGAGCTAGAGACCTGTCATGGCGATCTTGAAACGAAAAGAGAGAGTCTCAGACGAGATTCCGACTGCTTCCATGGCGGACATTGCGTTCCTGCTCCTTGTGTTCTTTTTGACCACGACGGTGTTCAACGAGGAGAAGGGACTCCAGATCGTTCTGCCCGAGGAGGCCGAGAAGCAAGAGGTCTCACCCAAGAACCTCTTGTTCATGCTTGTGCAACCGGACGGGTCCATAATCGTCAAGAGGGGTGAGAGCGAGCAGGAGCAGGTCGTCACGTATCGGCAAATCGAGGGCATCCTGCGTCAGGAACTGGCAGCGAATCCGAATCTTATCGCCGCCGTGAAGACGCACCCGGCGGCCGCCTACCGGCACATGATCAACGTCCTGGACGAGGTCAAACAGGCGGGTGCCGAGCGGATTTCCCTGCAGGTTCTGGAGTAGCGGATGGGCAAGATAGGCGGGTTCAAGAGAAAATCCAAGGCCAGTTCCGAGATTCCATCGTCGTCGATGGCGGACATCGCGTTCTTGTTACTCATCTTCTTCATGGTGACGACGGTTTTCAGGAAGGAGAAGAAGCGAGACATCGACTGGGTTGAGGCGGAAGCGACTCAGAAGATCGATGAGAAACGCAAGAACGTCCTCCACATCTGGGTGACCGAGGACGGTACGATCTATATTAATGATCAGATCGTGCCGGAAGGCGATGTGGCGGCCCTGATTCGGCCGATCTACGCCGAGAACAGAGAACTGGTGGTCGCCGTGCGCGGAGACGACGATGTGCCGTACCGGCTGATTAACGGTATCACGGAACAGCTACAGGCGGCCGGAGCGGTGAGGGTCACCTTCGCCACCCGCGTCGAAAAGCAGATGGCCAGGGCCAGGAGGTAGGAACCATGAGCGAACGTACAGGGATTCTGGGCTCGACGGCGAACGATCGTTTCAAGAGCACGTACTCAACCTGGACGTACATGGGTCTGACGGCGGCTGCGGTTCTGCACTTCGGGCTCTTCGAGTTGTTTCCGACGCTCAACGCGGCCGATATGTCGTTCGAGGGAGACGAGATAAAGATGGTTGATCTGCCGCCTGAGGTGACGATTCCACCTCCGCCCGAGCAGATCGCGCGCCCGGCCACGCCGGTCGTAGCGGACGTGATGCTGGACGAGGACATCACGATTGCGCCGACCACTTTCGAAGATAACCCGGTAGAGAACCTGCCGCCGCCACCGCCGGGAAGGAAGCCGTCGGACCAGCCGTCCTACATCCAGCGCGATGTAGAACCGGTTATGACGAACCGGCGTGAGATCCAGCGACTGCTTGTGCGCCTCTACCCGAGCATGCTGCGCGAGGCCGGGATCGGTGGGACGGTTCTGCTGTGGGTCTATGTGAACGAACAAGGCGGCCCCGATAAATCTCAGGTCATGAAGTCCAGCGGATATCCCGCTATGGACAACGCGGCAGCGCAAGTTGTCGACAAAATGAAATTCTCTCCGGCGAAGAACCGGGACAAGCCGGTCGGCGTCTGGGTCCAACAGGCGGTTACCTTCAAGGTCAACTGACAGGGCCAGACTGACGGACAGCGGCGGCTACAGTTAGGGGCTCGCAGCCAGGGAGGTAGTCAGGGCCAGCGACAACTCATCTCTGCGTGCCGTAACCGCGAACGACCACTTCAAGCGTGACTACCCACGCTCGACGCACATCGACATCACCGCTACGGTCGCCGTCCACTTCGTGCTCTTCCAGTTTTCACCACACCTGAGCGCCGCGGACATACCGCCTGCTGGACCTGTGATAGAGGTCATACTTCCGCCCGCCGTAGCCATACCCCCTCCGCCGGATGAGATGGCGCGCCCTGCGACCCCGCGCGTTGCAGACGTTGGAATAGCCGCCGTACCGCGCAGCGTCCGTTGTCATGATCGCCGTTCCCGCTAGTCGCCCGTTCCCCAGTCGTTACTCAAGCCGCCCGGTTGGACAAACCGCCCCGCCTCAGCTGCATTGCCCGCCCCCATCTACCCGACTAGACTGCCGGATCGTGCCGATGACCGAGATAGAGACCCGCCTGAGGAAAGTTGAGGAGCGGGTGGGGGAGGCGGCCCGCAGGTCCGGTCGTACGGCGTCAGACGTGCGCCTGCTCGCCGTCACCAAGGGACACTCGGCGTCGATCCTGAACGCCGTATCCGACATCGGTATCACCGATATCGGAGAGAACCGGGTCCAGGAGGCCCAGGCCAAGCAGCGAGAAGTGGGCAGGTTGGGGCTGAACTGGCACATGGTCGGACACCTCCAGCGCAACAAGGTGTCGAGCGCTCTGCCGCTGTTCGATATGTTCGAGTCGGTAGACTCCGTTCGGCTGGCGAGGCGATTGAGCGCGGAGGCAGGCCGGACGGGCAGGTCCGAGGTTAGGGTTCTGGTGCAGGTCAACGCTTCCGGAGAGACGGCCAAAGGCGGCTTCGAGGAAGCGAGCCTTCAGGATGAACTGGCAGAGATCGTCGAGCTTCCGGCGCTGTCGGTGGTGGGCATGATGACAATGGCGCCCTGGACGGACGACCGTGCTGTGCTGCGCGGCACCTTCCGGCGAGCCCGAGCCCTGTTCGATGGCTGTGGAGCCGTGGAGGGGTTTCGGCCCGAAGTTCTGTCCATGGGAATGAGCAACGATTTCGAGATCGCGATAGAAGAAGGTAGCACTCAGGTGAGGCTGGGGACGGCCCTCCTCGGAGAGAGAAGGAAGCAATGATTGAGCTGACGCCCCTCGACGTCCGAAAGAAGAGAGAAGATCTGCGGCGCACCATGCGGGGGTATGACCCCGAGCAGGTGGACGCGTTTTTGGACCTGGTGGCCGAGAGGTTCGAGTCTCTGGTCGAGAAGGAGACGAGGCTCACCGAGCAGGTGCGAATGATGAGCGAGCAACTCAAGACGTTCCAGGACAGGGAACGTGCCCTGAACGACGCCCTGGTCACGGCGCAGGAACTCCGCGAGGATGCTCGGGCACAAGCCGAACAAATCGCGGAGAGCCGGCTCCGGGACGCGGAGCGTGAGGCCGAGACCATGGCTCGGGGTGCCGAGTTCGCAGTCGAGCAGTCTCAGGAGCGGCTGGACGAATTGGTGCTTCGCCGGACCCATTTCCTTCGATCATTTCGCGCCACCCTGCTTCGCTTTATGGACGAGGTGGAGTTCGAGGAAGCGCGCCTGGCGGCCATAACCGAGCCAGACGAGTCCCTGGATGATCTCGAGTCACTGACAGAGACGGAAGCAGAGGCAGAGGCGATGATAACGGCGGACGAGGGCGCCGATCCGGATGATAGCGACCTGGAGCACTCTGGCCCGGATGGCTACGCTGGCGAGGAGAGGGAGTCCACGGACGACAGCGGGGCGAGCCATGGTCGTTTCGCCTGATCTGACCGACTCATTCTTGGAATCGGCGGAGTTCCTGCAGAGGCATGGCTGCGCGAACAGGATCGTAGGCTTGTTCCTGGGGCCGGGCTTCGGGTCGCTGGCAGCGGTGGTGGACGCCGATGTGGAGTACGAGGCAGCCGCTGTCGCCGGCTGGCCGGACTCCGAAGAAGAAGGCGCGTGCCGGATCCTGGGCGGCCGCCTGGGCAGCGTCGAAGTGATGGCCTGGACGTCTGGGCGGCTGACGGGTCAAGGGGCTGCGCGGTCGCTGGGACATGGGGTGCGCGTACTGCGCGAACTGGGCGGGCAGTCGATACTGGCCCTCGAGAGCTGCATTTGCCTGAACCCGGCCTGGCCGGATGGCGGTCTCACCCTGGTCACGGACCACCTTAATCTCCTCGGCGATAACCCGCTCATCGGACCGGACGTAGAGGAGCACGGCGTCCGCTTCCCCGATATGACCGAGGTGTACAGTGTGAGTGTGCGAGAGGCGGCGAGGGATCTGGCGCTTGATCGGGGTCAGTTTCTTCGCGAGGGGATCTATGCGGGGGTGCTAGGCGCTCCGCAGCTGACCGCGGCGGAGAGACACATGCTCAGGCTCCTCGGGGCCGATGTAGCCGGCTCAGCCCTCATTTCGCCCGCTATCGTAGCCCGCCACGCTGGACTCCGCGTGACGGGTCTGGTGTCGGCGCACTCGAGTCCAGGCCCGGACGGAGGTGCCGGTTCCGCTGCCCTGGCAGCAGCCTCGGACCTGCTGCCCTCGCTGGCCCAGGTGCTCGTAGCCTGAGGCGATGAGCTTCCGAGCCCTTCCCGACACTGCAGAGGCGTTGGAAGAAGAAATCCTGGCCCTCTGGGACGAGGAAGAAACCTTCGAACGCAGCCTCTCGCTGCGCTCCGTCGCCCCCGAGTTCGTGTTTTATGAGGGTCCTCCGACGGCCAACGGCCGGCCCGGCGTGCATCACGTGATCTCGCGGACGATCAAGGACGTTGTCGCCCGGTACCGAGCCATGGCAGGCTTCCACGTTACCCGGATTGCCGGATGGGATACGCACGGTCTTCCAGTTGAAATCGAAGCCGAGAAGAAGCTTGGAATCTCGGGCAAGCCGGAGATTGAAGAACTCGGGATTGCAAAGTTCAACAAGGAATGCCGCTCCAACATATTCACTTACCAGGACGAGTGGGAACGTTTGTCACGGCGCATAGCCTATTGGCTGGACTACGCGAAGCCCTACGTGACGTGTTCTCCCGAATACATCGAATCGGTGTGGTGGGCTCTGGCCGAGATCGACAAGAAGGGGCTGCTGTACCCGGGCTACCGAGTTGTTCCGTACTGCCCCCGGTGCGGCACCGGCCTGTCCAGCCACGAGGTCGCTCAGGGCTATAAGGACATCGTCGAGCCCTCAGTGGTGGTGAAGTTTCACCTGGTAGACGATCCGGACGACGCGCGGATTCTGAGTTGGACGACAACTCCGTGGACACTCCCCGGAAACCTGGCTCTCGCTGTCGGTGAAGAAATCAAGTATGTGAAGGTTCGGGTACGCTCGGGAGGCGATGAGATCGCCGGAGCTCTAGCCATTTCCGGCGAGGTGCTCATTCTGGCCGAGGCTCGGCTTGAGATCCTGAAGCATCCGGTGGACATCCTGGAGACGTTCTCAGGCCGTGCACTCGTGGGCCGGCCGTATGCGCCCCTATTTCCGGGCGCCATCGAGGCTGGCGATAACGAAGTAGCATGGACGGTGCTGGGAGCCGATTTCGTAACTACGGAGGATGGCACCGGCGTTGTTCACACCGCAGTCATGTATGGTGAAGATGACTTCGAGCTCGGCAAACGGGCGGGGCTCCCGATGGTTCACACAGTGGGCGAGGACGCACGCTTCGTCGCCAGTGTGCCTGGTGACCTGGCGGGCATGCATGTGCAAGATCCCGAGACCGAGCGTGCGATCCGCGACTACCTTTCCGGGGCGGACCTGCTGTACCAGCGCGAGTCCTACGCGCATAGCTACCCGCACTGCTGGCGCTGCGACAGTAAGCTGCTCTACATGGCGCGGGACGCGTGGTATATCCAGACTACAGCGGTCCGTGACCAGCTCGTAGAGCACAACGCAGGAGTCGATTGGCACCCTCCCGAGATCGGCCGGGGCCGCATGGGGGAGTGGCTTTCGAACAACGTAGACTGGGCCCTGTCCAGAGATCGGTACTGGGGAACGCCGCTCCCGATCTGGCAATGCGGCGAAGATCCAGCCCACCGGACGGTCGTCGGATCTCTAGCCGAGTTGGCCGAAGCGGCTGGTAGCCTTCCCGCTGACTTCGACCCGCACCGCCCGGGAATCGATGAAATCACCTGGCCGTGCGGCCAGAACGGATGCTCGGGTAAGATGCGGCGCATCCCGCAGGTGGCGGATGCCTGGCTGGACTCCGGATCGATGCCCTGGGCCCAGTGGCATTACCCGTTCGAAAATGTGGAAGAATTCAAGCGTCATTTTCCGGCCGACTTCATCGCGGAGGGAGTCGACCAGACCCGGGGCTGGTTCTACTCACTCCAGGCTCTTTCGACGATCCTTTTCGGCCAGACAGCTTATCGTTCGGTCCTCGTCAACGACCTTATTCTGGACGAGACCGGCCAGAAGATGTCGAAGTCGAAGGGCAATGTGGTCGATCCGTGGGAGGCGATCTCCGAGTACGGAGCCGACGCAGTCCGGTTCTATCTACTCTCCGCCAGCAATCCCTGGATAGCCATGCGCTGGGATCCGGCGGGCCTCCGCGAGACGAACCGGAAACTGTTCGACACCCTGCGAAGCACCTACCGTTTCTTCGCCATGTACGCGGAGCTCGAGGCTTGGCAGCCGGACGCTGACGCCCCGGCAACTCCGGCCTGTGCGCTGGATCGCTGGCTTCTGAGCCGCCTCGAGACCGTGACCGCCGCTGTTCGCGAGGATATGGAGGCCTACGATCTTACCGGCGCGGCGAGGCGGATCACGGGGTTCGTCATCGACGACGTATCGAACTGGTATGTGCGGCAGTCCCGAGACCGTTTCTGGGCCACTCGGAAAGGAGACGATGCGTCAAGCGATGCGCGCGCCGCCTTCTCTACCCTTCACGCAGCCCTATCCGGCTGCTCGCTGCTTCTGGCACCGTTTGCGCCGTTCCTGTCCGACTGGCTGTACCGGGAGCTCTGTGGTGCGTCCGTACACCTGTCTGACTTTCCCCGCGGCGACGGCGAAACCAGCCCGGATCTCGAGCAGGAAATGGACGATGTTCGGCGCTTGTCAGCGCTTGGCCGAGCGGCGCGGGAAGACGCCGCCATCCGGGTTAGGCAGCCCCTGCGGAGTGTCAGGATCCTGCTTCCCTCAGCACGAACGCTGAGCCGCGAACTGGCAGAAATCCTCACACAGGAATTGAATGTGGGAAGGGTTGAATTTCTGTCGTCCGACCGAGAGATTACGCGGCTCTTCGCAAAGCCGGAGTTCGCACGGCTGGGTCCGGCATTCGGGCCGAGGACTCCTGTTGTGGCCCGAGACGTTGAGCAGATGGATGGCGACGACGTCCGACGCCTACGGGACGGAATGGCGGTGGAGCTGCAGTCGGGCGGTGACACGGTTGTGATCCAGCCCGATCACGTGACGGTTCGAGAAGAGGCCCTCGGCGAGGACGTGGTGCAGGCTGCGGATGGGTACCTCGTAGCGCTCGACGTGTCGCTGGATGACGAGCTCATAGCGGCTGGTCGGGCCCGGGAACTCGTCAACCGGATACAGCGCCTGCGGAGAGAAGCTGATCTCGACATCAGCGACCGCATAGTCGTTTCGATTTCGGGTCCGGAGCCGCTGGAGGCGGCTGCGGAGGCACACAGCGCGTATATTGCGACCGAAACGCTGGCCCAGACCCTGCGCACAGGTGAGCAATCCGCGCGGGAACTGGAGTTTGTGCGTGAAGTGATGATCGATGATGACTCTGTCTTGATCGGCTTGCAGCGGATTACGGATATAGGATGAACAAGAAAAAACTCAAACACTTCCAGGATCGTCTCCTACGGGAGCGGGACCGAGCGTTGAAGGACCTTGGTCACTTCGATCAATCTGTGACGAATGGTCAGGCGTCGGACGGTGACATATCGGCGTACAGCTTCCACATGGCCGATCAGGGTACGGATGCGATGGAGCGGGAAAAGGCTTTCCTGTTCGCCAGCAAGGAAGGCCGTTTCCTCTATCACATCGACGAAGCGCTGCGGAGACTGTATCGCAGTCCGAAGGGTTTCGGCCGCTGCGAGCAGTGCGGAGATGAAATTGGCTTCGAACGCCTGGATGCGCTGCCTCACACGCGCCTGTGCATTCGTTGTAAGGAGCTAGAGGAGACGGGTGCCTCCACCTGAGGCTCCACCACAGACACGCTTGACCGATGCTCGCCCGCCTCGCGGCCGCCTCGGCATGTTCCTGTGGGTTGCCGGCCTGGTGCTGGCGGTGGATGTCGCCACCAAGATGTGGGTAGTACAAAACCTCATTCTGTACGACTCGGTGCCGCTGCTCGGAGATTTCGTCCGGTTCACCTATACGCATAACAGGGGAGCCGCTTTCGGAGTCAACATCGGCGAGCACTCGCGAGCCTTCTTCCTGGTGCTTTCACTCCTGGCGCTAGGAGTTCTCGGCTACATCTACAAAGTGACTCCGATTGCGGACCGGCTGCGTCTTTTCGCGACCGCTCTCGTCAGCGGTGGGGCCATCGGAAACATCGTGGATCGGGTGCGCTACGAGCGTGGGGTGGTCGATTTCCTGGATGTTGGTCTTGGGACACACCGGTTCTACGTATTCAACGTGGCGGATATGGCTGTAAGCGTGGGCGCTATCCTGCTCCTGTTCTCTTTCTACACGGAGGAGAAACAGATCAAGGCCGCCAAGGAGATTCTGTCCGATTCGCAGCCATCAATGCCTTGAGGTAGCCGACGATGTGGAAGGCCGCCTCGACGTGTTCGTTGCCGCCCACTTTCCGGTATCACGATCGGTAGCCGCCGAACTCATCAAGGCTGGAGAAGTGCAGGTCAATGGCGAACCGGGCCGAAAGAGCTATCGACCCAGGGCTGGCGATAGAATCGATGTTAGCCTTCCGGAATTTCAAAGCCACGAGCTAGTACCGGAGGATCTGCCGCTTCGCATCGTGTTCGATGACGAGTACATCGCCGTGGTATCCAAGCCGGCAGGAATGGTCGTTCATCCTGCACCTGGCCACGCCAGCGGTACGCTGGTGCATGCGCTCCTCCATCATGTCGGCACGTTGTCCAACGTCGGGTTGCCGCTTCGCCCCGGAATCGTGCATCGCCTGGACCGCGACACCAGCGGCCTCATGGTAGTAGCGAAGACCGATGAAGCTCATCTAACTCTTACGGCCGCTGTGGCGCGACGTGAGCTCGGACGGGAGTACCTGGCGGCCGCCTGGGGCCACATGAAATCCGATCAACAGACCGTAGACAGACCGATCGGGCGGAGCCGCGGTGATCGCAAGAAAATGGCCGTGGTGAACGAAGGACGACCTGCCATCACGCACCTGCACCGCCTCGAGCAGTGGAAGTCGGCCGATTTCTTGAGAATACGGCTGGAGACAGGCCGTACGCATCAGATTAGGGTTCATTTGCAGTCGCTGGGCCATCCGGTGGTCGGAGATTCACTCTATGGGGCCGGGAGAGAGAAGGGCTTCGTCGGGGCGGGGGGCCGCTGGGCGCATGAGCTGAGTCGCCGCTGTCCACGTATGTTCCTGCACGCCGCCCGCCTGAAGCTGCGCCACCCCGCGACGGCCGAGGCACTGGAGTTTACCGATCCTCTCCCGGAACCATTGGACTCCGCCGCAGATTGGGGTCGGGAAACGTCCTGATGCCGGCATCCTGGCGCTGGCCGGTCGCGTGTTTAGCCCTCTGGCTCGGGGCGTGTGGTACGATCCGTGGCCCGGCCGTTGATCCAGGCATGACCCGCTTGCCGGTGGTCGTCGTGCACTCGGATCCCGCCTCCGAGTTCCTGGCGGATCGGCTCCGGGAGAGCAGCTATGTCTGGTCTCCCATGCCCGGGATTGGCCCCCCTGAGGGTGTGCTGGCGGACACGATCGAAATCTGGCTCTCGTCGGATCTGGCCTCGCTGAACGTGGCCGAGCTGAGTCGCGCCGAGTCGTGGGTGGCGGGAACCGCCCATCCGCCCAGCCAGCGAATAGCGCTGCGAGTAGAGCCGGGGTCACCCAATCCCGGTCTGTTGGGAACGATGCGTCATGAGGTGGCACACCTGGCCGTCCATCGGGCCACCGGCGGACGCGTACCTGTTTGGCTGTCGGAGGGATACGCACAACTCGCATCAGGACAGTGGAATATTTCCGAGGCCTGGCGACTCCGCCTCGTCATCCTCCGCAACAGCGAGTCTCCTTTCCGCGAGAAGGGCCTTCGCTTCCGTGGGCGGGGAGCGGATGCCCAGCTCGGCTATCTTCTGTCCTATACGGCGGTGGACCAGCTCTATTCGCTCGGTGGCGAGGCGGGCCTGGCAAGCCTGTTTCGGGCGCTCAAGCAAGGCCAGCCCTTCGATTCGGCGCTTCGGACCGTGTATGGGCTGACGGAGGCTCAGTTCGAGCAGCGTTGGAGAAAGACCGTGCTCGACCGGTACGGGTGGCTGTACGTGTTTTCTCGCGCGGCTCTCTTTTGGCTGGCCATCTCGCTGCTCCTGTTCCTGCTATTAGGGCGGAGGGTCCGGTCTGATCGGGACCGGCTGAACGCAATGAAGGCTGAGGAGCGCTTTGAGCAGCAGGCCGAAGGGCTCGTTGACGATTGGAGCCCATAAAAATATCTTAGTTCGATGCACAAGGTTGGGGTGACGGCCGGATTTCGACCCACGAATCTAGCGATTCTTGGCGCCGGAGCGCTGTCAATCGTGTGGGGATATATCCTCCTGAACCGTGGATCCGTCACCGGCGCGCCCATCTTTCTTGTAGTCGGATATGTCGTATTGATCCCCCTCGGTATCGCATGG
>JAZGCO010000129.1:0-7991 GCA_036476995.1 Gemmatimonadota bacterium
GGGGGGGTGTGGCGGGGGGGGTCGGGGGGGGGGTTGGGGGGGGGGGAGGGGGAACGGGGGGCGGTGGTACGGTAGCCAACCCTGCGTTTTCGGCGGACATACAGCCGATCTTCAACCAGAGTTGTACGACGTCCAATTGTCATGGAAACAATCCCAATAGCGGAAACGGTTTTCTGGATCTGCGAATTGGCAATGCACATGGTCAGCTTGTGAACGTCGCCGCAATCGGCGAGAGTGGAACTCGTGCGATTCCGGGCGATGCGGCCAACAGCTATCTTGTGATCAAACTCGAGGGACGCCAATCGGGTGGAGCCAGTATGCCACTTGCACAGCCCGCTCTGGACTCGGAGGTCATCCAGACGATCCGAAACTGGATCGATCAGGGTGCCGCGGACGATTAGGTCTGTGAAGCGACGGACGCCCCCGATCTGTTCGAGGGTGCGGAGTCTGCTCCCTGGCCTGGCCCTCCTGCTACTCCCCCGGCTGGCGCACACACAGGAGTATCACGTGGATGTGACTGCCGAAAACCGGGTCACGTTCATTTCCGATGCGCCCATCGAGGACTTCGAAGGTGTCACCGACGCAATCGACGGCTACCTGCTGCTGGGACCGGGAGGGTTGGGTCCGAGCGCTGACCTCGAGTCCAGCGAGTTCTACTTCGAAGTCCAGTTAGGCACGCTGGAGACGGGTATCAAGCGCCGCGATCGCCACATGCGGGAGAATTACCTCGAGACGGATGACTTCCCCTATGCCGTGTATGCGGGCAGACTGGTACGCCTGGAGGCTGCTGCCGACGGTGCCTTCCATCTGAATCTGGAGGGCAAGTTCTCCGTTCACGGCGTGGAGCGTGAGAAGGAAGTGAAGTGTACTGCCAGGGGCGGTGAGGAGCGGTATAGGGTCCGGTGCCGATTCGAAGTCAGCCTGGTCGAGCACGATGTTGAAATTCCCTCACTCATGTTCTTCAAAATCGGCGAGATCGTCGACCTCCATTTGGATTTCTACCTTAAGCGAGTACTAGAGTGATGAAGCGTTTGCGGGGACTACGAGTCAGTGGATTGACCATCGGGATGCTGCTGGCGGCTTCTACCCTGATGGCTCAGGATGAAGGCGCGACCTGGCAGAGAAGAACGCCCAGGCCTAACCAGGTCCCGTTATTCCACTCTGAGACGTCCCTCCACCTGCCGACGGCACAGACGCTGGGCGAGGGAGAGATCGGTTTCGAGATCCTGCACCGCTTCCTGCCGCCGATTTCTTCGGGAAGCAACGGGCTGTGGGGCTTCGACGGGCCGGCCAATATCCGATTCGCCCTCACCTATGCGCCCACCGACCGTCTCATGCTGTCGCTTGGCCGAAGCAACAGGCTCGATAACTATGATTTACAGGCCAAGACCCGCGTATACGAAGCGGGCGGCCACGATTACAGCTTCTCCGCCGCGCTGGTCGGCGGTCTGGCCTGGAACACGGAGGTTTCCGGTAGAGACGACGGGGACGCGCTGAACTGGCAGTACTACGGAGAGTTGGTCCTGAACGGCCTGTTTTCAGAGAGATTCGGCATCGGTGTGGTGCCGGCCTACCTGAACAACCCGGTCGTCGAAGATCTGGACCGCGACGATGCGCTAAGCGTTGGGCTGTACGCTCATTACTATGCGAATAAGGTGCTCGGCCTGATCGCCGAATACAACGTCAGCGACTTTCGGGCTGAGCTTCCGTATGACTCATTTGCGCTGGGTTTCCATCTCGAAACGGGCGGGCATTTCTTCAAGATTCTCGTGACCAACACGACGAGCCTGAACCCGAGTCAGTATCTGGCCGGATCCGTTAACGAGATCACCACTGACGAGCTTCGATTCGGCTTCAACGTGACCAGGGTCTTCTAGCGGCGGCACTCCGCGGTGGCGCGCCGTGGCTTCGGTCATTGATGCCCTCTGAGGTGTAGTCGCAGTGCCACGGGACGATCGAGGTCGAGCCGTAACTAGCTGTCAGGTAACAACAAACGTGAAGGCACAGCGCGTGCATCTACTGAGCACCATGGACGAACGAGCCTACTGGCATACGAAAACTGACGCTCTGATCGCCAGCGCCGCCCAGGCGCTGGAGGCCAAGGGCTATCTGGCGCGGTATTTCGGCTGCGGCTGGCAATACGTGGATGAGAATCTGCCCGAGGTGTTAGTAGCGACTCTTCGCAGGCTACCGGGACCGGAACACCTGCGCCGGGAGTCCGATAAGCAGATCTTGAGCTGGGTGGCGCGCCTCATCCCGGAGGTACCGAGCGATCACCCGCTTCGGCAGTCCATCCACAAGAGCCTGCGCGAAAAGCTATTGCCCAGCTAGTTGAGTGGGTCTGGTTGGGGCTAGATACGGACCCGCAGAAGCATGCCCGCTGCTAGTGAGCGCTCCGCCGGACAGGACTGAAGCTACCCGGCCTCCCGGCATGGTCTATTCCAGAAGCACGAAGAACCCTCAGCCCGCTTCGTCCGCACTGGGCCCATAGAGCGCCGGCACCGGAACGTCATTGATGCGCAGATAGACTCCGAGCTGGGCCCTATGATGAATCAGGTGGTTCATCACAAAGCTCCGTAGCACGCCAACTTTGGGCGCCGTGAAGACGGTCTCGCCCCCATTCAGTAGCGACCAGGATTGGTAGAACACCTCATCCTCCGCTCCAGAAATAGACTTGCGCGCCTGCATGACGTTGTGGTCGAACCGGCCCAAGGCGTCTGCGACGGACGTGATCGGCTCTGGGCGCGGCGAATCGCCGTCAGGCGGATCGATATCGAACCCGTCTTGTTCGAGCGTCACGGACACCCAGCTCGGTAGGTTGGCGACGTGAGTCGCCAGATCCACCATGGTCATCGACTTCGGGTGCGGTCGCCACTCGAACTTGTCCTCCGGCACCCGCTCGAGTGTAGTACGTGTCTTCGCCATCTCGGCGTCGAATTCGGGTAAGAGTGCTTGTGCCAGTCCCATCGTCAGCTCCTTTGCGCCGTCTGCACTATTCCTCACTGGTCGATTCTTCGCCGCCTGATTCTTCGCTGCTTGATCTGATCTGTTCCACGACCTTGGCTGCCAACACATTGGGGATCGGAATGGTCAGGTTGTACTGGGCTACTTTCCACTCACCGTCCTGGCGAATCAGAACTCCGCTCCCGCGGGTCTCTCCGAGAGAGCTGTTGTACAGTCGCTCGTCGAACCATGCCGTCGCGCCGTCTTCAGACACGTAGACGTGGCGCTCGATCAACACGTAGGTCCAGCCGACCCTTCGGTCGAAGTGTGGTTTCGCGTATTCCATGAACTCAGAACGGGTCCAGCGCTCGGTGGCGTCCGTACCGAGAAAGATGGCATTCCCCGCATACACGTCGAAATAGCGCTCGAAATCAGCTTTTGACGCCGCATCGTGTAGCACATCCAGCACGTGAGAGATCCTGTTTGCCTCCTCCGATGCCACCTGGGCCGGCGACTGGCCGGGAGCCACCAGGACAAGTGCGAGGCCCAGACAAGTGCCTGCAAAGACGAACCGCATGGCGTGTTCCTCCGTTGTCGGTTACCAGTTCACTAGAATACGCGCGGGGGCTTCTCGAACAATGAAATAGCGGTCACGGACACTCACGAGTGTTAGAAGTCAGCGAAGAGCAGGTACTGTACTTCCGCGCTCGCCGGAGCCATCTGGCGGGCCCGGGGGCCGAGAGTACCATGGCCGCCGTCAGCGATATCCTTGGCGCTCAGTCACAGCAGCTGGCGCCATCCCTGTACGCGATCAGCCTGCGGACCCGTGGCCGGCCGTCAGCCGAAAAGGTAAAGGAGCAGCTGCTCGAAACCAGGCCGCGCCGCCTCGTTCGAACCTGGGGGCAGCGGGACACAGTCCACGTGTTCAGCGCGGAAGACTGGCCATCGGTCGTGTCGGCCCGGAGTGAGTGGGCGCCGGGAGGCCGCCGCGGAGCCATGCCCGACGAGTCTCTGGTGGATCAAGCCATGACCGTGCTCACGGCCGCGGATGGCCCGCTCACCCGCCGAGATCTGTTTCCCATCCTGCCCGCGTCTTTCGTGCGGGAGGTTCAGGCGCACCCCGGGGTTGCCGAAGGAACGGCGAAGCGTTTCGTCGCTGGACGCCTGTTCTGGCGGCTCGTAAACAGAGGCGACGCCTGCATGGCCGGTAAGATAGGCGCCGAGCAGTACTACGCCGCCCGAACGGCCTGGTTTCCCGATCTCGAGTGGCCAGATCCGCCCATGCCACCGAGGAAGGCGGCTTCAGGCCTGGCTCGGCGCTACCTGGCTCTCCACGGACCGGCCACAGCGAACGACATCGCCCACTACTTCGGGGCGCGCGTGAGTACCGCGCGCAAGTGGCTGGAAGAAATCGATGGAACCGCGGGACTCCTTCCGGTGGCGTGTGGCGGCCGAGACGGACTCACCGCGTTACCAGAAGACGAGGCCGATCTGAGCGCGGAGCCACCACCCGGCGCGAGCGATTGGCCGGTCCGGCTACTTCCCCTTTGGGACACGCTGCTCATGGGCCACTCCGACAAGAGTTGGACTGTGCCCGATGAAGCTGAACGGAGGCTGGTGTGGCGAAAGTCGGCGTACGTGGCCGCAACAGTCGTCGCGCGTGGCCGCATCGTGGCAACCTGGTCCCACAAAGCAAGAGGCGGGCTGCTGCACGTCCGGGTCGAACCGTTGGGCGCGTGGTGGGCATCGAAACACGAGGCGGGTGTCAGACGCGAAGCCAGGTCTGTCGCTGCGCACCTGGGACTCAAAGGGGCAGAGATCAGCGTCGCTCAGTAGTCGATTCTGGCTCGGACCTCAAAATGACGAGAGCGAGCGTCGAATCTCGCGAGCACCTTCCTCGCGCTCTGCGGCACGTACGCGGTTTCGAAATCCTCGCCGGCAAACGCTTTCACGTCATCCCAGGAGTCGAACCACATGATTGTCTTGAACTCGATTTCGCCAGTCTCAATGGGCCGCCGGAGGAGCCGAATACCGCGGTAACCGCTCACTACCTTGGCTTCGATTCCCGGAAAGATCGTCTCTTTCAGCAGACATTCGTACGCGTCAGCGTTTTCCGAAGACGTCCAGCCGGTCCAGATTCGACCAATCATTGACTCTTTTCCTCCTCCGGCGCTCGCACTCGCTCCAGTACCGCGCGAATAAACTCCGTCTTGCCTTCAGTATACGCCTCTCGGTCGGCCGGGAATCTCGCCGCGAGAGACTCCTTGAGCGCAAGATACTCGGCCGCCACATCGCCATCCCGGATCAGGTAGTCCCTGAATAGCACATGCTCCCGGTGAAACTCGGTTCCCGCCTCGACCAGATGTAGATGATGCGTTCGGTTCTCTAGACCTGGCTTGCAGAACCAGCGGCGCTCCGGCGTTCGGTCCAGTGCGTACGGATAGTAGTGATAATCCAGAGGCTCGAGCAGTTCGATGCACGTCGGTGCGGCAGCGATGTCCTCGATCAAGACCATGATGTCGATCACCGGCTTGGCCCTCATTCCTGGCATCGCCGTACTACCTATGTGCTCGACCGCCAACACAGCGTTGCCGAGCGCGCTCCGGATGTCCGATGCCTCTGATTCGAACATCTGGGGCCAAGCCGGATCAAAGTCCACGAGGTAAACGGGCATCTCTGCGGTTCCCACGACTAAGCCCTGGTTGCGCTCTGTTTGTTCATCTGGCGGTCGCAGGTCTCGTCTAACCGTTTTCGCGCGTCCCCTGTTCCAGCCGCCGGAGCCAGTCCGTCCAGAGGACCGCTTCGGATGGGGTCAGGACGCAGCCGCTATCCAACGCCACTTGAAGCCCCCACAGGAAGGCGTTCTCAGCTTCTTCATTCTCAGGTACGAGCGCGAAGAGTCGCTCCATCTCGGCGAGCTCTGGGGAGCATCCCAGGTTCGCGTGGATACGGTCCAGGCGATACCACATCGTCTCGACGACTACGTGCTCAAAGTGCTCCCACCGGGCGGCGTGCGTAACGAAGCGCTCATGAAGCGACTGGATACGCGTGGGATCGTCCGGATCCGCATAATACGCGGCCACGCGGAGGCCCTTGAGGTAGGTCTCCTGGATGAACGGATTGTCGGCGTGCTCGTTCGTGTACTCACGTAGGCGCTCGAGCGCGCGCTCCACCTCCAGGACCGGTGGGTCGGCGGCGGTCATGTTCTCGATTACTTTGTAGACCCTGATCACCTCCCACTCCAGGGGCGTGGGCCCACGCTCAGGCCCGCGCGGATCGGTGAACCCTTCTGGAACTCCAACCCCGGTGTGCAAGGGCGCCCCGAGCAGGACCGGCATTTCGGTAGTTTCCGGCCCGTCGACCGTGAGTAGCTCCGAGATTACCACAACCAACGAGACGACGGCGACCGTCACGAGGGCAATCGTCACAAAATCGGGCTTGCGATCGGGTCGCTGGCGTTGATCGTGCATCAGGTAAAGCTAGGTTCCTACTAGCTGAATAGTGGCAGCTGCGGGCCTGTCGTGGGCCGCCGAAACGAGTTCGCCGAAAGGGGATCCAGCGTGCGGCTGAGGCCATGCCTCGCACAGGCCACGCGAAAAAGCTGGGACAGGTGGGCCGCGAACGGTCCCGTTCCTTTCATTCGAAAGCCGAGCCGCGGATCGTTGAGCCGACCTCCGCGCGTCTCCCGGACTCGATTGAGCACCTTGTCTTTTCGTTCGGGGAAGTAGCGCTCCAACCAGCTCTCGAACAGGCCTGCGACGCCGTTCGGGAGCCGGAGGGGAATGTAGGCCGCTGTGGTCGCACCGGCGTCAGCGGCGGCCTCGAGTATGCCCGGGATCTCATGATCGGTCAGTCCGGGGATAACCGGTGCCACGTTGACGCCGACCGGCACCCCCGCCGCCGCCAGTACTTCGATCGCCCGCAGCCTGCGACGAGGAGTCGATGTCCGGGGCTCCATCGACCTGTGGAGTCGGTTGTCCAGCGTGGTAACCGAAAGAGTGACCCGGGCGGCACCGTAGCTCGCCATTTCGGCCAGCAGATCCGTGTCCCGGGTCACGAGGTGATTCTTGGTTATGATGGCGACCGGGTTTCGAAACTCCGCCAGGACTTTCAGACACTGGCGCGTGATCTGGAGCCTCCGCTCGACGGGCTGATATGCATCCGTAACTCCGCTCATCATAACCACCTGCGGCTTCCAGCGGCGAGAGGCGAGCGCCCGGCGAAGGAGTTCCGGTGCGTTCTGTTTGACGAGAATCTTCGTTTCGAAGTCCAAACCCGCTGAGAATCCCAGATATTCATGATTCGGCCTGGCATAGCAGTACACACAGCCATGCTCACAGCCCCGGTAGGGATTCACACTGGCGTTGAATCCGAGATCCGCACTGTCGTTCCAAGAGATGATGGATCGGGTGGCATCGACGAGAAATTGCGTGCGAGGTTGGGGATCGGACGGGTCGTCCCAGTCATCGCGAACTACAGCAATCGGCAGGAATCGATTGGGAGGATTCTCGCTCGTGCCTCGCCCGTGAGCCTGTGGTGTCGGCATCTTGCCCGCTATCCATCTGAGATATGTTCTTCGGCGGATAAGCTCCAGCCAGCTCTCGCCACCCAGGATAGATGTTCGGGTTTTGTTCGGCAAGAATAACGGCTGATCAAAGGCGCTCTTCTCGATGGGTTTGACGTCATCGTCCTGCTAGCGGCGGATGCTGCTAGCCCGCGCCCTCCGGTACGGCCTCTGCCATGCGTGCCTCGAAATGCTCGGGCGGTCGAAACCGGCTGAGATCCAACTCGAAGTCGGGCTTTTGGGCGGGCTGCAGCTTGGCGATAAGCTCGGCCACCTCGCGCTTCGAAAGGCCGACGCCCGCCAGCGCGGCGGTATCCAACTCAGCGCCGGGCCGCGCCCGCACCCCTCCGGCCCCGTCAGCCTCCAGGAGCGCTCGCAACACCTCAAGTTCGGCGTGGCTCAGGTGGGCGCCACACACCTGATAGTCGACCCACGCTTCATAGCTGAGCGGGGCGACGCGTTTCAGCATTCCGGCCATGACCCG
>JAZGCO010000013.1:0-2780 GCA_036476995.1 Gemmatimonadota bacterium
TACGTTGGCCATGTCGCGCCGGTGACTACGTCCTGTGGCTGCGCTGGTTCAACCCGATCGATAGCCCGGACGGCCGCGCGTCATTCCGCATAATGGATTCCTGGGAGCTTCGGGACGGGGACCACATATTGCTGACTGGCCGCGAGTGCGACCTTCCTCCGGGCGCGAGTGATCCCTCAGCGGGAGCCGCGTTGAACGTATGGCAACCCCTCCCTGGTGATCGACTGGCGTGGTCCGGCCGACCAAGAAACCGTCATGACGACGACGCACCAGTCCTGCTTGGTCTGGTGGAGTGCCTTGAACCCATTGTGGTGTACGGCGACTCGGCGCGTCCCAGAACGCATCCGGAATTCCCGATGCAACTCTTCGGCGAGCCGACGAGCGAGGAACTGACACCGCACGCGTACGCGACGATGGGCGTAGCCTGGAAAGCGGCCATTAGCCAGCCGGCGATGGGCGCGGGGCGTGACGTGAACGACCCCGAGGACGCTCTGAACCTGTTTAGACGGTTGATAGCGGGACGCCCGTGATGAACCGAACGGCGAGGATTCTCTTGATTGTCGGGTTGACGGCTATCGGCCTCTCAGGTCTGTTTCCGCCTTGGGCCTCTACTTATCACGGTTCGAGTATGAAATCGACGTCTCCGGGCGGACGCAGCCTACTGTTCTTCCCTCCACCATCCCGCAGCAGGTACGAAGGTCGTCGGATCGACTACGGCAGGCTCGGGCTGGAGTGGGTGGTCATCGGGGTGTTGACGGGAGTCGGCTGTCTCGCGTTCGGTCGGCCGGAATCCTCCTGACTTGCGCTGCCAGCCCACGTACACGTTGCCGGGCGCGCCCTGCGGCAGTTTCGTCGCGGATAAGGTTCGCATACGATGGTCCGCGTGGAATCGCCTAGGAAATCCAATGGGCGCGCTCGTCGACCGAGACCCGGGCGCGGGAAAAAAGCCAAGCTAGGCTCTGCCAAGCTCGCCACAACGACCTCTGAGCCCGAGGCGCACAAGCCCTATGAACCGCATTTTCCACTCATGGCTGCGATCGGGCTGGGAAAAACCTTCGGTATGTCGGATCTCGTGAACTCAAACCTGCTTGGGCGGGAACTGCTGGATGATCTGAACGACAACGTGGCGCCGCGAGATCCTCTCGAGCGCATGATGCTCCAGCAGCTTGCCTGGTGTCACGTTCGAATCCTGCGGCTCTCCATGGATTCCTCGACTGTCAACGGACGGGCCTTGGCCGTTCACGAGTTGTGTGACAAGGCCATGAACTCCTTCCGGCGGGGAATGTTGGCTCTGAGGGAGTACCGAGGGGCAGCGGCGAGGTCGCCTCACATCGCTATTCAGCAGCTGAATCAGGCCGAGGAACAGCAGGTTATCCTGGCTACGGACGGGCTGGCGGGAAAAAACGCGACGAACGAACTAGGGGCCAATCATGGCAAGCGCACGACAGATCGCAGCAAACCGCCGGAATCGAAAGCGTTGGAAAAGACACACCCCCGAAGGCTTGAAGCAGCTTCGGCAAACGGCGCTTCGGAAGAGGCCCTGGCTCAAGTCAACCGGACCTCGAACGGCCGAAGGAAAACGCCGGTCAAGCGTGAACGCTCTCAAGCACGGCGGCCGGTCCGCCGAAGTCGCAGCAGCTAGTCGGCGGCTGGTGGAGCTGACCAGGGGTATGAAGGCTTCGACCCCACGGGAGAGCTATAACGTCCATGGGCCACGAGGGAGCCCGAAACGCGGGGCCGACCGTCATATCCAGTAATCGCTGAGCGCGCATATCCGCCGTAATTGGTGTTCGAAACACTGCCTCATGGTCGTGTGCCAACGGCTGAGGCCGCGAGGCTGAGGAGCCGTGGTTGGGGCGTGGAGACTGCCGTGCATCTAGGGCACAACGACTGGATGGAATGCTCGGCTCACCCACTGCGAGCAAGCCCAGAGCGCACATATGAGGCTCGCCTCGGTTGCCGAGGGGATTTTGGCTACAAGACTGCCAATCGCTCAACTCAGCTCGAAAAGTCTCAACTGGACGGGCTCCGTTCACCTCTCATTGGCCGTGGCGCTCTGCTGGTCGCGCCGAGGAGATTGATTCCCAGACCGCTTCGTCGCTCCTGCACAATTCCATGTTGGCCCTGACCGTGTCTTGAAAAAGATAGGCGGGATGTCGCTGGCCGAACCCGCGTGGAAAACGATCAAACCGTCAAAGTCACCTGCCTGAACCTCGACGATTCGATCGCCCAGCATCTTGCGGTATCGTTTGACCCGGGCTGTTGCTCCGTTTCCGGTCCGCGCCTCGTAGTAGATGCCCAGGAGTCCTCCACCGTGGAAATAAAGGTGATCCAGCCGATACGGATTCCGCTTGGCGACCGCAATGACCGAACGGCTCTCATCAAGCCGCCAGCGCAGCCGCGGGACGCGCTTTAGGTCGGATTCGGATGCGAACGGTGCCATCGTGGTCGGCGTGCCATTTGGTGCCGGGATTCAGGCGACCGCCACGCTGGTTGCCTTGATCGTCTCCCCCGGTGGGTAATCGCTCGATCATGACCGCATCTCCTCTCAACGAGTTCGCGCCTCAGGCTGATCCAGTGTGGACTGAACCATCGCAAGGATGCCGGCCCGGACAGGCTCGAGCAGCTTCGGCCAAGCTTCAATTACTCGACGAAGATCCGCGTCATCGGGAACGCTGGTACAACCCAGCGCACAACCGGAGAACAGGTGCAGCTCCCCGCCTCGGGAGGCAGCGTCGAGATCCGGGCCAGCGTACAATCGATCCGGCCGCTGCACAGCG
>JAZGCO010000130.1:0-4045 GCA_036476995.1 Gemmatimonadota bacterium
TCCGAATGACCTCCGTCTTGAAGAGCCCGATCACGGACTCGGCGAGCGCGTTGTCGTAGGAGTCGCCCCTGCTTCCCACCGAAGGCTCGATACCGGCCTCGGCCAGCCGCTCCGTGTAGCGGATCGAAAGATACTGGACACCGCGGTCGCTATGATGGACGAGCCGGTCCTGTCGGTCGTCCTCCCGCTCTGAGATTGCCTGCTCGAGCGCGTCGATCAAACCCGACTCCCTCGGCCCCCGGCGACATCCGCATCCCTTCACATCCGGCCCGCCTCCAGCCCGACGAACTGCTCCGCGATGTTCGTGCGCTCTTGGAGGCCGCGTACGCCATCGTTCAGGAGGTCGTTACGGCCCAGGACGAGACCGGGACCCCGATCATCCAGCGGCTTGCTGACGACCACGGCAGGAGGCTCAGTCAGGACAGACGGACTCGCAAGCTCGTAGATCAAGCCAGGCAATCGCGGGCTTCTGGCCAGGAGCCTTCCTGGTTGAAGCTGCTGCTGGAGCTCGTGCCACCGGGCCTGCCGCACGATGCGGCCTATTGGCTTCGGCGCGAGTTGGAGCCGAGGACGGCTGCGTTTCACGCACTCAAGATGGCCGGCTTGGTGCCACCACTCTAAGGTAACCGAAAGACCGCACTCACCGACGAGACCGTTCACGCTCTCTACGAGGAGGCGTGGTCGATCGTGAAACAGTATCGGCGCTGGGAACCCTCGACCGAACAGATTATCGCTGTTGGCGAGCTGATCCTCAGTGACGAAGTATGGGAACCCCGACGCCAGCTGCGGGTCGGGTTGGACTACTACGTGGAGCAGGCTCGGCGAGAGCTGCATCCGCGACCGAACCCTGCATCGAAGCTGGTTGCCCGCTACGCTCGGTGGCTCCGCTTCCCCTGGCTGGATCACCCTGAACCCCCGATGGCTCATCCCCTGAACGCGGGGCGGGCAGAGACGGCCGCACGGGCGCTGCTCCGCGCTACGCTGCCCGGCCATCCAGGGGACAAGACCCTGCAAAACACCCTTTCAAGGGTTCGCCGAAGGCGTCGCCGCCGAGCGTAACGCCCGGTATCCCAACAAGATCTGTAGCAACTTTCCCAACTTCTCCGGTGGTCGCGGGAATAAGCGCCTCCGATCCGTCGTGTATCTATGGGTGTCCATTGGAACCGTTTGGACCTACTGGAGGCGTACATGGAAACGACGAAGCTGCTTCGGGCCCCCGAGGTTGCATCGCTATTACGGGTTCCGCTGCCGCGAGTCTACGAACTCGCCCGAAGCGGCAATCTTCCGGTCGTCCACCTCGGTCGGCAGATCCGTGTTCACCCGGATGAACTGGACAAATGGATGCGAAAAGGCGGAAGGCCGCTGGCCGCTGACAGGTCGGCGCGGCCCGCCTAAACACAAGAAGAAAGCCCGGCCCCCGCTCTGGTGGGCGAAGGGGCCGGGCTGGAGGTGCTAAATAAAAATTACCATCGGAAGCCTGGCGGAACAAGCGGCGATGCCCGAACTGCGGGTCAAGGGGCGAACGGCCGGGCGTAGGATTCGACGCATCGGGAGTGACGAGGCGACGGTGCGAATCCGGGTTAGGCGCTCCCGCTGGGAGGCCAAGCGCGCAATCACTCTGCGTTGGTTTGAAGTCCTGCAGCTGGCCGAGCGTATGCGCCGGCAGGATGCCGACGAGCCCGTTGTGCGCCTCATTCGCGATGACCTCGCGGCCTAGGCGGTGTCTTCGCCGCAGGACGGCAGGGCGACCCTGCGCGAGATCTTTGCCGCCGCTCGATCTGGCGACCTCTCTGCCGTCGAACTCCGACTCTGGCTCATCGTGAGGAGTTATGATTCGGGTAGCGGCTGCTACGCGGCCACCGACACCCTGGCCGAGTACCTAGGCATGTCGGCCAGCCACGTCGAGAAGCGCCGCGCTTCGATGGTCGCTCGAGGCTGGCTCGAGGTGAAGCACCGAGGCCCGCTCGCACCGGCTGTACGGGCCGTCGTGCCCGCCCAAGCTCTGCACTCCAGTGAAGAGCAAGACCCGAAAGCTCTGCACTTAGGTCTGCACTCCAGTGCAAACGGAGTACGGGAGTACGGAAAAGATAAAGATACTGATGGTGCATCTCAGGGCCCGAACGGATCCCCACCTCCGACCCGAGTGGCCTGCACCCCAGAGTTCGAGGCGGCGTGGGCGGCCTACCCGCGCCGCCACCGACCTGACAACAAGCGCAGCGCGTTCCGTGCCTGGCAGCGTCTCCTCCAGCAGGGCGCCGACGCGAAAGTTCTCATCGCCGCGGCGGGCAACTACCGGGCTACGTGTGAGGCGGACAAGACCGCCGACACCAAGTTTGTGAAGCAGTTTGCCACCTTCCTGGGCAAAGATGACCACTGGAAAGACTACCTGGAGCCCGTCTCAACCAAGGGGACCGATGTTGGCAACCTGCAGGAGACCACGTGGTAAGGCCGGACGTGGCCGAGATGAGCCTCGAATGTGTCCGTCGCTCCGAAGAACACGCCGAGCTGCACCCGCCGCAGCTCAAGAACTTCATCCGGCTGAACTCGACGACGCTAGATGAGATCAGGCAGCGAAAGGGCGAGCCACCGGACGCCGTACCGAGTCCGTTCCCGACGCTAAACCGGCTGTGTCTGGGCGCGGGCGGCCGGATCGGACCCGCACACGGCACGCAGCTCCTGATCGCGGGCTCATCGAACGTCGGCAAGAGCCACGTCGCCTACAACTTGGCGATCGCGGCCATGCGCTCCGCCGAGAACGTGGCCTTCATCGCGCTCGAGGCGGACACGGAGGACATCGCGACACGTCTCGCCGCGAGCGTGTCGGGCACGCCGATCGAGTTCTTGAGTCGCGGCAAACAGTTCGACGTGGAGCAGGACGCAGGCGCTTGTAAGGTGCTCACCGACCTCCCGGGTGGTTTCTATGTGAACCAGGAGCCCATATACCGGCTCGAGGAGATCGAAGCTGCGATCGAGGCCCTCCACCGGCTGCACGACTGCCGGACGTTCATCGTGGACCACCTACAGCTCGCGAGTTCGGGTACGGACAAAAGGATCTACGACCGCGTGACCGAGATCAGCCACGTCACGCGCACGCTCGCTGTCCGTCACCGGCTGCTGAGCATCGGCGTGTCACAGATCAACCGAATGGCGAGCCGGGACCGTGAGCGGTGCGTCTCCATCTACGACCTCCAGGGCGGCAGCACGCTTGAGAACGACGCTGGCCTCGTTCTGCTCGTTGATAAGTGCTCCACGCATTACCGTTATGATCTCGCCACGCGCACGGCCAGCACCCAATTGATCGTCGGCAAGAACAGGTTCGGCCCGGTCGGCGTGATTCCGATCCTGTTTGAGTTCAAGACGGCGCAAGTACGGGAACTATTGCCGGACGAAGAGGACGGGCGTTGAACCTCGATCCGTTTCGGGCGCTCGCGGCCGGCTGGCGTGAGGAGTCCAGCCGCTACAGCGTCGGCGAGAGGCAGCCGTGAACATCCACGACTTCCGGGCTACGGTGGACTCTCTGGTCCGCGAGGCGCCCGCTGACGCCCTTCCTGCGGCCATTGGCGAGTTTGCCCGTGGCAAGGCAACCCTGGAAGCGAAGATGCTGGCCTGTGACATCCAGCAAGCCACTAACGGCAGCGACCCGAAACCACAGGCAGACCTATCCACCGCCGACATTGCCAGGATGTTCACCAAGAGCCCGCAGACGGTGCGCGACTGGATAGGGAAGGGGCTCCTAGACGCCTACAGGTTCCGTGGTCACGAGTGGCGTGTCACACCCGAGAGCCTCCAGAAGTTCATCGGCGAGCAGCGGGAACCGCTCAAGCTCGAAGTCTCAGGCCCCGAGCCCAACCTGGGCGCCTGGCGGAAGGCGGCCGGCAAGTAGGTTGTGACGCAGATTGTGCCGTGGCCTACCGTGGCCTATCGTGGCTCACCGTGGTCGGGAAGGCGAAGATGCCCGTTTTTCGGGGGTGACCGTGGTCCACCGTGGAGCGGGCGAGTACTTCCAAGCTGAAGGTCACCGGTTCGAGACCGGTCGCCCGCTCTT
>JAZGCO010000131.1:0-3681 GCA_036476995.1 Gemmatimonadota bacterium
CAGCTTGTGAAGGCGAACGGGAACGCCGCGCCAGCAGCACCCGCAAAACCGCTGCGCGAAGTGGACTCCGTGTGTCCGTACTGCGGCGTGGGCTGTGCGATCACGTATCACGTAGACGACGAGGCCGACCGGATCGCGTTCGCCGATGGGCGAGCCAGCGTCGTCAATCACGAGCGCCTGTGCGTGAAGGGGCGCTACGGCTTCGACTACACATCGCACGCGCACCGACTGACGAAGCCGCTCATCCGCAAGGAATCGTCGTATCCGAAGGGTCCGCTGTCGCCGGAGACGGCTGACTCCAAGGGCGGCACCGGCCGGGGCGGCAACGGAGGCCAAGGCAAGAAGGGCCAGGGCAAGAAGGGCCAGGGCAAGAAGGGCCGCAAGCCGGGGGGGCTCGTGAGCTACGAGGACGTGCTGCCGCACTTTCGCGAGGCAACCTGGGAGGAGGCAATCGAATTTGCGGGCCGGCGACTGCGCGAGATCAAGGACGCCCACGGAGGCTCGGCCATGGCGGGCTTCGGGAGCGCCAAGTGCAGCAACGAAGAGGCCTACCTGTTCCAGAAGCTCATTCGGGCCGGATTCGGCACGAACAACGTGGATCACTGCACGCGGCTGTGCCATGCCTCGTCCGTTGCTGCGCTGCTCGAGACGATCGGGTCGGGGGCCGTCACCAACGTGTTTGCAGACGTCAAGAACGCGGACGTGGCGCTCATCGCGGGCTCAAACACCACGGAGAACCACCCTGTGGCGGCCACCTTCATGAAGCAAGCGGCGAAGTCAGGCCGCACCAAGCTGATCGTCGTCGAGACGCGCCACATCCCGATGGCTGACCACGCTGAGATCTTCCTCCAGATCCGTCCCGGGACCGATGTCGCTATGTACAACGCCTGGATGCACGTCCTCATCGAGGAAGATCTTCTCGACCACGAGTTCATCGAGAAACGCACCGAGAATTTTGAGGAGCTCAAAGCGCTGGTGGCCGATTATTCACCTGAGGCGTCAGCTGAGATCTGCGGCGTGGAGGCGGACGAAATTCGCCGAGCGGCGCGCCTGTTCGGGAGTGCCAGCGCGGCCATGGTGTTCTGGGGCATGGGAATCTCCCAGCACACGCACGGAACGGACAACGCTCGCAGCCTGATCTCGCTGATGCTGATGACGGGAAACGTCGGCCGGATCGGAACCGGACTTCACCCGCTTCGCGGCCAGAACAACGTGCAGGGCGCGTCGGACGCGGGTCTCATTCCGATCATGTATCCGGACTACCAGAACGTCACAGATCCGGCGGTGCGAGAGAAGTTCGAGGCCGCTTGGAACGTGCCGCTCGACCCGGACAAAGGCCTCACGGTCGTCGAGATCATGCACGGCGCGTTGGATGGGAAGATCAAGGGCATGTACATGATGGGCGAGAACCCGTTCATGTCCGACCCCAATCAGAACAAAATCCGGAAGGCCCTTTCCAATCTCGATTTTCTCGTCGTGCAGGACATCTTCCTCACCGAAACGGCCGAGTTCGCCGACGTCATCCTCCCGGCTGCCAGTTTCTTCGAGAAGACGGGCACGTACACCAGCACGGATCGGCGCGTGCAGGTAGGCCGCAAGGCCCTCGGCTCGCCGGGCGAAGCGAGGGAGGACTGGCGGATCGTGTGCGACCTGGCGACGGCGTTCGGCTATCCGATGTCGTACGACTCGGCTGCCGAGGCGTTCGAGGAGTTCACGTCCCTGGCGCCCTCGTACTCCGGGCTCACGCACGAGAACCTGGGGCTCACCGGCAAGCTGTGGCCCTGTCCTGACCTCGAATCCGACGGCACGCAGGTACTGTTCGGGGACCGTTTCCCGACCCCAAACGGACTCGGCAGGTTCGTCCCACGGCCGTTCCAGCCAGCCAAGGAGCTGCCCGACGACGACTACCCGTTCGTGCTCAACACCGGCCGGCTTCTCGAGCACTGGCACACCGGAACGATGACGCGGAGGTCGCGCGCGCTTAACGCGATCGCGCCCGAGGCACGCGTCGAAATGAACCCTGAAGATCTACGTGCGCTCGGTATCGACGATGGCGACTGGGTCGAGGTGTCGTCCCGACGGGGCGAGATCGAGCTGCGGGTCCTGGCGTCGGCTCAGATGGCGCCGGGTAGCGTGTTCATTCCGTTCCACTTTCGAGAAGCTTCAGCCAACGTCCTCACGATCGACGAGCTGGATCCGCACGGGAAGATACCGGGGTTCAAGTTCTGCGCGGTCAGCGTCTCGCCGGCGACCTGAGCTCCGAAATGTCGTATCAGATGCTGGACGCCTTTGCGGACGCTGCGCTCGCGACCTAGTCCTCGTCGAATGCGATTCCTGAAGACACCCACCAGGCACTGATGACTGAATCGAGCCAATACGCGAGACCCTTCCATTCGCCGAAATCTTTGTAGAGAGCGACGATCTCGGCATCCTTGGGCCTTCGGCCGCCGAAGTACTTCTTGGATGTGAACGCGTAGACGGCGCTGTCGATTGAGATGTCGCTGAAGTGGCCGCTGAGGCTGGTGAGGTAGGCCGCAGTCGCCTTTCCGATCCCCTTCACGCTCAGAAAGAACTTTCGGATCTCGTCCCCTGACAGCTCGCCACGCTCAGCGGGTCCGACATCGAGACTTCCTTCGGCTACGGACTCGGCGAGGCCAGCCAGGTAGTCGGCGCGATACCCTACCCGGCAATGATCGCGCAGCCGCTGCGTTCCGGCTGCCGCCACCTGTTCGGGCGTCGGCCAGGCGTGTCGATTATCGCCAGCGGGGTCTCCCAGTTCAGCCAGCTTGGACATCATGCTGACGGCCTGCGTCCACTGAACGTTCGTCCCGCAGATGGCCTTGCTCATCTCTTCCCACAGATTTGGGCACCGCAGCAGCCGGCCCGCCCCCATCCGGCGCGCCCGCTCGAGCGTCTCGTGACCGTCGCAAAGTTCGTAGAAAGGGGTGAGGTCGAGGCCGAAGGAGAGGATGCGGGCGACCGACCGCTGGATTTCGTCACGCTCGCTATCGGACACGTCGGCGGATGAACTCATAGCGAGTGTCCCGGGAGCCGCTTCCTTCAGCGTCAGCACAGTCAGATCGCCACTGGACAGCCTGAGCACTCGTGTGAGCGCGTTCGTTTCGCTGTCCCAGTGAAATGGTGGGCACTGAAACCACCCGTGTGAATAGATCACGGGTAGGAGACGAAATCCTTCCGGCGCGCTCAGAGTCCAGTTCTTCATACGGGAGCGGAAATTACCGCCTTGGCCGATTCTTGACGAACCCACATCGCGGATGCAACAAAGGGGCGGACTGAGAGGTCCGCCCCTTCTTAGTGGTTCCAGGAGCCGCGTGTGGCGTGGCTCTGCGCTTACTTCTCGGACTTCGCGGACACTTCGATCCGGCGAGCTTTGGCCTCGGCTGCCTTCGGCAGCGTGACATGCAGCACTCCGTTCGCGTACTCGGCTGCGACAGCACTCGAATCGATGGTCTGCGGAACCGAGAAACTGCGTGTGAAACGGCCGAACGACCGCTCGCGCAGCCTGTAGTCGGCCGTTTCCTCCTCGCGACCCGACTCGCGGTTTCCCGTGATGCTCAGGATTCCCTGCTCGACGGTCACGTCGATGTTCTTCTCATCGTACCCCGGCAGATCCAGCTCGAGCTCGAAGTTCTCCTCGGTCTCGACGAGATCGGCGCGCGG
>JAZGCO010000132.1:0-2320 GCA_036476995.1 Gemmatimonadota bacterium
AGCACGTGTCTCCCGTCGGTAACGGGGTAATCCAGGGTAGCGCTAAAGCGATCGCCCACACGGTTGATCTTGGTGCTCAGTTCTTGGTTCAGAGTCGCTTCAAATTCCGTCCCCCTCGGCACCGTGATGGTATCGTACCTCGGGCTAGGTTCCTGCGCGGCCGCCAATTCCCCCGTCGCGGCGATCCCGCCCCCGACTGCGAGAACGATGACGGGAAGGGCTGCGGTTAATCTGTGCCATTTCATAAGAACCACCCTCTGACTTTCGTCTGCTATCGTCCCACGCACGGACGAGGTTTCATTGGAACGGCCCGGCGGCTCGGCGCATTCAAGCGGGTTTCGGCCGGCGCCACGAGCGTATGCCTTTCACTAGAAAGGTTTGGAACGCGGTTTGGGTTCCCCAGGGCTCCCCGTGCTCCGCTGCAGGGGCTACTTGAAGAGTTCCGGTCCTTCAGCCCGCCGATTCCTAATAGGCTCTTCCGACGACGCGATAGCCGGTGTCCTGGTTGGGCAGCAGGTAGACGCGAACCGAGCGGGGGCTGGGCTGACCCGGCCCTGGGATGGCTGTGAGCTCCAGCTTGGCCAGACGCTTCTCCAGCGGTCGGCTCCTCAGGCCCTCCCAGAATTCTGGGCCGGCAGCGCGCGGAATGGGCAGCTCCAGTTTGCCTCGGCCGTCCGGCGTGATGCTCGGCCCGCGCACATCTTTGATTCGAATTCCAGCGGCTGGAAACTCGAAGCGCATCTCGTACCTGCGTCCAGGGGCCGGCACGAGCCCCTCGGCGACCGCGAGGTCCCGAAAAGCGAGAGCGGGTCCGTCCGAGCTGACGGCCACGAGGCCGGGTCTTTCCGCTGCGACCGTGATGGCCAGCTCCTCCAGCGGGGTCACCCGCAAGAACCAGTAGCGCACAGTGAGGTCTCGGCGGGCTACCATGGCCTGGACATAGATCTCCTCTGCCTGCGGGTTGCTGAGCTGGCCCGTCGCCACCGCAGCGCGGATTTGCTCCTCGTCGAAGCTGGCCACCAGCTTCGCGCCCCAGTAACCGTCGCGCACCGTGGCATGCTTAAAGGCGGGGTTCGAGTAATTGTTGCGCCAGTTTCCGGGGTCGAAGAGGTCCGCCGCATAGAAGCCGATCGATGGATACTTGGGCTCATACTCGTAGCGTTCCCAAGGGGCCGTATAGACCCCGGCGGTGATCGCGCGAGCGCCGATATTGCCGAGGTCGAGGTCGAACTCCACTCCATCGCCGGGACCGTTGGCGTAGATGCTCGAGCTCCCCAGACTGGAGCCGAAGTCGATCAAATGGTGCTTAACGAAACGGCGACCGTCCTCCTCGACGAGCATGTCCAGTGAGTTCCGCTGTTTCGTGTCGAGGTGGTTGAGCCAGGCGGCCATCACGTACAGGCCTCGGAGCTCACGGCGGTGCTGGTGGGGGATCGTGTCAGCGGGGTCGTCGCTACGCGTGCCCTCGTACTCGAACGGGCCGATGTCTAATCCGGGCAGAATCCGGCTGCACACCGCCCGGATGCGGCCGTCCGGGCGCTGCGGCATACTGCGCAGCAGCTCCTGCAGGTCCGCGTCCGTCACCGGCACATGTTGCCCGCGCTCGTTCTCGAACGTCAGCCCTTCTGCAGCTCGGACGTTGGAAGGATCGAATAGCGCGACGTGCGTCGTGGGCGTGTGGTATCCGGCTGCGTAAAACAGACGCTGGGTTATCGCCTCGGCAGCCGTCATCAGCTCCGGATTGCTGGGCGGGTCGAACTTGACGAGGTATTTTACGCCGGCCGCATCCCGGATCATGAAGCCCGGAGTAATCCCCCCGACCTTCGCCCCAATGACCGTCCAGATCCCGCTGGTGTCGGGCCCCGTTCCATCGCCGGGCCCGCGTGCCACTTCCTCGGGCGTCATTCGGCGCCGATCGTTCCGGTGGGTGAACCAGCTCGAATTCACCACATCGTCCTCGGCGGTGGGGTTGTAGGCCTCGACCTTCTTGCCGAATAGGTCGTGAAACACCCGGGGTGGGTTGACTAAATAGCCGAGCGGCCTGCGAACGGCATGATCGACGAAGTCCGAGGCGTTCCGCGGGTCTCGCTTGTCCGGGGTCTCGGTGAGCGAGGTGGTCTCGGCGGCACTCGGTCGTACCTGACCCTCGGTCACCACTACGCGCGAGCGCGAGCACGATGCCAACACCAGCGTGCAGATGGCGAGAACGACCGGATGCCAGCTTCGTAGCGAGATCATAAGCCAACTCCGAAAGTGAGTCTCACTCGGGTTCGTTCGCCGCCTAGAGCCAGCGACAGGCGGGCGAGCTCCGCCGTCTGGG
>JAZGCO010000133.1:0-2409 GCA_036476995.1 Gemmatimonadota bacterium
GTCGCACTCGCTGACGCAGAGCCTCTGATGAAGGATCTCTTCCAGTACCGGTTCCCGGAAGGCACCGGGCTCGCGGGCCACAGCTTCGGGAACCTGTTCATCGCAGCAATGTCCGGAGTGACCGGAAGCTTTGAAGATGCCGTCACCGAGTCGAGCCGGATCCTCAACGTCCACGGGCGGATCGTGCCGTCAACGCTGGACAACATACGGCTCACGGCCGACATGTCGCACGGCAAGAGGGTGCGCGGCGAAACGAACATCACGCTCTCCGAAGGTTCGATACAACATGTTTATCTGGAGCCTGAATCCCCGGCCCTGTACGAGGGCGCAAGCGCCGCCATAGAATCGGCGCGGATGATCATCATCGGTCCCGGAAGCCTCTACACAAGCATCATCCCCAACCTGCTCGTGCCCGGCCTCACGGAGGCGATATCCAACTCCGAGGCCCCTGTGGTCTATGTCTGCAATGTCGCCAGCCAGCCGGGCGAAACGGACAACTACACCGTCGCTGACCACGTGAGGGCGATAATCTCCCACTGCCCGGAGTTGAACATCGATTACGTAATCACGAACTCCGATATGTCTGACCTGCGTGCCAGCCATCGCACGACCCACGTCGAGTTGGGCGACATGTCCGGACTGGATATCAGGGTGGCCAGGGCTGATTTGCTCGCCGCGGAAATCCGGACACACCACGATTCCCAGAAGCTGGCGGATGCGATCATGGCGGTCTACCATGAAAGTGTCGGCGAAAACGGCCGGCAGGCCGGCACGTTCGTACGTGGTGGCAGGAACGGCAATAACACCGGCGAGGCCGACAGCAAGAGCAAATCGTCCTCGGGAGCGTTCGCTAGCTAGTGGAAACCCTCATCAACTGGATCGAGATTATTCTCGCTGGATTGATCATCGGCGCCGTCCTACTTCAGGTCAGGGGCACGGGCGCTCAGCTCTTTGGCGCTGCTGAGAGCTCGTTCCGCGTGCGACGCGGCTTCGAACGGACGCTCTTCCGGGGCACGGTCGTCCTCGCCATGGTCTTCACCGTGATCGCCGTCATAGCAGTCCGCATCAACGACTGACCCCACAGCCGCTCTACACGCGGCTCCAGCTTGTCCCGTCAGCAGAGTCTGATATCGAAATACCCAGCGCCTCGAGGCGATCTCGGATCGCATCCGCGTCCTCATAACGGCTCTCAGAGCGGGCCCGCGTCCGCTCGCCGATCATCTCCTCGATCTCGGCGTCAGACGGCCCTTCCGCCTGTGCAGCGGGGCCTTCGAGCGTCAGTCCCAGGACACCCGAAAGTTCACGGAGCGTATCGCGTGCGGCCGAAACTTCCATACCGGTGTCCCTGGAACGATTGATGTCCCGAACGAGATCGAACAGAGCCGCGGTCGCCTGGGGAAGGTTCAGGTCGTCCTCCATCGCCTCTATGAAACGCTCTTTGTACCGCGCCGGGTCCAGCGGCTTCTCCGCGTCCGGGTCCGCGGGCGCGGTCAACGCGTTTCGAAGTCGCCGCGCCGCGCGCTCCGCCGCTTCAAGCCCCTCTTCGTCATACAGAAGCGGGCTCCTGTAGTGCGACGAATAGATCCAGAGGCGAATCGCGTCCGAGCTGTGTTTGGCCAGTACATCCCGGATGCGTACAACGTTTCCGGTGGATTTGCTCATCGCCTCCCCGCTCAGACGGAGCATGCCGTTGTGCATCCAGAAACGGGCGAGCTTGTCAGCGCCGGTGAACGCCTTGCTCTGGGCCACCTCGTTTTCGTGGTGCGGGAATATCAGATCCAGGCCACCACCATGGATGTCGATCACGTCGTCGAGATGGCGGTACGCCATCGCCGAGCATTCGATATGCCAACCCGGCCGGCCGTTGCTCCACGGGCTCTCCCACGCCGGCTCGCCGGGCTTCGAGAGCTTCCACAGTGCGAAATCAGCGGGATATTCTTTCCCGGGCTCGGGCTCGAACCTCGTTCCTTGAATCATGTCGCCCAGAGTCCGATGGCTCAACTCGCCGTACGTCGGATCGTTCCTGACGCGGAAGTAGACGCTTCCCTCCGCTTCGTACGCAAACTCTTTCTCAATCAGGTCCGAGATCAATGCGATGATCTGGGGGATCTCTTCGGTAGCCTTTGGGTACACGGTCGGCGGAAGGACATTCAGCGCTTCCATATCCTCCAGGTAGGCGTCGGTATAAGTCCTGGCGATCTCCTCCGATGAGAGTCCATCGCGCTCCGCCCTGGCGATGATCTTGTCGTCAACGTCCGTGAAGTTCACCACGCGCCGGACTCTATATCCCCGGTACTCCAGATAACGGTGCAGAACTTCAAACGTGATGGCGCTCAGCGCGTGGCCAACGTGCGAGTAGTCGTAGACAGTGACACCGCACACGTACATGCTCACCTCGTCACCGGCCGG
>JAZGCO010000134.1:0-4513 GCA_036476995.1 Gemmatimonadota bacterium
GTCTGATCACGGTGGGGTACCCGATCACCATATTGCAGACGCTCATGACGCTGTTCGGCGCGTTCGTGCTTGTAGACGGTATTATGGCCATCCTCGTGTCGCGGCGGGCCAAGCAAGGAAACACCGCGTGGGCCAGCATGTTGCCGCGTGGGGCAGCGGGTGTCGTTTTGGGCGTCGCGATCATGTCGTGGCCAGGTATCACATCGGTGGGCCTGATGTACTGGATGGCCACCTGGGCCGTGGCCACCGGAGCACTTGAAATCAACGCGGCGCGCGAGCTGCGGAAGATGGTGCAGGGCGAGTGGCTGCTAGTGCTTGCTGGAGCCATGTCCGTGGTGTTCGGTCTTGTCCTGTTCTTCCGGCCAGCCGCTGGAGCTATGGCCCTGATATCGACATTGGGCCTGCTCATGGTGTTCGTCGGAATCGCTGTGACAGGCGTGGCTTTGAAGCTGAGGCGAGGAACTAAGGGCGCTCCCCAACACTGAGGGGCACGGAGGGGATCACCGGTTCGGCCGACTGTAACGGCCTCGACGTCACGAGCCGCCCGATTCTCCGTATCGGGCCGCCATGTCACCGATTCCCTCTGGGTCGCCCACAATAGTGAGCCGGTCCCCGGATTGAAGCTCCGTTTGACCGCGTGGGATGAGGTGCTGGCCTTCTCTCCGGATGAGGGCGATGAGGACGCCTTCCGGAATATCCAGGTCCATGAGCTTCCGGCCGATGAGCGCCTCCGATGGGCTGTGGTCGGCAAGCCGCAGAGACAGGAAGCGCTCGTTTCTGAGTATGGCCCGTTTCAGTTCGCGTTCGTGCTCGACCGATAGCCACTCCTCCATGAAGCCTTCGTCATCCACTCGGCCGGCGATCTGTGCCAGAAGCCGAAGATGCTGGCCGGGATTCTCCTCCGAACTCACCAGGAAGAAAATCGCATATACCTGTTCGCCGTGCGTTTCGTTGTCTGCGAACTGGTCGCCAACCGAGATGGCCATTCCAGCGCGGCAGCGTGCCAACACGAGCTGTGGAAACTCAGCTTCCGCCAGTCGAAGGTGCGGAAGGGCTGCACCGTGGGCTACCGGCGTCGCCCCCATCTTCGTGCCGCGCAGAAATCCGTCCGAGAGCCTCTTCGCCGGGACGGCGATCCGCTCCGACAACAGGGCAGCAGCGCTGTGTACTGCGTCTTCGAATGTGCTGGAATCGGACAGTTCGAGAACGGCGGCCATCGCAATGAGCTCGTCGAACGGGTCCCCCTCTCGAACCCCCTTCTCCTTCATGATGTCGCGCAGTTCGGTATCCAGGCCTTCGAACCTTCGCTCTCCCAGGCGCTCGAACCAGTGGAACACGGCGCCGTCGCGGACCACTCTGTCGCGCGCATAGAAGAAGAACCAGCCGAGGCAGACGCCAACCAGTGCGATCGCGAACACGATCGGCATGAGCCCCATGACCGCTATCAGCAGTATAGGGCTAAGCAGACCGAAGATCTGAACCCATGGATACAGGGGAGAACGATACCCCGGGTCGTACGCTTCGAGCCGGCTCTCCCGCATCACGATGACGGCCAGATTGAGCAGGGCAAAAATAAGCAGCTGAAACGTGCTCGCCAGCTTGGCGACGGTCAGGACATCGAGAGTGAGGATGCCCGCCACGATCAATACTGCGGTCGCCACTATGCCGAGTACGGGGGTGCCGAATCGGCTGAGCATCGCAAAAGGAGACGGGATGAGCTTGTCACGTGCCATGGCCAGTGGATATCGGGAAGCTGCCAGAATGCCGGCGTTGCCCGCGGCGGCCAGCCCGGCCAGAGCAGGAGTGACCAGAAGCACCATGGCCACCGGTCGTGGCAGCCAGTTCATGAATTCAAGTCCCGCATCGACGACGGGAGTGAAGGTATCGTACAGTACCTCGGGCTCGAGGGCCGCGACGATGAGAAATACGCCGACCACGTAGATCGCCGAAGCGGTCAAGATGGCCAGAGCCATGCCCAGGGGCAGGTTTCGGTCAGGGTTACGAACTTCCTCGGAGACGCTCGCTACCTTCGTCAGGCCGGCGTATGAGATGAACACGAGGCCGATCGTTGCGAACAAGCCCTCTCCGCCGTGCGTCAGGAAGGGCCGGAAGTCGTCTGAGGAAATCTGTACGCCGCGGGTTCCGAAAACGCTGGCCAACCCGGCAACAATGAACACGGCTACGAGCCCGAGAACGACCACGACCAGTCCGCGCTGCAACCGGCTCGAGCCCTTGGTTCCCATGATCGCGATCAGGCTGAAGAGTAGCGTAAGCCCGACCGCCAGCGGCTTGATTTCGAACGTAGTGAACAGGGCCAGGTAGGCCCCCATCCCGATCAGCGCGAACGCACTCTTGAGCACCAGGACGAGCCATGTGCCTAGACCCCCTACGGTGCCTACCATCGGGCCGAGGCTGCGGTCGAGGAAATAGTACGTTCCGCCGGCGCGGGGCATGGCCGTGGCTAGTTCCGCCTGGCTCAGCATGGCGGGCAGAACGAAGAATCCCGCCAGGAAATAAGCGAGTATGACGGAGGGTCCCGTCCCGGCGGCGGCTAGGCCCGGGAGCAGAAAGAATCCGGAGCTCAACATGGGGCCGACCGCAACGACGTACACGTCGAACAGGGTCAGCTGTTTCTTGAGCCTGGGGGCGCCCGTCGCCGCCATTAATCCTCCAGAAGGAACGTTTGGTCGGCGACGTGACGGCGCCGGTGAAACTAGTCCATGCCGCGTGGCACTCAGGACCCCTTACACGTAGTGTTGAAAAATAAGAGTCTGAGTTGTGGACGCTGCGCGCAACCGCGGTCCGGAGAGCGAGCCCTGGCGCAAGAGCCCTTGGAACAAATCCGCATCCATGCAGGAGAGTGGGTATTTGACGCTCTGGCTGCGGGCCCAGCTGGCGGCGAGCTCCTGCTCATGCTGCACGGCTTTCCGCAGACGGCCAGCGCCTATCGGGCGCAGATCCCTGTGCTAGCCGAGGCGGGATACAGGGTTGTGGCCCCAAATCAGCGTGGCTATTCCCCTGGTGCCCGGCCCCAGGGCGCAGAGCACTACCAACTCACGAGCATGGTGGGAGATGTGTTCGCGATGGCGGATGCTCTTGGCTACGAACGGTTTCACCTGTTAGGTCATGACTGGGGCGGGGCGGTCGCCTGGGTCACAGCGACGCAGGGCCCAGACCGGGTTGCCACCCTCATCGTGCTATCAACGCCGCATCCCGCCGCGTTCGCAGCAGCCCGCAGCGATCCGAACTCCGAGCAAGCCAAGCGCTCCTCTTACATGCAGGACCTTATGGCTGGTGGTGCGGCTGACCGGTTGCTAGCCAACGACGCGCAGCTTCTCAGACGCATCTATGCGGGCCCCGCGATTCCGCCGGAATCTGTGGACGAGTATCTCAGTGTCTTCTCCTCTCCTGACGCTCTGGTTGGGGCGCTAAATTGGTACCGGGCCCTATCGCTCCCTGCACCTGAGGCTCCTCCAGGGCCGCCACCCAAGATCCGTGTGCCTACCGTGTACGTCTGGAGCACTGAGGATCAGGCGTTTGCCCGGGAATCCGCGGAAGCATCTGCGGCGTACGTGTCCGGACCTTATGAGTTTGTCGTGCTGGAAGGGGTCAGTCACTGGATTCCGGAGGAGGCGCACGCTGAGGTGACAGATATTATTCTCCGCCACATCGGTCCATGACACGGGCTGCTGGTGGCTCCACGGGCGGCTCTGGGCTCGAATCTACAGTTCTGGTAACCCGAGACGGACCGGTGGCCACCGTGTGCCTCAACCGGCCCGACCGCATGAACGCGGTGAGCCTGGAGCTGTATCGTTCGCTGGATGCTGAGCTTGCCAACCTCTCGGATGACCCGGCAGTGCGGGTCGTCATCCTGACCGGGGCCGGGAGGGCTTTCTGCGTGGGTGCAGACCTGGATGCGCACGCCGCCGGGCCGGGGAACGCCGATGCCAAACGCACGTATGTCGAGGCGGCTCAAGGCGCGGCCAGGCGGATTCAGACGCTTCCGAAGCCGGTGGTCGCGGCGGCCCAGGGGCACGCCATCGGCGCCGGATTGGAGCTACTTGTTGCCTGCGATCTGGCGGTAGTGGCCGTCGATGCGAAGCTCCGTTTCCCAGAGGTCGGACTGGGCACGTTCGTGGGTGGAGGCGTTACCGCCACCTTGGAGAGGGCCGTCGGGAGAGCCCGGGCTCGGGAGCTGCTTCTCCTGTGCCCAATGTTTACCGGCGCCGAGGCCATGGACATGGGCCTTGTGAGCCGGGCTGTGCCTGCCGATCAAGTGGTTGCGGAAGCGGTTTCTATGGCAACCGAACTGGCGAATAAGGCGCCCCTGTCGTTGGCACTGGCCAAGGAACTTCTGCACCGGACTCCCCACTCGGATTTGGACTCCGCGCTGCATCTGGAGGCCGAAGCGCTGCTTCGCTGTATGGAGACGGCCGACTGGCGCGAGGGTGTCCGGGCGTTTAAGGAGAAGAGGGATCCGCGGTTCGAAGGCCGGTGATCGTTCACGCGCTCG